>JAPLJY010000109.1 GCA_026388345.1 Deltaproteobacteria bacterium
TGATTTGTCGTGAAATTTTCCATGCAATTTTTATACGAATTACTCACCCGAAAAATTCGGCGGGCTCTCCCAGACGGCATTGGCCCGAAGGAGGCCAGCGATGAATGGGCCGGGGAAAACCGGAGTTATGCAAAGCTCTCAAGGTGTATGTTTCCTTGTCATATCCGTAAAGCTCTATGCTGGAATCATTGTGGATATAGTTAAAGGCAAAGGATGCAAAGAAATGGTTGTAAAATCCCTGACTGACGACGGCCGTGATCATCTGCCGCCTGTCCGTACGAGCATCATCATAAAGCAGCGGCAGGGGCTTTTCCTTGTATTCTTTTTGCGACCACAGGTATCTCAGATAAACTTCCGTCTGGGTGGGGAATCTCGTAAAATAGGAGACGCCCATGTAAGGCCCGTCATAAGAGAATCTCCTTTGATCCGCGTCGGACTTCTCGAATCCGCCGATGAGTGAAATGATATGCTGGCGATTCGCCAGGTAAATGCTCGGTGTGATTTCATAACGCCATGTATTATTGTTCAGGGGATCATTGTCGTTGTTGTAAAATGACTCTTTCGCATACCGGAGCGACCCTTTCAGGCCGAAATAGGGGGAGAAAAAGTGCTCATAACTGGGATCGATGTGAATAATATTCGACAGCCGGGTGTTGCCATAATCCTGGTAGGAGAAGCCCACAGGAATCTTCAGGATGTCCTGGCGACCCGCCCACCAGGGGCCCGTATTGATGTCGATCAGCCGATAATTGTATCGGGTGTGATCAAAATACAGGGCCTGGTAAAAATCAAGGCCTGTGTTCCACATGAGCCCCTTCCCTCTGTCCATGTGATACAGAAAATTGGCTCCCAGATTGGTGATGGAAGCGTAATCGTCGATTTTCCTGTTTTCATCCGCAAGGGTCAGTATCCCCCCCAAAACATTAAGTTGCTGGTTGTCCGGACCCGCGCTGACATTGCTGTCATACTGGATGCCCTGGGAAAAGCGAACATTCCAGGAATATTTGCGGGTCGCTTCCGTGATAGCGGCAAGGAGCTGGTCAATGTTCTTCAGCACCGGGTCAGGCGGGCGGGTGGCCTTTACCGCTTCAAGCTCATGTCTGGCCTCTTCATAGCGCCCAAGCTGGAAATAGACAGCCGCCAGATCCAGCCTTACCCGCTGAAGGCCGGGGTTGACGGCCAACATCTCCTGGAACTTTTTCGCTGCAAGGTTGAGCTCCCCGGATTTCATGGCGCTCGTTCCGATCCACCACATGATGTCCATCGTTTCAACTTCCGAGGCAATGGCATTGAAAATGGGAAGGGCCTGGCCGTACTTCCCGTCGTAGTACAGGATCAACGCCTCGGAAAGTTTGCTGTCGATCGCCTCCATCTGGTTGGGGCTCATTTTACCGAGCTTTTCGAAAGCTTTTTGGTTGACATCCAGTTTCGGATCTCTGAGATCCATGTCAGAATCGACGGACTGCGCCGGAGTCAGACCGGATGGCGCAGACGATTGCGCGACGGCAGGAGGGGTTGGAAACGCGAACCAAATGGCGATAAAAGCGATAGAAAACAAAAACAGATGACGGAAGCATCCTATAATCATAACCATTCCTCCTGGTGCTTTATTCGCTGTGCTTGGGCAGGGATCATGATCTTCAAAGGTCTCATTGTTAGACTTTTTACGGGCTCGTCACGGTTGAGTTGAACGAAATTTTAGAGATGTTTTTGTCCAAAGTCAATCGAAATAATGGACACGAACCAATATCCTTGTCTAACGGGAAGTCTTGATGTAAGGTGCCCCATATAGAACTTAGGTGCATAAGGAGGCGCAACATGAGCGACCGTATGTCTTTGGAGGAAAAGTGCATCAACACGATCCGGTTTCTGGCGGCGGACGCCATTGAAAAGGCCAAGTCCGGCCATCCCGGCATGCCGATGGGGGCTGCTGCCGCGGCCTTCACCCTCTGGACGCGGCGCCTGAAGCACAACCCGGCCGATCCGCTCTGGCCCGACCGGGACCGCTTTGTGCTGTCCGCCGGGCACGCCTCGATGCTCCTCTATACCCTCCTGTACCTCTCCGGCTACGACCTCTCCCTGGATGACCTGAAGGCCTTCCGCCAGTGGGGGAGCAAAACGCCCGGCCATCCGGAACGCCGGCATCCTGCGGGTGCGGAGATGACCACGGGTCCCCTCGGCCAGGGTCTGGCCGCGGCGGTCGGGATGGCGATCGCGGAGGCCCATCTCGCGGCCCGGTTCAACCGGCCCGACCACCCGGTTGTGCATCACCGGACCTACGTCTTCGCGAGCGACGGCGATCTCATGGAGGGGCTCTCCGCCGAGGCCTGCGCGCTGGCCGGCCACCTGGGCTTAGGGAAGCTGACCCTCCTGTACGACGACAACAGGATCTCCCTGTCGGGGGCCACCTCGCTGTGCTTCACGGAGGACATCGACCAGCGGTTTGCCGCCTCCGGTTGGCAGGTGATTGCGGTTCAGGACGGCAACGACACGACGGCGGTCGACAGGGCGCTTGCCTTGGCGGCGGCAGAGACTGCGAAACCTTCGCTCATCCGTCTCCAAACGACGATCGGCTTCGGGGCGCCCAAGAAGCAGAATACCAGCGCGGCCCACGGTTCCCCTCTCGGGGCGGAGGAGTTGAAGGCGGCCAAGGAGAACTTGGGATGGCCGGTCGATCCCCCGTTCTTCGTCCCGGATGAGGCGCTTGGTTTCTTCCGGCAGGCCGCGGCCGCAAGCGCGAAAAGAGAGGAATCATGGAAGGAGGCCTTCCGGAACTACGCCGCCGCCTATCCGGAGGCGGCCGCTGAATTCGAACGGGTCATGAGGGGCGAGCTCCCGGCCGGCTGGGAGAAGGCGCTTCCCGTATACGGCCCGGGGACGAAGGACGTGGCGACGCGCAAGACGTCCGAGGCCGTCCTCCAGGCCCTCGGGAATGCGATCCCGGAACTGATGGGCGGCGCGGCCGATCTGAACCCTTCTACTTTCTCCTGGCTCAAAGGGATGGGTGATTTCCAGAAGCCGGGCGAGGGGCCCGCCTGCCGGGAAGGGGCCTGCGGCGGGGAGTGGGGCTACGGCGGCCGGAATATCCATTTCGGCGTCCGGGAGCACGCGATGGCCGCGATTGCGGGCGGGATGGCGATGCACGGGGGAATCCTCCCCTTCACCGGGACCTTTTTCACCTTCGCCGACTACATGCGGCCGTCGATCCGGCTGGCCGCCCTGATGGGCCTTCAGGTGATCTACATCTTCACCCACGACAGCATCGGCGTCGGCGAGGACGGCCCGACCCACCAGCCCGTCGAGCAACTGATGAGCCTGCGGGTAATTCCCAACCTGACGGTCATCCGCCCGGCGGATGCCAACGAGACGGTCGAGGCCTGGCGCATGGCGATCAAAAACGGGATCGGTCCAACCGCCCTCATCTTCACCCGCCAGAACCTGCCCGTTGCGGACCGTTCGACGGTCGGTCCGGCGGACGGTCTCCGGAAAGGGGGATACGTCTTCTGGGAGTCGGGGGAGGGGGCGCCGGAGGCGATCCTGATTGGGACGGGGTCGGAAGTTCCGCTCGCCCTCGCGGCGGGAAAAACGCTTGCCGCGGAGGGGGTCCGTGTCCGCGTCGTCTCGCTTCCGAGCTGGGAGCTCTTCGACCGCCAGCCGAAGATGTACCGGGATCAAGTCCTCCCGCCCGACGTGGGTGCGAGGGTCGCCGTCGAGGCGGGGGTCCGCCTGGGGTGGGAGCATTACGTCGGTATCACGGGGGCCGTCGTGGGGATCGACCGGTTCGGTGCGAGCGCCCCGTACCAGACCATCTATGAAAAATTCGGGGTGACCGCGGAAGCGGTCGCGGCGGCGGCGCGGCGTCTCCTGGGGAGGTAGCAAAAGGAGGGACAGCTCCAACTTTTGCCCGGGCTTGGCGCTTCGCCGGGACACTGGACATTTTTCGACCATGCATGTCCTCGCTTCGCTGCCGGGAAAAAACTCGCGCTTAGCGCTCAGACAATTTTCCCGGCGGGCGCTGCGCTACGGCGGCATGTAGCCCGAAAAATCTCCAATGTGTCCCTCTCGAAGGCCGACACCCGGCCTCGGGAAAGTAAAGAGACAGGGAGCTGTCCATAAGAACCGCTCCTTGTTTTTCATCAATGGGAGGGAAGGGTCATGACGACATCACTGACGTTTCGTCCGGGATCATGCCGGGCGGCGGCGGAGGAGGCCCGCAAGGCTCTGGCGGCCGGGCGGGTCGTGGAACGGATCCGGCGGAAGGACCATGCCGTATGGAAGCCCGAGCCCGTTGAGATCGCAAACCGCCTCGGCTGGCTCGACAGCCCGCAGGCGATGCAAGGTCGGCTCGCTGAGATTGCAACCGCCGTCGATGGGATTCGCGCCGACGGCTTCAACTTCGCCCTTCTTCTCGGGATGGGCGGCTCCAGCCTCGCGCCCGAGGTCTTCCGGAAGGTCTTCGGTAAGGCCGAAGGCTTCCTCGACCTCGCCGTCCTGGACAGCACGGATCCCGGGGCGGTCCTTGCCCGCGCGGAAGGCCTCGACCTTCGCCGGACGCTCTTCATCGTCTCCACGAAATCGGGCGGTACGGTCGAGACCTTCTCCTTCATGAGGTATTTTTACAACCTCGTTGCGGAGAAGCTTGGGGCGGAAGAGGCGGGGAAACACTTTCTGGCGATCACCGATCCCGGGAGCGCCCTGGCGGATCTCGCCCATGTGAACCGCTTCCGCCATACCTTCCTCAACGACCCGGAGATCGGCGGGCGCTATTCGGCCCTCTCCTGCTTCGGACTCGTCCCGGCGGCGCTGATCGGTATGAATGTGAAGCGATTTCTGGAGCGGGCCGCGGCGGCCGCGGCCGTTGAATTTTCCGGCACGCAGATGAACGGGTCCGTCCTCGGGGCGCTCCTCGGGGAGCTTGCGGCGCAGGGGCGCGACAAGCTCACATTCCTCTTTTCGCCGCCGCTGGCCGCCTTCGGCGACTGGGTGGAGCAGCTCCTCGCGGAAAGCCTGGGGAAGGAGGGGGAGGGGATCCTGCCGGTCGTGGGGGAGCGGATCTGGGCGCCTTCGGTTTACCGCGACGACCGCCTCTTCTGTGCGATCCGGCTGGCCGGGGATCTCATCGGGGAGGAAGAACTGACCGCGCTGGCCGGGGCCGGCCATCCCGTGATCGACATCGAGCTTACCGATCCTTTTGACCTGGGCGGCCAGTGCTTTTTCTGGGAGATGGCCACGGCGGTTGCGGCCTGGCGGCTGGCGATCAACCCCTTCGACCAGCCGGATGTGGAGGCGGCGAAGATTCTTGCCCGGAAGATGATCGCGGAGTACCGGGAGAAGGGTGGAATGCCGGCGGAGTTGCCTTCGATTACGGGGGCCGGCTTCTCCGTCTACGGCGACGTCCCGGCGGGAACGCCGGAGGAGGCGCTGGCGGCGTTTCTCGCGCAGGCGAAACCGGGTGCGTATGCCGCGCTCCAGGCATATCTGATTCCCTCTCCGGGGATGGACGAGGCCCTGCAGCGCCTCCGGATGCGGATCCGGGACCGTTTCCGGCTCGTTACGACCGTAGGCTACGGACCCCGCTTCCTCCACTCGACGGGGCAGCTCCACAAGGGGGACGCCGGGTACGGCCTGTTCATCCAGTTCACGGCGGACGATCCCCGGGATGCGCCGATCCCCGATGAACTCGGGCGGCCGGAATCCTCCCTCACGTTCGGCATCCTGAAACAGGCCCAGGTTCTCGGCGACCGTCAGGCCCTGCTCAACGCGGGACGCCGCGCAATCCGGATCCACCTCCACGGAAATCTGACGGAAGGCATATCCCGCTTGACGGCGACCCTGTAACGCCCCGGAGGAAAAATGCGATGATCCCGGGAGCCCTGAACCGTTTGAAGCACGAAAAGAGCCCCTACCTCCTCCAGCATGCCGAAAATCCCGTGGACTGGTATCCCTGGGGGGAGGAGGCTTTTGCCCGGGCGAAACGGGAGGACAAGCCCGTCTTCCTGTCGATCGGCTACTCCACCTGCCACTGGTGCCATGTCATGGCCCACGAATCCTTTGAAGATGAGGAGACGGCCTCCCTCCTCAACGAGGCCTTCGTCTGCGTCAAGGTGGATCGTGAGGAGAGGCCGGATATCGACGGGATCTACATGCGGGTCTGCCAGATGATGACCGGGGGCGGGGGATGGCCGCTGACCGTTGTCATGACGCCGGAGCGGCGCCCCTTCTTCGCGGCCACCTATATTCCGAAGGGGAACCGGTGGGGGAAAACGGGGCTCATCGAGCTGATCCCGCAGATCGGCAGACTCTGGCGGACGGAACGTGAACGGATCGAAGAGGCGGCGGCCAAGACCGTATCCGTCCTGCGGCAACCAGTCTCCGAGCAAGGGGAGACCCCTGGTGCGGAGACCCTCTCCGAGGCCTTTGCGGAACTTCAGGGACAGTTCGATGAGGAGTTCGGCGGATTCGGCGCCGCCCCGAAGTTCCCGATGCCCCATCAACTGCTCTTCCTGCTCCGGCACGGGGAGAGGACCGGCGGGGAAGAGGCGATACGGATGGCGGGGAAGACCCTCCGGACGATGCGCCGGGGCGGGATCTTCGATCAGCTTGGCTACGGTTTCCACCGCTACAGCACCGACCGGCAATGGCTCGTTCCCCACTTCGAGAAGATGCTCTACGACCAGGCCCTCTGCGCGCTGGCGGCCACGGAGGCCTTTCAAGCGGGTAGCGACAGTAGCGACAGGGAGCACACCCGGACCGCGCGGGAGGTCCTGGAATACGTGCTGCGCGACCTGCACGCGCCCGAAGGGGGATTTTACGCCGCCGAGGACGCCGACAGCGAGGGGGAGGAGGGGCGTTTCTACCTCTGGGGGATGGATGAGATCCGCCGCCTCCTCGATCCGGAGGAGGCTTGCTTTGCAGTGGAGATCTTCGGCCTTGAGGAGGGGGGAAATTTCACCGACCCCGTGACGGGGAAGCGGATGGGCCTGAACATCCTCCACCTTGCCGATTCGGAGGAGGAGGCCGCCGAAGGGTATGGGATTTCCGGGGAGGAGCTCCGGCGGCGCCTGGATAACGTTCGTCGAAAGCTCCTGGCCGCCCGTGCCGGAAGGGTCCGCCCCCGGCGGGACGAAAAGATCCTCGCGGACTGGAACGGCCTGATGATCGCGGCCCTGGCCCGGGCGGCCTGCGTACTGGAGGAACCCCGGTATCTCGCTGCGGCCCGTGTAGCCGCCGACTTCGTCCGGACGCGGATGCAAACCCCGGACGGCCGGCTTCTCCACCGCTGGTGCGGCGGCGAACCGGCCGTGACGGGAAACCTCGACGATTACGCCTTCATGGTCTGGGGGGCAATCGAGCTCTACGAGGCGGGGTTTGCCGCGGGCGACCTGCGGACGGCGCTCGAACTTCAACGGATTTTGACGGACCGTTTCCGTGATCCGGAGGGCGGTTTCTTCTTTACGCCGGACGACGGCGAGGAACTCCTCGTCCGGCTTAAAGAAAGCCACGACGGGGCCGTCCCCTCGGGAAACGCCGTGACGCTGATGAACCTGATCCACCTGGGGAGGATGACCGGCGACCCCCGTCTGGAGGAAGAGGCGGCGGCGTTGTGCCGCGCCTTCGCCGAATCCGTCCGGCGGTTCCCGTCCGCCCATGCCCAGTGGCTGGTTGCGCTGGAGATGCTGGCGGCCCCCTCCTGCGAGGTGGTGGTCACGGGCCGTCGGGAGGCTCTGGATACCCGGGAGATGATCGAGGTCGTGCGCCGCTGCCGCTCGCCGCGGCCGGTCCTGCTGCTTCGTCCCGCGGGGGAGACGGCGCCGGAAATCGCGGAGCTCGCACCGTTCACGCGGGAGATGGGGGCGATCGGCGGCCGGGCCGCCGCCTACGTCTGCCAAAACTTTTCCTGCCGGCGGCCGGTGACCGATCCGCAGGAGCTGGCGGCGATCCTGGCCGCAGAGGGGAAACGATGACCGGGGGCGCAACCCGTAAGCCCCGCCAGACCGCTTCCTTGCCGGGAAGCCCTGCCCTGTGGGCGGGGAACTTCAATCCGGAGATCGAGATCCCCCGCGATGAGATCGCGGCCTTCTGCGGAAAGTGGGGGGTTGCGGAGCTTTCCCTCTTTGGCTCCGCCCTCCGGGGGGATTTCCGGCCGGAGAGCGACATCGACCTCCTCGTCCGTTTTGACCCCGGAAAGGAGTACGGCCTCCTTGCGTTCGCCCGGATGCGGGAGGAGTTGGAGACGATCTTCGGGCGGCCGGTCGATCTGGTGGCGGAAAAGGCTGTGGAACGAAGCGAAAATCACATCAAACGCCGGCATATCCTCACGACGAAGGTGGTCATCCATGCAGCGGGATGATGGGATCCTGCTGGACATCCTGATCGCGGCAAGGCGCGCGCGGCTGTACGTTTCCGGGATGACGCGGGAAGAGTTCGATGTAAGCCCCCTCCACCAGGATGCCGTGGAGGGGAGGCTGATTGCGATCGGTTCCCTGACCCGCCGGCTTTCCCCCTTCCTGCGGGAGAGCCATCCTGAGATTCCCTGGCGCGAATTGACGGCGATGGGCAACAACCGTCTTGTGGCGGAGTATTTCCGTCTCGACGTCGGCGCGGTCTGGCATACCGTTCTCACGGAGCTGCCTCCAGTCATCGCGCTCATCGAGGCGCTTCTACCGCCTGAGAAGGAATCCCCAACCTGAAGACTTCTGGATACCGGGAAGCTTATCCCAGGCGGCGCCGGAGTTCTCGGTCGAGCGTGTCGAGAAACTGGCTGGTGGTTTCCCATGCCTGACCGCCGCCGATCATGACCGCCAGGTCCCGGGTCATATGGCCGGCTTCGACCGATTCGATGCAGACCCGCTCTAGGGTGTCGGCGAAGCGGACCAGATCGGGCGTGCCGTCCAGCTCGCCGCGGCGGTTCAGGCCGCGCGTCCAGGCGAAGATCGAGGCGATCGGGTTGGTCGAGGTCTCCCTGCCGGCCTGGTGGTTGCGGTAGTGGCGGGTCACGGTGCCGTGCGCGGCCTCGGCTTCGAAGGCCTTGCAATCCGGGCTCATCAGCACGGAGGTCATCAGGCCGAGCGATCCGTAGCCCTGGGCCAGGGCATCGGATTGCACGTCGCCGTCGTAGTTCTTGCACGCCCAGAGGTAACCGCCGCTCCATTTGAGGTTGCAGGCGACCATGTCGTCGATCAGGCGGTGCATGTAGGTGAGGCCGGCGGCCTTGAATTTGTCGGCAAACTCGGCGTCGAAGATCTCCTGGAACAGGTTTTTGAAGCGGCCGTCGTAGACCTTGAGGATCGTGTTCTTGGTCGAGAGATAGACCGGGTATCGGCGCGCCAGGCCGTAGGTGAAGCAGGCGCGAGCGAAGCCGCTGATCGACTCGTCGGTATTGTACATCGCCATGACCACGCCGGAGCCTTCCGCTTTGTATACCTCTTTCTCGATCATCGGGCCGCCGTCTTCCGGCACAAAGGTCAGCCTCAGTGTCCCCTTGCCGGGGTAGAGGATTTCGCTGGCGCGGTACTGGTCGCCGAAGGCGTGGCGCGCCACGACGACCGGTTTGTCCCAATGGGGAATCGGCCGCGGCACGTTTCTGCAGACGATCGGCTCACGGAAGATAGTGCCGTCCAGGATATTGCGGATGGTGCCGTTCGGACTGGGCAGCATTTCGGGAGAGCCGAATTCCCTGAGGCGGCTTTCGTCGTGGGTGATGGTCGCGCACTTGACTGCGACGCCGTATTCCTTGGTCGCATGGGCGGCATCGACAGTGACCTGATCCCGGGTGACGTCGCGGTTCAGGATGCCGAGATCGTAATACTTCAGGTCGATGTCGAGATGCGGGTAAATCAGTTTCTCCTTGATTCTGGCCCAGATGATCCGGGTCATTTCATCGCCGTCCATCTCGACGACGGGATTTGCTACCTTGATTTTTGCCATGACTCCCTCTATGAATTATAATTTAAAAATGCAGTACGCGTCCGCACGATCTGTCGGTTCACCCCTCCATCAAAATACTTCTTATGCCCGATCCGGAGGCAATGCGCAAGCCGTTTCAGCGGGGCCGGATGCGCCTGTGCCTTTTTGCAGCCGCCGCGACCGCACCGGGATCTTGACTGTCAAAATCCTATAGGATATATGACCAACGTACAATGCCCGGTAGGCATTGCTTAAGAAGAAGGAGGAAGAGAAGAGATATGGATTTTGGAATTGCCGGAAGAAAGGCGATTATCGGGGGGGCAAGTGCCGGGTTGGGCAAGGCGTGCGCGATGTCGCTGGCCCGCGAGGGTGTCGACGTGACGATCGTCGCCCGCACGCTTGCCAATATCGAGGCCGCAGCCGAGGAGATCCGCGCCGCCACAGGCGTCAAGGTGACACCGGTCGCGGTGGACATCACCACCGACGAGGGGCGGGCCGCGGCGCTCAAGGCCTGCCCGGAGCCCGACATCGTGGTCAACAACTCGGGCGGACCGCCCACCGGCAACTTCCGCGATTGGAATCGTGACGCCTGGATCGCGGCGCTCAACGGCAACATGCTGGCGGCCGTATTCATGATCAAGGACACGGTGGATGGTATGATCGCCCGCAAGTTCGGTCGCATCGTGAACATCACCTCGAGCGCGGTGAAGGCCCCGATCAGCATTCTCGGGCTCTCGAACGGCGCCCGGTCCGGCCTGACCGGCTTCGTCGCCGGGGTTGCCCGCGAGGTGGCCAGACACAACGTGACCATCAACAACCTGCTTCCCGGGGATTTCGAAACCGAGCGTCACAAGTCCAGCACGCGGGCGATGGCCAAACTCCAGAACCGAACCTACGAGGAGATGCGGACCATCCGGACCGCCCAGGTCGCCGCGGGCCGGTTTGGCGATCCCGCCGAGTTGGGCAAATACTGCGCCTATCTTTGCAGCGCACAGGCCGGCTTCATCACCGGCCAGAACCCTGATCGACGGCGGCAAGTACCCCGGGACGTTTTAACGACTGGCCGCCCCGGCCGGAATCGGTCGCAATCGACGTTCAGCGCTCCTAAGGAACGCTCGCCAATGACCAACGCCTTGCCGACCCGAAATCCGGCAAGGCGTTTTGTTTTTTCGATCAACGCAGCGGCTGCAGAGGGTCGATTTTCAACAACCTGTCAGCAGGCCGGGATTTAAATTTTGCGGCCGATCTCCGCGCCCTCGGCGATGGCTTGTACCGCATTGCGGGGATCTTTGGCATCACCGACAATATAAGCGGGAATGGATTTCCCCTTGATCTCCTCCATAAGAAGATTATTTGACCTTGTTCCGGTGGCGAGCACTATCGTATCGAAGCCGCGAAGACTCTTGGTCGTATTGTTGTGGATGTAGGTGACTCCATCCTCCAGAATTTCCGTAACCGTGGCCTGAGTAATAATTTTTACCCCTTTCTGCCGTAAACGCAGGATAAGCGCACTCCTCCTCGGGCTGAGATCGTCCAGGCAGACATTATCGAGCATTTCCATGATCGTTACGCGGTTTCCCTTAGGGCTTAAATCATCCACGGGATGAGCCAGAAAGTCAGCGGTTTCGCAACCGGTGGCGCCACCTCCGATGACCAGTATCTTCTGGCCGGGAAGGACTTTACCGATAAGCACATCCCAGCTGTTGACGATGTTTTTTCGATTGATTCCGCAGAATTTGGGAGGAATCTGGGGAAGACCTCCCGTGGCAATAATAACGGCGTCCGGGTGAAACTCATCTATGACATTCGGTGTGACTTCTTTATTCAACTCGACTTTCACTCCGGATTTGCAGGCCTGGCCGGCAAGGTATTTAACAAGGCAGGAGAACTCCTGCTTGGTTGGGGGAAAAGCAGCCGCCAAGAGTTGTCCCCCCAGCTTTGTCGACTTTTCCATGAGGGTGACCTTATGCCCCCGTAAAGCGGCGATCCTGGCTGCCTCCAGACCGCCCGGACCTCCCCCGACCACCAAGATCTTCTTTCGTTCTTTCGCCGGAATCAGGGCCATTTCCTCTTCCCGGCCTGCGGCGGCATTCACCATGCAGGCGATCGTTTTATCGCTGTAAAGACTCATCAGACAGTGTAGATCCCCCACGCATGGAGTGATGTCTTCCCAGTTTCCGGCCGCCGCCTTTCGAGGAAATTCCGCATCGGCCAGGAGCGCTCGGCCCATAGCCACCATGTCCGCCTTGCCGGAAGATAAAATATCTTCGGCAACCCAGGGGGTAAGAATACGACCCACGGAGATGATGGGGATCTTTACCACTTCTTTGATCGCCGCTGCCAAGGGGGCATAGATGCCCGCTGGAGAACCCATGGGTGGAGCGACACTCCCGATGTTTGTGGTTCCTCCCGAAATATTAAGGGCATCGGCCCCGGCCTCTACGAAGAAAGGGGCAATATATTGGGTTTCTTCCAGGGTCCTGCCTCCCGGTTCAAATTCAGCGCCCGAGATGCGGACCAGAATCGGGAATCCCGGTCCGACCTTTGCCCGGATGCGCCGAATGACCTCCAAAGGTAGCTTGAGTCGTCCGTGGATATCCCCTCCATATTCATCAGTCCTCTTGTTATGCAGGGGGGAAAGAAAGCTGCCCAAAAGGTGATGGGAGTGAGCGCAATGAATTTGCACGGCGTCGCATCCGGCCTCCTGAGCCCTGCGCGCCGCGGTAACAAATTCCTCAATGATTATTTCAATCTCTTCCACCCTCAATTCCCGGGGAAGCTCCCGAAAACGACGGGAGGCAATCGGAGAGGCGGCTACGGGCTGAACTCCATTGAGGGATGAATGGGCATTAAAGCTTGGATGAATGAGTTGAGGCGCGATCTTGGCGCCATGGCTATGGACCTCCCGCGTCAACTCTTTCCAGGCCGGGATAAATTGATCATCATACAAGCCTAAGCTCCTCATTTGATATCTGCCTTTGGGGTCGATCCCGACATCTCCGGTTATAATCAGCCCGACGCCTCCACGGGCGCGGGCGGCAAAGTATTGAATCAAGACGGGTGTCACATAGCCCTGGGGAGAACCAAGGTTGGTGCTCATGGCAGACATTACGATCCGATTCTTAACCTCCATTGCGGCAATGCGAATGGGAGTAAACAAAAACTTCAAATTCCTCATTTTTCTGCCTCCGGTTCATACATAGAGCAGTTTGCTCTCTACTCCTTAGGTGCTTCGAATAGTTGCGCCTTTTCCCCTTTTCTCCATACACTTACAAAGAAAAGCACCAACAGAATTAAGGAAATCCCAAGCAGGCTCGCTGAAATCGGACTGGTCAGAAAGATCATGGGATTTTGATGCGACATGATCAGCGATTGCCGAAGGGATTGCTCAAAGAGGGGTCCCAGAATAACCGCTAATATGAAGGGGGCCAGCTCGTAGTTTCGTTTCCGCAACAGATATCCCAGAAGACCGAATCCGATCATCACCCAGACATCGAAGATGTTCGTATTGGTCGAATAGGTTCCGATGATGCAGAGCAAGAGTATGATCGGGAAAAGAGCCCAATAAGGAATTCTGAGAAACTGAACCCAGATGCCGACCAAAGGCAGGTTCAGGACCAGGAGCATGATATTTCCTATATATAAACTGGCAATCACTCCCCAGAAGATGTCCGGGTGCTGGATCATGAGCATCGGTCCCGGCTGAACCCCATGAATGATGAGAGCGCCCATCATCAGCGCCGTCACTGCGTTGCATGGCAGTCCCAGGGACAGCATCGGAATCATTGATCCGGCGACGGCGGCATTGTTGGCCGCTTCCGGACCGGCGACACCCTCAATGACGCCCGTACCGAACTTCTCCGGGTGTTTGGAGGCTCCCTTTTCAACGGCATAGGAAATGAAGGCGGCGGTCACCGGTCCTCCGCCGGGCAGAATCCCGATAACGAAACCGACAATCGTGCCGCGGATGATTGGAACGGCCGAAACGATCCAATCCTGCATCGTCGGGAAAATCCCTTTTATTTTAGCGAATATTTGCCGTTCAAAGACCTGCTCCATGTTCATGAAGACTTCGGAGATGCCAAACATGCCCATGATGATCGCCACCATGTCGAATCCGTTTGTCATGTTGGTAAATCCGAAGGTAAACCGCTCCATCCCGTTGACGATGTCTATCCCGACCGTAGAGACAAACAGTCCGAATGCGACCATCAACAGGGCTTTCAACATGGAGCCGCCCACCATGAACATCGTCACGACAAATCCCAGGGTCATCACGCCGAAATACTCCGGCGGTCCAAATTTCAGCGCCACCGCCACGAGGATGGGGGAGAAAAAATTCAGACCGATCGCGCTGATCGTGCCGGCAATGAAAGAGCCGATAGCCGCAATGCCCAGAGCGGCGCCCGCCCGGCCCTGCTTCGCCATCTGGTGGCCATCCAGACAAGTGACGACGGATGCCGCCTCCCCGGGAATGTTGACCAGGATGGAGGTCGTTGAACCTCCATACATGGACCCATAAAAGATTCCGGAAAGCATGATGATGGAAGCCGCAGGGGGGATCTTGAACGTCACCGGCAGCAACAACGACAAGGCCGCCATCGGTCCGATGCCCGGAAGCACGCCGACCAGGGTGCCGACCAGACAACCGAGGAAGCAGTAGAATAGATTCTCTGGGGTCAGAACAACCCCAAAACCCATTACCAAATTTTCAAACATATCCGCCCGTACCTCAATCAGAATCCCAGGAAACCCTTAGGCAGACGAATCTGCATGAGAAACTGGAACAGCAAATAAATGGTCAAACAAGACGCCAGAGAAACGGCAAGGATGGTCGTCCATTTTTTCTTTTCAATCACACGAATCATCATGACGGTAATCAGGATGGAGGTTAAAAGGAAACCCAATCTGGGCAAGAGAAAAGACATCGCGCACAGGGCCGCCAGAAGGAAAAAGACCCGATTCCGGGTCACGGGATTGTCCCAGAACTTCTCCTTCTCCTCCCCATTTGAATCCTTCGACCACTTTCCGACAAACATCACGCATCCGATCAGCCCGATCAACAGTCCGGTCAGGAAGGGCATAAAGCCGCTTCCCGGACCGGATGCGCTCCACAATTTTTCGTGGACGGACTCGATGCAGATGCCTGCCCCAAGGAGTATCCAGAATAGATTGAAAATCTGCTCGATTGTTTTATTATTCATGGTGAATCCGCGGCTAACTTTTTGAGTTTGCCAGAAATTGCCGGCCTGCCCCGACGAGCAGACCGTTCACGGTGGTCTGCGGCATCTGATATCCCTTTTCGATATACTGCTTCGGCGTCTCTCCCCCGCGGACGAGGGCGCCGATGGGTTTCCCGAATTTCTTTCCCGCAGCGAGGATTTTGTCCATGGCTTCCAACGTCAGCGGATGATTCGTCTGGCCCGGTACGCCCAGAGACTGGGAGAGGTCGTTGCTTCCGATGACCACGCCGTCAAGGCCTTCCGTACCGAGAATTCCGTCAATATTCTCCACGCCTTCACGGCTTTCCACATCCGCGAGCACGATGATTTCCCGATTCGCGGCCTTGACATATTCACCCAGCGAACCTTTCAGCCCATAGTCTGCCGGGCGCACCCCTGCGAGTCCCCTCACCCCTTCCGGGGCATATCTTGCACCTCTTGCCGCTCTTCGGGCATCCTCAGCGGTTTCAACCCCGGGAATGATGATCCCCATCGCCCCTACGTCCAGGTAGCGGAGGATGATCTCCGGCAAATTTTGCGGAACGCGGACCAGCGGGGTCATCCCGCTTAATTCCGCAGCCATGACCATGTGGCCCACATCCGCGACGCTCAGGGAGGAATGCTCGCAATCGATGAACACCCAATCGAAGCCAAGATGCCCGAGTATTTCAACTAATTGTACGGCAGGTTCCTGGATGAGGACCCCGACCGCGATGCCGCCTTGCCGCATCTTCTCCTTCATCAGATTCTTTTTCATGACATACCCCCTTTAAACGTACGTTCAAATCGATCGGCCCGATCCGGAATCACCGCGTGCAGTCAGCACAACGTCCCACGGATTCATCCCACCCCCATTTTCTTTTTTGTATATGAGACATAGCCGCCCATCATCAGGATCTCCATCAGATCAGGCGGAATGGGGGCCGACATCAGCTTTTCATGGCTGGTTATATTCCGGATCTCTCCATTGGAGAGATCGACTTCCAACTCATCCCCCGTTTTTACTTTTGCGGCGATTCCCTGGCAAATCAGGATGGGCAATCCGTTGTTGATGGCGTTCCGGAAGAAATACCGGGATGAAGATTCGGCAATGACCGCTTTGACCCCGGCGCCCTTTATGGCAAAGATGGGGTGTTCGATGCTTTTTCCTCCCCCGCCGAAATTTCGGCCCCCGATGATAAAAGAATATTTCCCGGCCAACGCGTCCGCGGCAAAATGGGGATCCACGCCTTCCATCGCATGTTGTCCCAACTCCTCCATGTCCAGACTTGCGATTTTTGCCGCTCCGTTCCAATAGCACTCGGGTAGAATTTTATAGGAATCTGTAAAATCCCCGCAAACCCAAGCTTTTCCTTTTAAAATAGTTTCTTTTGCCATGGCAATCCTCTCCTTTAGAGAAATTCTCTGGGGTCAGCGATAACGCCTTTGATAGCCGATGCCGCCACAACAGCCGGGTTGGCGGAGTAAATTTCAGATTCGGGGCTTCCCATGCGTCCCCGCATGTTTCTCGGAAGCGATCCGATGCATACGTCCCCTTTACCCAAAACGACCAGTTGACCGCCGTGGCAGGGACCGCATGTGGCGTGTCCAACGAGAACGCCCGCGTCAAGGAGAATGCTGAAGGTCCCGTCTTTCATGGCTTCCTGATAAATCTTCTGCGAGGCCGGTGCGACGACCATCCTGACATCGGGATGCAATTTTCTCCCTTTCAGAATTTGCGCGGCCATGCGGAGATCTTCCAATCTTCCGCCGGAACAGGAAGAGACCGTTGCGATATTGATCTTGGTGCCCAGCACCTGCGACAGAGGCTTCACGTTGTCCGGCGAATGGGGGCAGGCCACCTGAGGCTCAAATCGGGAAACCTCCAATTTCATGGTGTCAACATATTCCGCGTTCGGGTCGCTCTGAAAGAGCTGATATCCCCCCCGGGCTCTTCCCTTGAGATAGGTTTGCGTCACTTCATCAGGAGGGATGATGGCGTTTTTCGCGCCCGCATCGGAAGACAAATTGCAGAGGGCAAACCGGCTGTCCATGGTCATATTTCTGACCGTACTCCCGGTCAGTTCGATGGCCTGATAAGCCCAATCCGCCTTCGTGCCGTCCCAGCCCTTTTGCCCCATCAGATAAAGCATGATATCCCGCGACATGGTCCCCTTGGGAAGATTCCCCTCTATTTCCACCTTGACGGTCGCCGGAACCCGCAGCCAGAGTTCTCCGGTAGCCATGGCCATCGCCACATCGGTGGCACCCACACCCAAAACCACGGCCCCCAAAGCGCCGCCGGTCAGCGCGTGTGAATCGGTGGCGATGGCGACAATCCCGGGAACCAGATAACCCTCTTGAGCGACGATCTGATGCATGATTCCACCGCTGCCGATATCATAGATCCGAATGTGGTACTGCTTGGCCAACATGCGTATCTGATTGTGCAGGTTGGCATAATTGACATCTGGAGGGGGGGCGTTGTGGTCAAATACGATTACCACTTTTTCAGGATCAAACACCTTGGTCGCTCCAACGGCCTTAAGGTTGTTGAACACGTTCATTGCGAGCATATCCATGGTATAGGCCAGCCCTATTTTTGCAGTGATCATCTGCTCCGGAACCACCTCCGCCAAACCCGCAGATCGAGCCATAATTTTCTCTGTGATTGTCATTGGTTTAGACATTCTCATTCCTCCCATATTGCCCTGATATAAACCGTAAACCTCCGGAACAAATGCCGGAACAACAAGCAGCCGACTCCTGCAAAGCCGGCCGCAGTGAAACCCCTATCCCGTACTGCGGAACCCATATGATGAATGGGCGGCATCCGATCCCGATCGCGTTCATTCAAACGTTGCACTTGAAAGCCTCCTTGTTCCTTAAAATTGGAGCGGCTCATGGATCAAGGAGGCTTTCAATATTCCCGGAACAGTCAGACTCTGCAAGTCACCATGCAAAAAACAGGACTTACCATTCCATCTTATTTGGGCATGCGACCCGTCTTGTTGAAGAACTCTTGAGTGGCCTTGTATTGTTTTTCGACCTCTTGGGCTGTCTGCTTCGCATCCAGATACTTATCGCCGACTTTGGATCCGATCTTGGCATAGTCCTTGATGCACTCAGGATCATGAAGAGCAGCCAGAATGGCCTCCTCCAGATATTTGGCGCGCTCGGGCGCAACGCCCTTGGGAACCGCCGCGTATCTCCAGACGGACCAGAGAATATCGTTCACCCCCAGTACCTCGTTGAAGGTGGGCGCGTTTGGCATGTACCCGGACCGGTCGGCTCCCGCCTGACCCAATACCCTTGCCTTTCCCGCATCGATGAAGCTTTTGTATTCGTTGAAGTAGTAACCTGCGATATCGACATGGCCCCCCAACATGGCGGTGACCCCCGGCGCGCCTCCCTGGAAGGGAACCTTTGTGAATTTGGCGCCGGTGCGCATCTCGATATCCTCGGTCAGGAACTGGGGGCTGGTGTCTACGGCGATGGCTATCTTGACGACATCCGGTTTCTGTTTTGCGAAAGCAATGACTTCCTTGAGAGATTTGTCCTTCAGGATGCCGTCCGTCGAAACGACCCAGGTGTTCGGATCCTCATTGATATAGGTCAGGGCATCCAAATTTTTGTAGGACCACTTCCCGCCCGCTCTCAACAGGGAGTCCTGCCAGAAGTAACAACCCGCAATAAGCCCGACGGTATAGCCGTCATTTTTCGCCTGGGTGGTCAGATAGGTATGGCCGATGATCCCATTGCCTCCTGGTCGGTTTTCAACGATCACGCGGCTGTCGATGTATTTCTCGACATATTTTGCCAAGAGACGTGCCGTGACATCCATCCCCCCGCCTGCCGGATAGACAACCACAATGGTAATCGGCTCCGTAGGGAAGTCCTTGGGTTTGATGCTCTTCAGTCTGGCCTTGACATCTGCCTGCGCATATGCCGAAGCCTGAAAAGAAAAGCAGATCACCAACGCGAACAACAATAATAACACCCTGTTGAATTTAGACATCTTCCATCTCCTTTCATTCTGAAAAATTTTGGTTGGTCACCTCTACGCCCATACCAGAAGAAAAGTGGATCGATGGTATGCCCCTTAGGACAAGACCTGAATCTACAAAGAGATATTTATCATTCAAAGAATAGATTACAACTGAACTGCGTGGTCTCTATTCTATTTCAGATGGTGCGATCGGAGCTTGGTTATCCGGGTCTTGGCCGGGTTTCGATTTTTACTGCACTCTCTCGTTATGGATCCGAAAGATCGTCTACAGCTCTTCCTTCCTGCTCTTTCGCTTTGCATATACCTTTCGGAAGCGCACCGAGGCGTCTTGGATATGCATCCGAATCAGTTTCTCATACGCCACCCGATCTCCGGCGCGATAGATGTCGAAAAGCTGTTTGTGGCGGTCGTAGGCGCTGGAAGCCGGACCATACTGCCATGCAACATTCAGATTCCAACACCACTTGATCGGCTTGAGGGCATTTTCGAACATCCGGATCAACGGTTTGTTGGGGCAGGGTGCGATCATCATGGAATGGAAGTCGTAGTTCAGCTTAAGATAGGCAAGCAAATCGCTTTTCCCACCGGAAAATGTCTTCATCTGATTCAGGACATCTTCAATCTTCCGCAAGTCTTCTTCCCGAGCCGCGAGACAGGCTAGACCGCCGGCATAGCTCTCGATCATTTCCCGGACCACGTAGCTGTCGATCACCTCCTGCTCGGTAAAACTGACCACAACCCTTCCCTTGTTGCCCTTGCGGATGACGAGGCCGGCATTTTCCAGTTGCATCAGGGCCTCGCGGACGGGTGAGCGGCTGACGCCCAAGGCTCGGGCAATGTTATCCTCAACGAGCTTGGTCTCGGGGGAGAGTGTCATGCCGATGATGTTTTCTTCGAGGATGGTGTAAATCTTGTTGACCAGCAGATCGGTTGTCAGGGGGGGGATTTCGGCCATTTTGTCGAGAAAATTTTTATCCATGGCTCTTCCTGCAGTCATTCAGATGAATACTCGGATGCCGTCTTCCGTGTACCGTCGACGGAACACTAACAGGTCATCCGTCAATGTCAAGCAATTTTTTCGCAGGCGCCTTCATCCAACAAGGAACAAGCAAGCTCATCAATATTGATGAGCCCGTAAAAATTCCTATGAACCGTCATTCCGGCGAATGTGGCCAGGCGTTTGTTTTGGGATCAACGCAGCGATTCGGCGGTTCGCCTCATGATCATCCGTTTGGGTTGCAAAGTTTTCCGTTTTGCATATAATCATAGGGAACGGAACCCGGCGGATCTTAGCAGGCTGTTGAAAAACGCCCGTCTGCTGCGTTTCCCTTACCCCTCGCCGTTCAACGTACCGGCAAGTACGCCTCACGGCTCAGGGTTTCGGGGGCCTTGCATCCAGACGTTTTTGAACAGCCTGGATCAGCGACTTTTTCAACAGGCTGTTGGACGGGATCGGACCGTTCCGGGGCAGGGCCGCGGGGTTGCGGCCGCAACGGATGAAAACGGGGGTGGAAGATGAAGGTCAGCAGCGTCGGTGAGATGAGGGCGATGGACCGTCAGGCCATCGAGAAGTTCGGGATCCCCGAGGAGATCCTCATGGAAAACGCCGGGCGGGCGGCCTTCGAGATCCTCTCCCGGGAGTGGGGGATCGCGGGAAGGCGGTACGTCCTGTTCTGCGGGGCCGGAAACAACGGCGGCGACGGTCTCGTCGTAGCGCGCCACATCCTCGCTGGCGGCGGGACCCCCCGGGTCTTCCTCGTCGGGGAGCCCGAGCGCTTCCGCGGGGCGGCAAAGACCAACTGGGGGATCATCGGGAAGCTTCCCATCGAAGTGAAGCGTGTCCAGAAGATCGCGGCGGTCCGGTCGGCGGTCCTCCACTCGGACGGGATCGTCGACGCCCTCTTCGGGACGGGCCTCGACCGCGGAGTGGACGGCGTCTGCCGGGAGGTGATCGATCTGATCAATGCAAGCGGCAGGCCGGTCCTCAGCCTGGATATTCCCTCCGGAGTCCGCGGCGATACGGGGGAGATTCTGGGGACGGCGGTCCGGGCGGACCATACCGTCGCCTTCGGCCTCCCCAAGATCGGAAACCTCCTCTATCCCGGCTGCGGCCTCTGCGGCCGGCTTCATGTCACGCACATCTCCTTTCCCCCATCCCTGTACGACGATGACGCAATCCCGGTCGAGACGAACGGCTTCATCCCGCTTCCGCTGCGGGAACCCACGGCCCACAAGGGTTCCGTGGGGGATGTCCTGTTCATCGCCGGCGCCGCCGGCTATTTCGGCGCCCCCTACTTTTCCGCCATGTCGTTTCTAAAGGCAGGCGGGGGGTATGCGCGCCTTGCCGCCCCCTGGTCGATGACCCCCTTCCTCGCGACGCGCGGGAGCGAGATCGTCTTTCTCCCCCAAGCCGAAACCACGGAGGGCAGCCTCTCCCTGAAGAATAGAGACGCCCTCCTGGCGCTTGCCGGACGTGCGGACATGGTCGTTATCGGCCCCGGTCTTTCCCTCGCCGAGGAGACGCAGGCGCTGATCCGGGACCTGGCCGCCGGGATCGATAAGCCGCTTCTCGTGGACGGCGACGGAATCACCGCGCTGGCCGGCCGACCGGAGATCCTCCGCGGCCGCCGAATGCCGACGATCCTGACCCCCCATCCGGGGGAGATGTCGCGCCTCACCGGGAGGCCCGTTCCCGAGATCGAGCGGAGGCGGATACCGATTCTCCGGGAGACCTGCGCGGATCTGAAGGCGTGGATCGTCCTCAAGGGTCCCCACTCCCTGATCGGGACGCCGGAGGGGCGGGTCTTCATCAACCTGAGCGGGAATCCGGGAATGGCCACGGCGGGAGCGGGTGATGTCCTCACGGGGACGATCGCCGCCATGAGCGGCCTGGGGCTGCCCCTGGAGGAGTCGGTCCGGAAGGGGGTCTTCATGCATGGACTCGCCGGGGACCTGGCCGCCGCGGACAAGGGGGAGGACGGGATCACCGCCCAGGATATCCTCAACTACCTCCCCTACGCGCTGAAGCAGGACCGGGAAGGCCTCGATGAGACTTTGGCGGAGCGCTACGAAGGGCCGGCGATGGTCTGACCCCGGGGGCGTGCGGAAGACAAGCTCAGGGTGACGCGGGGGTTGCTGGGGCCCGCGCCGGCTGCGCAGGTTCACGAATGCACCGGACGAGCACGGTGACCGCGGTGCCACGGGTGGCGATTTCGGTATTCTCCAGTTTGGAGGAAGCGGACGAAGCCGTGAAATCGACATGCTGGGCTTCAAGGAACGATCGCACGACGTCGCCGCGGATTGCGAAATTGATGTTCTGCGGCAAATCGCCGGTGCTTTTCGCCAGCTTGAGGGCGTCGAGCTTGGAGACCACGATGCCGATGAGATTGCCTGCCGCGTCGAGCACCGGCCCTCCGCTGTTTCCCCGCTGAATGGGGACATCGATTTGCATCTGCGCGGGATTGCCCTTCACCCCGACCGTCGAGTTCACGTGGCCGAAACTGACATTGGGTTGTGCGCTGAGCACGTTGACCAGCGGGTACCCGATTACCGCCACCTGCTCGCCCAATCTGGGAGCCGCATCCTGCCGCACCGGCGCCGCCAGCGGAAAGGATTCTTCCACCGCGAGGAGCGCGAGGTCCCGGGCCGCGTCCGCAGCCCGCAGTGTGACCTTCACGGTTCGGGTGGAATCGAGAACGATCTGAAGGGAGTCGCATTGCCGGACCACATGTTCGTTGGTCAAGATGAGCCCGTTCGGGGTGATCACGATGCCCGACGCGGTCGAAACGGACCGCACGGCCGGTTTCGCCGGCGCGGCTTTCTTCAGGACCGCTGCCCCTCCGCTGTCGGTCTGCCCCGCGAGCCGGTCGCAAGCCTGCGTCATGGCCGCAGCGACGTCGGAATCCCTTTCCGGCGCGGAAAATTTCGACTTCCAGTCTCTCTGAAAATCGATGTGCGTCAGTTTCCCGCCTTCGCCAAAGTATACCATCTCCAACGAGACCTTCCCCTCATTGCAGAGCACGAAATACTGAGCGCGCATGGTGGAATAGGTCTTGCCCGATGCAAGCGTCTGCGGGCTCACATACGCACGGTTCAGGAGGAAGACGCCGTACAGCCCGACCGAGTCGAGGTCGACCTGTGATTGGTAGGCTGCCGTTGACGGCAGGGGTTTCCAATCGGCGCCCCATACAGCGGGTGTCAGGGCCATCAAGGCCAAAAACCACAAATGGCGCATATTCCGTCCCGATCTTTGCATGGTGTCAGTCTCCGTCCATCCTCTTCGGATCCTCGTCTCTCGGCCTGGATTCCCGGTTCGGAAAATCCTCTTTGAGGTCGAAATTCTCCAATAATATGAAGGCAAACGCGCGATTGTGGTACACCGAGTATATGGGGATGGCACCGGTGTGTCAAGGATATTCGGAGATATTCGGAGATATTCGGAGATTTTTCCGCATACACGGTTTGATGAGGGAGGGTTATTCCGGGGGCATAAAACGTAATGCAATGACCCGTGAGGTTTCTCAGACTGTTTTCCTATTTCCGGAGGCTGAGGAGTCCCTTCGCGATCTCGTCCCTCCCGATCAGGGTCTGTTTCCCCTGCGGGCCGATGATGACACAGGTGGGTGTCGAGTTGATCCGGTCCTCCTTCAGGTAGTTGCCGAAGATCTTGAAGACCGGCGCCGTATCGAACGGCCGGATATCGAGACCCTTCGTCTTCAGGAAGGCCTCCAGCGCCTCCTTCCCCCTGATCCTCTTCCCCGCCGCATCAAAGAGCGCGCCCCGGGCGGCCACGGCCTGCCGGAAATCCCCCTTTGCATTCAACGCCGAGAGGAAATAACCGGCATAGAGCACCGTTTCGGGGTGAATCGGCGTGTCGATGAAGATGACGCGGATGAGGTTCTTTCCCACGAGTTCCGTGATGTGGGAGATCACCTCTCCCTCTTCGTCGCGGCAGGGTTCGCAGAAGTAATCCGTGTAGAGACGGACCTCGATGGCCCCCCTGCCGAAGGCAGGCATGACGGGCTCGGCGGCATAGGCGGGGGTTGCCGATCCGGAGAAAAAAAGAAGGAAGAAGAGGAGCCCGGCGGCGGCGGCGAGCGCGGCAAGCGCCTTCCGGTTCCGCTCGAAATTGACTGCGAGGGTCAGCAGGATCGTCGCCCCAAAAGCAAGGCAGTAGGGGCAATAGATACCGCTGCGGACCTGGTAGCCGATCAGGAAGATCTCCCCGCCCGCTCCGAAAGAGAGGAGCAGGAGGCAGAGGAGGGGCTTCCTGCCCCAGGCAAGGACTAAAATGACAGCCATGTAGAAGATCCCGAGGTATTTGAGGTCGATCCCCAGGATATCGCCTTTCAGATAGCTGCACGCGCCCAGGCAGAACGCGTAGGCGACGGTGATGGCGATGCCGGCCAGGGCGAGGAGTATGGTCAGGACCCGTCGGTGCCGCGACAGAAGCTTCTTCATGAAATTCAGGAACCCTCCTTCACCATTGATAACCACCAATTCTTACCCTTTTCCACCCGGCGGGGTCAAGGATTTTCAGGTCCGTCCCCCTTTGTCCGGCCTTCAGCAGCATGTGAAAAAGTCTCTTTTGCAGACTGTTCAAAAATGCCCAGATGCAAGGCCCCCGAAATCCTTAAGCCGTGAGGTGTACTGACCGGTACGTTGAACGGCGAAGGATGAGGGAAACGCAGCAGATGAGCGTTTCAGCCTGTCAGTAACGGAAACATCCGTTCTCGTAGATCACGACCCTTTTGCCCGTCGATCCGTGCGCCGTAACCGTTTTCTTCTCCGTGTTCACCAGGTCCCAGTGGAGGGCCGAGTCGTTGAAGCCCAACCTCCGCTTGAGGGCGCCGTTCATCGCGGCGGGATCGCCGGCATAGGTGTCGGTGTAGGAGGCCCCGACGGCGATGTGGCAGTTTCCGTGCTCCCCGCCGAAGTTTTCGTCGAACAGGGTGTCGGCCATGAACCGGTCGATCCTCGAGAAGCGCCGGTCCGTCAGGGAAAACTCGCCGACCCGTTTTGCCCCCCGGTCCATCGCAAGCTGTCGGATCGTGAACTCCTCGCCGGTCTCGGCGCAGATCTTGACGGCGTTTCCCCGGTCAAAGGTCAGTTGAACCCCCTCGACATAGTTGCCGCTCCGGTAGGAGGGGAGATTCGCGTAGTAGGTCCCCTCGGTGCCGCGCCAGTCCGGGGAGACGAACAGTTCGAAACTCGGGATGTTGTGGCCGGAGACCCCTGCCCATCGCCGCTGCTCCCCCGGTGTGATCCGGAGGTCGCAATGGGCGGACTCGACATGGAAGAAGGCCGCCTTCAGGCCGTCCAGCCATTTCTTGATGGCGGTCGCATTGCGTCTGATCTCCTCCCATTTGCCGGCCGGGTCTTTCCGATCCAGATAACAGGCCCGGATGATCTGCTCCCTGTAGATTTCCGGCGTCGTGCGGGCTCGCGCGGCGAGCTCCGCCGTCGGCAGCGTGCAGAGGGTCCAGCCGTAGGATCCCTCCTGCTCGCGCTTCTCGAGGATGTCGCGGAGCGGCTTGCGGGCGACCAGGACCTTGCCGATCCGGACCGGGTCGATGTCCTTGAGGTGGGTCAGGGAATCGGGCGCATGGAGGTAGATCCGCCCGTGGAGGTTCCCGCAGAACTCCTTCTCTCCCGGGGGCTGGAAAACGAGCTGGCGTCCGCCGGATTTTCCGAAGAAGGAACGTTCCATGCCGACGGTGAGCCCCATCCGCTGAATGGGGTTCATCCCCGCGGCGAGGATCTTTCCGTAGAGGATTTCCGCGAGCCGCAGGGCGGCCGGGTCGTACTGGATGAGGATCACGTTCCCCTTCCGGAATCGCCCCCGCCGGGCCGTCTTGAGGCCCCAGAGCAGCACGCCGGCGAACCGCTCCAGGTATCGTTCATTCAGCATATCGACTGCCTTCGTCATTTCTTACTGCCCAGAATACTTTCCATCCGCGGGATGTCCGCTCCAAAAACAACCTGTCCGTCGATCAGGAAGAGGGGCGTTCCCGTGACCCCGACGCGGTCGCCGATCTCCCGGTGGGTTTTAAGGAGGTCCTCCACGGCGTCGCTCCTGCAGGGCGTGAATTTCATATCGTCCAACTTTCCGGCCATCGCCTCTTCATAAGCCTTGCCGCGGTCTTCGGCGCAGAGGATCTGACGGACCTTTGCCGTGGCGTTCGGGTGGATCGCCAATGGGAAGAAGAAGACATGCCGGGTCACATCGTTTCTCCCCGAGAGGAAGGCGGATGCCCTTCGGCAGTACGTGCAGTCCGGATCCGTGATCTCGATGACCTGATGGGGGCCGGCGCCGATCCGGAGGGCCTTCTCGAGCGGAACCCCTTTCAAGCCCCGTTCCATGATCTCGAGGACGCGCTCTTCCGTCAGGTTCCTTCCCTCCCGGGTGATCATCGGTCCGTAGATGAGGTATTCGGGGCCCGGGGCGTAGTAGAGGACCCGATTCTCGGATACCACCTCGTAGAGACCGTTTACGCCGGAGGGGCGGATGCTGTCCGCACGGAGGGCGGGGAAGCTCTTCCGGAGGGACTCTTCCGGTGAGGCCGCCCGGACGGGGAGGGCGGTCAGGACGATGCACAATATGCCGCAAAGAATGGAGATGGGTTTTTTCATGATTCATCCTTTCCAGATCATCGTTCTGCAATTTTGCAGTGGTGCCCGACATGGCGGGATATCGGATCCGATCTGCCCAGGCTGCAGATCCCATGACGGTATTGCCGCCGTTGGCTACAGCCGCCTTTCGATGATGTAATCCGCGATGGTCAGGAGTGCGGTTTTGGCCTCCGAGTCGGGAAAGGGGATCAGAACTCCCTTCGCCTCGTCGATGCAGGTTTTGGCCTTCCCCAGCGCGTAGGGGATGCCGTCGTAGCGGTGCATGAGGGCCATGATCCCGGCGGTCGCCTCCCCGTCCTTGGTTTCGATTCCCGTCCGGATAAAGGCCCTTTCCTCCGGAGTGCACTTCCGCATGGTCCGGATGAGCGGGAGTGTCAGCTTCCCCTCACTCAGGTCCTGTCCGATCGCCTTGCCGAATTCCTCCTCCTTGGCCACATAGTCAAGGGTGTCGTCCGTGATCTGGAAGGCGGTGCCGAGTCTCATCCCGAAGCGGGTCAGGGCCTCGATCTGGCCGTCGGTGGCGCTTCCGAGGATGCCGCCGATCGCGCAGGCCGCCGAAATCAGAATCGACGTCTTCTTCTCCACGATCAGGAGGTATTCCTTTTCGGTGATGTTCACGTCGCCCGCCTTCATCAGTTGAAAGACCTCGCCCTCGGACATCGTGTTTGTCGTGGTGGAGATGAGCTTGAGGATGGCCAGGTTGCCATCGTCGGTCATCAGATTGAAGGATTTGGAGTAGAGGAAATCCCCGACGAGAACGCTCGCCGCATTGCCCCAGACCTGGTTCGCGGAAACCTTTCCCCGCCTTGTCTCCGCATGGTCGATCACGTCGTCATGCAGAAGAGTGGCGGTGTGGATGAACTCGATGATTGCCGACAGCGGATAGCGGCGCTCCCCCCGGTAGCCGCAGAGTTCCGCGGTGGCCAGGAGCAAGAGGGGCCGGAAACGTTTGCCGCCGCTGCCGATCAGGTGGTGGATGATCTCCGGGATGAGCCGAACCTCCGAACGGAGGTACATCTCCATGTGTTCCTCGACCCGTTTGAGGTCGTTTCCGAAATAGTGAAAGACATCCTGTATCTGCATGGCATCCCCCGTTATTAAGAATTCGGGTCTGAGAAAAATCATGGCTGTTCGGGACTTTTCATGGATGCATCTATAATGGATCGCCGGGGAAATGTCAAATGACCGATCGGGTCCGGAGGGGCTTTGTGGGATCGGCGGACACGGGTCACGGCGACCGGCCGGAGATGATCCCAAGGATTTGCATTTGACGAAGGTTCCCATCCATACTATATAGATCATGAAAAGCGGGCCCCTTTGCCTTTCCCTTGTGACGGCAAAAGGGGGTTTTATTTGGGGAATTTTCCCATCCCGAAAGGAAGAAAAATGTCCTGGGTTTATCTCGTGATCGCGGGTATTTTCGAAACGGTCTGGGCCGTTGCCTTGAAACAGACGGAGGGATTTTCGCGGCTTTTGCCCGCCGGGATCACCGTGGCGGCGATGGCGATCAGTCTCTATTTCCTCTCGCTTGCCCTGAAAACGCTTCCCCTCGGAACCGCCTATGCGGTCTGGACGGGTATCGGAGCCATGGGAGCGGCGGTTCTGGGAATGTTCCTCTTCGGGGAGTCGCATGCCCCGATGCGGATCGTCAGCATCCTGCTTGTCGTCGCGGGGATTGCCGGTCTGCGCTTTACGGCTTCTTGATGGGGCAAAAAGGAAAAGCATAGGGATTCCGCGACAGGGCGGTCGCAAGATTTGGCATGTCCATTGCGGTGCAAGCCGGTTCATGCCGGATATCGGACGGATGGGAGGGGTATCATGAGTCAAAAGATTGAGGCTGCGGTGGCCTGTTTCCGGGAGGGGTTCAGTTGTTCGCAGGCGATCCTCTCCACCTGGAGCGGGGAGTTCGGTCTGGAAAGGGAGACGGCCCTGCGGGCGGCGGCCGCATTCGGCGGAGGGATGGCGGGTCTCGGGGAGGTCTGCGGGGCCGTAACGGGCGCCCTGATCGTGATCGGCCTGAAACACGGCCAGACGGAGGCGAAGGACAAGGAGACGAAAGAGAGGAATTATGCCCGTGTCCACGATTTCACCGGCCGCTTCCGATCGCGCAACAGTTCCCTGCTCTGCCGGGAGTTGCTCGGGTGTGATCTGACGACGCCGGAGGCGAGGGAGGCGGCGAAACAGAAGGGACTCTTTACCGAACGCTGCCCCCGCTTCGTCCGGGACGCCGCGGAGATTCTGGAAGATGTCCTGTAAGGAACCAAAAGATCAAAAGGAATTCGGGGCGGCGCCTCCCTCTGGGCGCTCTGCACGGGGCTCACCATCGCCTTCTATTCGATTGTGGACAAGGTCGGTATGGGGCTGGTCTACCCGCCTGTATACATCTATTATCTTCTGCTCCTGACTCACCTGGCTCCTGATCACCCCCTGGGTCCTGATCCGGGAAAGGCACGGTTTGAAGTCGGAATGGCAGCGCCACAAAGGCGCCATCGTGGTCGTTGGATTCCTCAGCGGATTCAACTATTTGATGATCCTCTTCGCCCTCACGATGAGCAAGGTCAGCTATGTGGCGGCGGTCCGCGAGGTCAGCATCGTCCTATCGGCCTACTTCGGCATCGTCTATCTGGGAGAGAAACACGGGCGGCAGAAACTGCTCGGCGCGGTGCTGATTACCCTGGGGGTGATTGCCATCGGCCTGAGCCGGTAGCGTTTCCCCGGCAGGGAAATGGGTTGTAAAATAATAAATTGTTATCAAAAATATAATTATTATTAGTTTGACTAATATTAAGCACATTTTCTATACTCTTGTTACAATAACTTGTTGGAGGGAGATTCAATGGATAGACAACCTTTGTTTAAGAGAAAGACAGCCATTTCCTACAAGACGGAAGAGAAGACCGTTGTGAGGGGCTACAACGTGAGCGACCTGGCCGAGGCGGGCTACACGTTTTACGACATGCTCTTCATCATCTTTCAGGACCGGATTCCCGCGGAGAATGAAGCGGACATGCTTCGTTATGAGACGGGCGAGTTTCTGGAACACTCCATGTCCCCGTCCGCGGCATCGGCGATCGCCGTGATCGGCGGCCGACCCAACTTGCCTGCGGCGATCGCCGCGGCCGTCATGACCTTCGGTTCGGCCCACGGCCCGGGAGCGGCGCACGGCTACATGATGCACAAGTACATCGAACGGGCCCGCGTGGAGGGGAAGACCCTGGAGGAGATGGGCAAGATTTTGGTTGATGAGTACATGGATGCGGGTCTGGCCGTCATGGGGATGGGACAGCCCCAGCACCTTGACGGCGATCCCCGTGCGGAGCCGACCCACATCAAGCATGAGCAGCTTTGCAGTGGCGTTTATCTTGCGTTGCAGCGCTCAATCGAGAAGCATTTCAACGCGCGGAGGAAGAAGGAAGGTAAGGATTTTGTTGCGGTGAACATGATCGGCGCCGGCAACACGGCGCTTGCGGAGCTGGGATTCTCCCCCAATGCCGCCTGGTGTATCGGCTGTGTTTGCCGCGGTTTCAGTTGCGCGGCGCATGCCACCTACACGATGAAAAAAGGACGGGCCTGGGCGGCCTCGAAGCGCGAGCCCATGGTCCAGATGCTGGATCTCTCCATGATCAAGTATGCGGGTCCCGCCGACAGGGAGGTCCCCAGCCAGGCCGAGCGACAGGAATATGCCCGAAAGCAGAAAGAGGAAGGAGAATACAAGAAATGGACAATTTAGACGATCCGAGACTCAATTATAATTACCGAACAAGGGAGCGCGGCACGGTTCCGATGGATGCAAAGAGGGACCGGTTCCAGTGGGTTTCCGAGGTCGCATACAAGAACGTGCACCGCATCGTTTCCCGGGGGTACGACACGACGGAACTGGTGGAGCAGGGGTACGGCTTGACGGACGTCCTGTTCATCGATTTCCAGGCGCGGATTCCCCTCGTCGAGGAAGACAAGATGCTCAACTACGTCATGGTGTGCATGCTGGAGGACGGCCTCTCCTCGCCGGCGAACATCTCGCGGATCGTCGGGAGCGGTAAGACCATACTGACCCAGGCCGCCGGTTCCTCGATCCTCGCCTTCGGCCACGCCTATGGCGCCTACCAGGAAATCGGGAAACTGATGAACGGCATCCTGGCCAGGCAGGCGAAGGAAGGCAAACCGCTGGCCGAGGTGGTCGAGGCGGTGGTCAAAACGAGACTGAACGACCCCGCGCTGGGCGTTTCCGGCCTGATGCTGAAGGATCCGATGGCAACGCGGATGATTGCCCGGGCTGAAAAGTTGGGTGTGGCGGGCAAGTACGTTGCGCTGATCAAGGAGATCGTGAAGGCGGCGCAGAAGCTGAGCAACGAACCGGTCGATATCGATCTTCTGGGGGCCACGGGGGCCGTGATGTTCGACCTCGGCTTTACCCCCGAAGCCACATGGGGAATTCTTGCCGTGACGCGCGCCTTTGCGACCGGCGCCCATTACTGCGAAGAGAACGAACGGGAGGCGCCCGTCCGCCTTGGCCAGACCCTGACACCGAAGGAGTGGTATGACGGGCCGGAAGACCGGCCGGTTCCGACGCTGGAAGAGAGAAAGAAGGTCGCCAAGGCGATGGAGGCGCAGACGCCCGAAGAGTGGAAGCAGACCTTCCTGGAACGCCAGAAGATCAAGGGGTCCGGATGGGCAATCGTCGAGGAGATCGACGATCCCCGGCGGAAGATCTGATGATATCATCATCCCCTGCCCGCTCCTCATTCGGGAGCGGGCAGGGGCCCGATCATTTCATGTGGGCTTGATGCTTTTTCTTTGATGAAGGGATGAAAGAGGTTACGATATGGAAGACAATATTCGTGAAATGTACGAGAAGGCGAGGGCGGCGTTCAAGATCGTCGAGTACTGGCCGCAGGAGAAGGTCGATGAGATGGTGCTGGCCGTAGGCTGGGAACTGCAGAAGCCGGAGACGGCGGATGAACTGGCCCGCCTGGCCGTCGAGGGCTCCGGGATCGGAGTCTATGAGGACAAGGTTCACAAGATCGGCACGAAGGTCCGCGGCACACTCTTCGATCAGATCGGTGTGAAGACCTGCGGTCTGGTGGAGGAGGACAAGGCGAAGGGGATTCGGACCTACGCCAAGCCGATCGGGGTCATTGCAAACGTGGTTCCCTGTACGAACCCCGAGTCGACGGTCTGCTGCATCGCACTTTCCACATTGAAGACGCGCAATGCGATCATCTGTTCGCCCCATCCCCGCACGGAGCTGGCCACCTATACGACGGTCGAGCACATTCGCAAGGCGCTCGTGAAGGTCGGCGCGCCGGTGGATCTGGTCCAGTGCATCCGCCATACGAGCAATGAAAAGACCTCGGAGCTCATGGCGAACTGCAACTATGCGGTGGCCACGGGCGGCGCGGCGCTGGTAAAGGTCGTCTACGCCGCGGGCGTTCCCGCGCAGACCGTGGGCGCGGGCAACGTAATCTCCATCGTCGATTCGACGGTCAAGGACATTCCGGGGGTTGCCTTCCGGCTCCGGAAATCCAAGACGGCCAACAACGCGGCCTCCTGTTCCTCGGAGAATGCGATTGCGATCGAGGAGTGCATCTTCGACAAGATGATCGCGGCCCTCAAGGCCGAGGGGGGCTACCTGTGCAGCACCGAGGAGCGTGAGATCCTGCGGAAGACGATGTGGCCGGACGGTCATATGCTGAACCGGGAGATTGTGGCGAAATCGGCGACCTTCATCGCCGATCTGGCCGGGCTGAAGGTCCCAAAGGACACGAAAATCCTGATGGTCATGGGCGAGAAAGTCGGTCGCGAGGACCGGTTTTCCGGCGAGAAGCTCTCCCCGGTTTTGACCGTCTGGAAGTGGATAGACTTTGACGAAATGCTTGACCGCATGGAGAAGATCCTGAAGTTCTCCGGCGAGGGGCACTCGGTGAATATCCAGACGGAACTTGACGAGCGGATCCAGAAGATCGGTCTTCGGGCGAACGTCAGCCGGGTTGTCTGCAACATGGGCCATACCGAGGCAAACAGCGGCGGCTGGACGAGTCACCTTGGTTTCACGGACACGCTGGGCTGCGGAACCTGGGCCGGGAACATCAGTTGCGAGAACATCAACTGGAAACAGTTCCTCATGTACACGCGGGTGTCCGTGCCCGTTCCTAATTACCAGCCGTCGGACGAGGTCCTTTTCGGCGCCTACCTGAAAAAGTATGGTAAGGATTGATCTTCCCGCTTGTGAAACTTCGCGTGATACGGTAGTGAAGGACGGCCGCCGGCAACAGGGTGGCCGTCTTCATATGGAGAGTTTTGCACAACGGGAAAATCGGATTTATGTAAAGCTCGCATTGGGAGATTTTGGGGGATGGAAACACCATGATCCGGGCGGTATTCTGGGACAACGACGGCGTCCTCGTGGACACGGAAAAACTCTACTTTCAGGCGACCCGGGAGCTTCTCCAAAAGGCCGGTGTCACCCTGACGGAGGCGCTCTTCCAGCGGATCTCCCTTGACGAGGGGCGGAGCATCTTCGATCTGGCCCTGGAAAAAGGGGTTTCGCAGGAGGAGATCGACCGCCTCCACGCGGAGCGGAACCGGCGATATGCGGAACTGCTTGCGGGCGGCATCCGCATCCTGGACGGTGTCGAGGAGACCCTCGGTTCGCTCCGGGGGAGGGTGATCCAGGCGATCGTGACGAGTTCCCGGAGGTCGCATTTCGATGCGATGCATGTAAGAACCGGGCTCCTTCCTTTTTTTGATTTCATCCTGACCCGGGAGGATTACGCGCTGTCCAAACCGGACCCCGAGCCGTACCGGCTGGCCATGGAGCGAAGCGGCTGTCGCCCGGAGGAGTGCCTCGTCGTGGAGGATTCGGAGCGCGGGCTCCGGGCGGCGCTCGCGGCCGGCATCCGCTGCATCGTCGTTCCGAACGACCTGACGCAGGGCGCCGTGTTCGCCGGGGCCTGGCGGATACTTCCGTCCTGCCGGGTGATCCCCGGGGAGATTGAGCGGCTCGACGGGATGAACGGGATGACAAGGCTTGATCCTCTTGTCGAAAGTTGATAAAGCGTCAGCCCTGCTGTTTGTCGGTATCCGGAAGCAGGATGATGAGGGGACAGGGGAATGATCCGGGCGATTGTTTTTGATTTCGGTCAGACGCTGGTCGATTCGGCGGACGGTTTCCGGACGGCGGAAAAGGAGGCGCAGCGGAATACCTGTGCGGCCCTCGGATTGACGGAGGGGGTGGCGTTTCTAACGGTCTATCGGGAGATCCGCTCACGTTTCCATGCCCGCTCTGATTTTTCCCGGAAGAGGATCCTGGAGGCGGTGTGCCGCCATTACGGCCAGGAGCCCGATACCGCACTTCTAGAGCAGTGGGAAGCCGGGTACTGGGAGAGGATCAAGGCGATGACCCGTGTTTTCCCCGAGGCGGAGGCGGTCCTCACAGCCCTGCGGGGCCGGTACCGCCTGGCGCTGATCACCAATGCCCAGGGGCAAACGGAGGAAGGGAAGCACCGTCTTGGCAACTATCCGGAGTTGAAGAGGTTCTTCGAAGTGATCCTCGTGGCCGGGGAAGGGGGCGTTCCCCCGAAACCGGATCCGCTGCCCTTTCGCCTCTGCCTCGATCAATTGGGGATCGCTCCGGACGAGGCGGTCTATGTGGGGGACGACTGGCGGATCGATGTCTGCGGCTCGGAGGCTGTGGGGATGCATCCTGTCTGGCTCCGGCACCGCTCCCTGCGGCGGAACTGGCCGCAGGTGGAGACCGCGGCGCCCATCATCGACGGTCTGGAACGCCTGCTCGACGTCGAACGGCTGATTCAGGGAGGGGAAAAATGACGGCAAAGGTAATTATCTGCCTGGATGGCTGCGCCCCGGATTACCTGACGGGAAGCGAGACGCCGAACCTCGACGCGATCGCCCGGGAGGGATTCCATACGATCGGTGCGGCCGTCGTCCCCACCGTGACCAATGTCAACAACACCTCCATCATCACGGCAAGCCTTCCGGAGACGCACGGGATCACATCCAATTATTGCCTTGATCCCATCACCGGCGGCGGGGTCTATATGGAATCCCCGGATTATCTGTTGGCGGAGACCGCCTTCCGCCGGATCGCCCGTCAAGGCGGAAAGTCTGTCCTTCTGACGGCGAAGGACAAACTCAAGTCCCTGATTCGGGACGGTGCCGTCTTCGCCGAGTCGGCGGAGAATCCTTCATCCTGGCTGACGGACCGTGTCGGCGCGCCCCCGGGGATCTACACGATCGAGGTGAACCACTGGCTCATCCGGGCGGGCCTGGAGATGCTGCGCACAGAAAAGCCCGACTTCCTCTACATCAGCACAACCGACTTCGTGACCCACACCCACGCGCCCGACACCGAACCGTCCCGCCGGAACATCCTCGAGATCGACCGGCTGATCGGCGAAATCGTGAACGCCGTTCCGGATCTGGAGCTGGTCGTCACGGCCGATCACGGGATGAATGCAAAGACCCGGGGTTTGGACCCGGGGGCGATTCTCGCGGCCGCTGGGATCGACGCCCAGGCGATCCCGATCATCAAGGACCGCCATGTCGTCCACCACCGCAACCTCGGCGGCGCGGCCTATATCTATCTCCGGGATCTTTCCGCCGCCCGGGATGCCGCGGCGATCCTCCTGGCGGAAAAGGGGGTCGAGGCCGTCCTCACGGCCGCTGAGGCCGCGGGTCTCTACCACCTCCATCCCGAACGGATCGGCCACCTGTTCCTCCTCGCCGATCGGGAGACGGTTTTCGGCGATCTGCCTCAGGTGCGCGAAGAACTCCATGTCCGCTCGCACGGCTCGCTCCATGAACGGGAGATTCCCATCTATGCGCTGGGAGCGGGCCCGCTGGCGGTCCGGCCCCGGACCAACGCCCAGGTGGCCTCCTGGATTTTTGATTCATCCGGTTGATGCGCACCTCTCTCGCGTTCACCTACAAAGTAATAATGCTGTTAAGTGAAATATTATGAAGATTTGCGATTGAAAACAGCGACACTTGCAAGGGAACCCGCTTGACTGAAGCGTGTTCTTGACACAACTGTAACTCCGCTGTACCTCCCTCGTGACCACCACTAAAGTACTAACCCTGGGTAAGAATAAAAAACAAATGATTATTGGTTTATGTGAAAAAAGTCATTTCTGTTAACAATATCGTTGCTTTCCGTTGGGACCTTTTGCAGCTTTCGGTGACCCTGGATTGTCCATTTTCATTCTTCGTTGTGCCCGACACGGGCATGGGGGTTAAACTGTTGAATATGCCATTAACCGTTTTTTATCCAGCGCTCATCTGGCCGCTATCCCAATCCTTTCCTCTAAATAGGGTTCAGTCAACATACTTGCTTATATCAACTTCATCTATTTGTTCCTGAAGCAGGTATTTCTCTGCGTAACGCTTGTACACTCCAGAGGTGAGCAACAGATCAAACAGTGCTGGATCTATATGCTTGTCCTTCTTTAAGAAGGAGAGGACATTGATAGATTCGGACAGCGTCTTGGTTTTCTTGTATGGACGATCCGACGCGGTGAGCGCCTCGAACACATCGGCGATGGCCATTATACGCATCGGTATGGTAATCTCAGCCTCACCCATCTTGCGCGGATAGCCGCTTCCTATCAGGGTTTCATGATGAGTGCCGGCATATTCAGGGATGCGCCGCATGTTTTTCGGTAGCGGCAACTGTTCGAGCATCATCATGCTTTGCATGACGTGTTCGGTGATCTTGAAGCGTTCTTCTTCCGTCAGAGTACCTCGCCCGACGCTAAGATTATAAACCTCTCCGTGATTGTAGAGGTTCTCGGGGACCTTGATTTTGAAGCCCCATTTGGGATCAGTGCTGTGTTTGTCGGAGCGCGGAATGACGTGATGGGACTTGTCCGCGAGTAGTTTTTCGATCACAGGAAGCGTTGCCTGTTCGTCCGAGTAGCGCTTCAATTCCTCATAGGGCATCCCGATGCGGTCGTCGTAGTGGCGCAGCCAGGTTTCCTCCGCGATGCGCTTGAGTCGTTCCAACTTTTCCGGCACCATGAATTCGCCCCCGAGGTTGCACTCGGCAATAAAAGCAAAATCGTCGGCAAGTTGGGTTCTGCGTGCTTCATATCGCGCCAGAGCCTCCACTGGGTTGGTGCCAGCGGCGACCGCTTCCAACTGGCTGATGCGCGCGTCCCGTAGTAGCACCTCGAACCGCATGCGCACCTCGTGGATACGGTTGTATATGGTTTCGAGTTTGCTGGCCTTGTCCACCACGTATTCTGGTGTGGTGACCTTGCCGCAGTCGTGCAACCAGGCGCCGATGCGAAACTCGCGCCATTCGTCGTCGGTCTTGAAACTGAATTCGGCCAGAGGTCCTTCCTTCACCGCTGAAGCCGCTTCAGCCAGCATGACAGCAAGTTCCGGTACGCGCTCGCAGTGGCCACCGGTGTAGTGGCTCTTGGCATCTATGGCCCCGGCGATCAACTTGATCATGGCGTCGAGCAACTCTTTCTGTACTTCGACGAGTTGGAAGTTGTCGAGTGCCACTGCCGCCTGGGCGGCCATGGCCGTGACGAAGCGCAACAGTTCCGGCCGGAAGGGGATCACCGTGCCGGTTTCGGGATCGAGGGCATTTATGAATTGTATAACTCCGATGACCTCACCCTCGCGTGGTGAGAGCGGAACGGTCAGCATGGACACGGTGCGGTAGCCCGATTCGGCATCCATCTTTTTGGCACCGGAAGTGTCGAAGCGGGTTTCACTGTACACATCATCTACAATAATGGGTTGGTTGTGTAGTGCACACCAAGTGGCCATGAAACGTTCGACAGGGGTGCCGGTCTCGTCGTAAAGAGGAAGTTCGAAGAGTGGTAATTCGACGCTATTTGTACGCTGGGCAAAGCGTAGGGTCTTGTGTTCCGTCATGATGTAGAGCGTACCGGCATCACAATTGAGCAGTGTCTTGCTGCCGAAAAGGATCTTGCGCAGGAGCGTGATGCGGTCACGTTCCTTCCCCAGTTCGAGTCCCGTTTGGATCAGGTATTCCAACTTGTCCTGGGCGGCGACGAGATCCTTGGTACGGTTCTGCACCGCTGCATCCAGAAATTGATTCTGATCCTTCAAAGAATCCTGCATCCTTTTCAACCGCAGATGGGTTTGCACCCTCGCCAGTACTACTGGCGGACTGATCGGCTTGGTAATGTAATCAACCGCACCCAGTTCGAAACCCTTCATTTCATCCTCGACTTCAACCTTCGCGGTCAGGAAGACGACGGGGATGTCTCTTGTTTTCGGATTTTCTTTCAGGTGACGGCAGGTCTCATATCCGTCCATGACCGGCATCATGATATCAAGGAGAATAATGTCGGGCGGTTCGTGCTCAACGGCCATGATCGCGAGCTTGCCGCTGGGGACGGGCCGCACCCGGTGGCCCTTTTCCTTAAGTATGCCGGTAAGAAGGGTCAGGTTGGCGGGCACATCATCCACCACGAGGATATTGCCTTGGATCGGATCGCTAGGGCTTACGTTATTCATGGGTCACACTCCTGAAGACAAAAGCTCGATCAATGCTTCGTATTCGTACTGGGTGGCCATTTCTTTCATCCGCTTCGCAAGCGTTGGATGGTTCGTGATCAGCTGTCCCACAAGGTCGTTCAACCGGTCGAGGTCAGCGCTCTCAACGGCATGACGCAGTTGGCCTACAAGGTCGGTGGGCAGCGCGGCAACGCTCTTGCGCATCAGAGTCTCATCGTCCACGGTTTTTGGAGCCTTTTCACCACCGTCTGCTTCTTCATAAAGGTACTCCGCTCCGGTCAGCCGGCCAATGTTTTCAAAAAGGACCGCGTCCTTGAATGGTTTCGACACGTAGCCGGCGGCTCCGGCGGCTAAGACCCGCTGTTTGTCTTCCTCGAAGGCGCTGGCCGTCACGGCAATGATCGCCGTATCCTTGATGTCGGGCGACGCCTTAATCTTGCGTGTGGCTTCGTAGCCGTCCATGACGGGCATGATCATGTCCATGAGAACCACCTGTGGCTTCCATTCATGGACCATGCGAACCGCTTCCGCCCCGTTGACAACTTCCCGTGTCGAAAATCCTACCACCTCAAGCAACTGAGACAAAAGACGACGGTTCGTTTCCCTATCGTCGGCGATCAGAACCCGGATCTCGCTCTGGCCGGGCCTCAAACCCAGAACGCGTCTTTTTGCCTCTTTCGGTGGCGCCTCTTCCTCTTTGCCTTCTCGGACCGGAATCTCGAATCGGAATGTGGTTCCCTTTCCAATCTTGCTTGCCACCGAGATGGATCCCCCCATGATCTGGATGAATCCCTGGCTCAATGCCAAACCAAGCCCTGTCCCGCCGCTCGTGATTCCGGCCCGGGACTGCTCGAATGCCTGAAACAGGCGACCAATTTCCTCTTCGGCCATGCCGGGACCCGTATCCTCCACCTCGATTTGAAGATCCACCGTATCCGTCTTGCCAGTTTCCGCACGGAGACGTAGGGCGATGCCCCCCTCATCGGTAAATTTTACGGCATTTCCGAGGATATTGATAAGTACTTGGCGGAGTTTCCCTTCGTCCGTAATTATCCAACGAGGGACATCTCCAAATGTCTCTGACAGGAACCGCAATTTCTTGGCATCGGTCCGTACACGGAACATCATTTCGAGATCATTGAGGAGAGAGTGCAAATCGAAGGTGCTCGGAAGAAAAGTCGCTCGTCCTGCCTCAATCTTGGACATCTCCAGGATGTCGTTGATGAGTGCCAGCAGGTGCTCACCACTGCGGTTGATGATGTCTAGGTGCTCCCGTGACTGCTCTGATAGCTTGGGGTCGCGTTGCATTAGTTGGGCAAAGCCGAGAATTGCGTTCATGGGCGTTCGGATCTCATGAGACATGTTGGCCAGAAAGATGCTCTTGGATTGGTTGGCCGCGTCGGCCGCATCCTTGCTCGCCTGCAGAGCCGCCTCCGTCCTCTTGCGCTCCGTAATGTCCACTGCTACACACAGGATGCCCACGGGTACTCCGTTTGCATCGCGCAGAAAAGTCGTGGTATTTTCGAGAAAAACCGTGGAGCCGTTTTTGTGATATTCTTCTAGCTCAAGAATTAGAACGTAATTGGGATCGGGAACCTTTGCATTTGCCTCCAACCTCTCCTGAAATGATTTAAAGGCGATCGCCAATGATTCCGGGGTGCAAATCTGGTCCAGTGTCACCGTCATTGCCTCTTCGGGCGTATAGCCCAAGATTCGTTGAACGCTAGCGCTTACATAGGTAAACCGCAGGTTCATATCCAGAATCGAAACGACGTTCGGGATGCTGCTGACGATTTGCCGGAATTTTTCTTCGCTCGCCTGCAGAGCCGCCCCCGTCCGCTTGCGCTCCGTAATGTCTTCCACAATGACGATGTTGCGCCCGTGTGTTTCTCCTGTTTCCCGGGGATCCGATACCGTGATGTTCACCCAAATGACGCCGCCGTCCTTTGAGATGTATCTTTTCTCCAAGGTGTAATGATCAATTGTTCCGGCCAGTAACTGCGCCGCTTTCTCTTCATGCAGATGGAGATCGTCTGGATGGGTAATCGCCTGGAAGGTGGTGTCCCGCATTTCCTCCTCGGTCCTGCCAAGGAGTTCGCACAGCCGCGGGTTGGCCGTAAGGAAGCGGCCCGTGACGTGCTCTATCTCAGCGACGCCCACCGCCGTATGCTCGAAAAAGGTGCGGTACCGTGCCTCGCTTTTGCGCACCGCATCTTCGGCCTGCTTGCGTTCGGCGATGTTCTGGGCCACTCCGGTCATGCCGACGAACTTCCCGTCCTTAATTATCAGTGTAGAGACAAAGCTGCACCACTTGACTTGACCCTCCGTGTCGACGACCCTGAACTCCTGGATATTGGAGGGCTGGCTGGCTTCGGCTTGATGGACCATACTGTTAAACACCCGCCGGCGGTCATCGGAATGGACGAAATCCAGGTAAAGCCTGCCGATGATCTCCGCTGCAGTCTTGTATCCCAGAGCCTCGGATGTTGCGTCGTTGGCATAGGTGAGTCTTCCGTCCGCATCCACACTGACCAGTAATGCCTGCGTGCCCTCTATGATGGTGCGCAACCGGTCTTCGCTCTCTCGGAGCGCTTCGTTCTGCTGCTTGATCTTTCTCGACTTTTCAAAGCTGTTGAACCGAAGCCTATCCAACAGGTAAATGAAAAATGTCACAACCAAGACTGTGACCAAGAGGTCGTTTAGGCCGTAGCGAGACCGGACGGAATCAAAATGCATCCCCTTTGCAAAGCCCACGGTGAAAAAAACCAGGAGCGAAACGGCGAGGATCGACCAAGCGTCACGACGGGGGATCGGCACGAGGGCGAGCAGCGTGAGCGCCAAGAGATAGCCGCCGAGATACACGGGATCAGCTTTGACCAGCCCCGTGATCAGCCCCGTTGCAATCTCAAGATAGGCGGCAATGATGAGGAGGAAGAGCAGGTTGTAATGATGGAAGCGTTTGAAACCCTGTTGAACCAAGGCTGTGAGCCCAACCAAGGACAAGCCAATCCGGAGCGCGACGATGAGCGGCTCGCCCGGGTGAAGCTGGCGGTCGATGAGGATATAGGGTAGCCAAGCGAAGGTTGCGATCAGTGCAGCAACGAAGATGATCCTGCCACACTGGTCGTTGAGTTCCTCATGAAACGTCTTCGGATATTCAACATGCCCATTCTCGGAAACGAATGGACTGCGGAGCCGCTCCCAGATGAATTGCCGGATTTTCACTATGACCTCCCTCGTGCGCTACATGTCAACTGTAAGAGATATAATAGGATTCTTTCCGGAAGTCAATCTTAAGGTTAGCAATCAGAGCCCTTCCGACTGAAATTGATTGGGTTGTGTAGAGTGGTTTTTTCCGACGCAACATGTTGAGGTTTGATTCCTTCAGTTTAGCGCTTTATTGCTGATGATGTCACATTATCTCAACCATGTATCCGTTGACAGGGCTCCTTTACAAAACAATTTGTCCATATCATTGTTATCGAGGGAATGACATCATTGATAACGATTTGAAGTCTCACATCTTCTGTGCGCTCACCGATCTGTGAAGTACAGGAAGAAAGACATTTCAGTATGCTCATGCCTGATGAACCTTGCTTCTTCTTTTCGTCGACCGGGCGGCGGCGCGGATGAGGGGTTCGGTGTATTTTCGATAGAGGTCGAAGAGGAACTTCAGCCGCTCCAACTCCGCTTTGAAACCTGCCGGGCGGTAGCAAAGATCGACGGCGGCGTCCAGTGCGCGGTGGGCGTCGAGGAGTTGCTTCGGCATCGCATCGGGATCGTAGAGATCGGCCAGTGTAGAATCGGCAAATTCGGTGCGGATGTCCAGGATTTTTTGCGCGGCTTTTGCGACCCGCTCCTGCCGGTCCGGTGTCGGCGTCTCCGGCCACGGGAAATTGTTGTAAACAAGGTTGTTCGAGTAGCGGTAATCGCTTTTCAATCGGCCGCAGACCTGGCGCATCCAGGCCATGTGCATGGCCGACGTGAGGACGCCGAAGTGCCACAGGGTTGCATTGGGAATAATTGAAACCGCATTATTTACAATCACGTCCCTGGTTAAAAAACCCAGCGGAATATACTTTCTATGCTCAGAAGAAACCAACGGGACAAGGAGATAATCACTGCCCGTCTGACGGATTTCGGCAAATAACGAAGGTATTTCGGCCTGTCTGACCGTCGCGGCCTTCTTGCTCTGCATCCGGAATTTTCTCACGGCCTCCACACGCCTCATGATTTCCGGCATTGTTCTGATTTCCCCTGGCGTAGCGTCTTTCAGCCAGAGGCACCAGCGGTTTTCGCCGTTGATGAACTCCTGCGAGCCGAGAATCCGCCGGACATACTTTTCCGCGCGGGGTTCTTTGTTCAAGAACTCGGATTTTTCGGCATCGGTCATGAACAAGTTGCCGCCGTCCACCGGTTTGTTGCCGAAAACCATCTCCGGCACGTTCTGCAACGGTCTGTTCCGGCTCGTAATCACAATATCATCAGCGTCAACGAGGTAAGGGTTAATATTCTGCGCGATGATTTCCATCGGCTCGCTTGTGGGCGTCTCGTAGTCGTAGAGGCGTTTGACCGGGGAGTCGAAAATCGCAAAGCCGATGACGACGCAATAGACGTGAGCAACGCCCCGGGCCTCGTTGGACCATTTGAATGTCCGGTGGGCAAAATGGATCTTCACGCCTTTGCCGAAGAGCCAGGGCCATAAAACGCCTGCTTGCTCGCCCTGGGTGATGGAGTTCGTGGAGACGAAGGCCGCCTCGATTTTCGTGCCCCGGATGTATTCGGCCGCCTTCATGTACCAGGTGCAGACATAATCCAGAACGCCGAGGCCGGTGAGGTTCGCGCCCAAAACCTGCATATCCGCCGTCTGCTGGGCGGTGCGGTTGTGTTTGCCTACGAAGGGCGGATTGCCGAGGATGAAAAGCGCTGCCTCTTTTTCGGTGGTTGCCGGTTTGGGAACGAGCGCCTCCCAGTCCATGCGCAGGGCGTTACCCTGGACGATATGGGCCGATTTTTTCAGGGGAAGGCGGGTGTAGGTCTGGCCGAACTCGGCCGAGAGCTCCATGTTCATCTGGTGGTCCGTGAGCCACAGGGCGACCTCGGCGATGCGGACGGGAAACTCCTCCAACTCGATCCCATAGAAGGCGTCCACGTCGATCAGGGACAACAGGCTGATGTCCGTCTGCCATGTCTCCGCGAAACGGCCCCGCAATTTCCGCATCTGCTTGAGAACGGCGATCTCCAGTCGGCGCAGCTCCCGGTAGGCGATGATGAGGAAGTTGCCGCAGCCGCAGGCGGGGTCGAAAAAACGCAG
>JAPLJY010000103.1 GCA_026388345.1 Deltaproteobacteria bacterium
CGTCTGCGCGTTCCAGCCGTGTTTCCCGAAGTTGAACTTCGGCTCACAGGCGACGCCTCTCATGCCGGGACGAAGCGTAAGCGTAAGGTCAATGATATGAGGGAAGGAACGGCTTTCCTGCTGTTTTCCCTGCCCGGATTCGGCCCCGGAAGTTGAAAACCCATCGCTCAGATTCTCGCTCATAGGTGTTCCATAACCTTTTCCGTCATTTGTTGGGTCGACAGCCGCCCCCCGGTGTCCGGCGTGCGGTTAGCAGGGTCGGCGAGCACGGTTTCGACGGCGCAACGGATACGGGCGGCGCCGTCGAACAACTCCGGATGCCCCAGCCATTCGAGCATCATTGCCGCCGAGAGGATGGCGGCAATGGGATTGGCAATGCCTTTTCCGGCGATGTCCGGCGCGGTTCCGTGCGAGGGCTGGAACACGGCGCAGTCATCGCCGATGTCCGCCGACGGCGCCATGCCCATGCCGCCAACGAGACCGGCGGCCAAGTCGCCGAGGATGTCGCCGAACATGTTTTCCGTGACCAGCACATCGAATGTATGTGGTTTCTGCAATAGGTACAAGGCCATCGCATCCACATAGATGCGTGAGGCCTCGACCTCGGGGTATTCCCGTGCGACATCGTCGAATACGGAGCGGAAGAATACCATGGAAGGCAGTACGTTGGCCTTGTCCACCAGGGTGCACTTTTTGCGGCGTCGGCTCGCCAGTTCAAATGCCGCCCGGCAGATGCGCTCGGCGCCCCGACGCGTGATGCGCATCACATCGCGGACTTCGCCGCCGGCCGGATCGGGTTTGATGAGCCGGGCGGAGAACAGCCCTTCGCAATTCTCGCGCACAATGACCAGATCAATCTCCCCTGCGCCGTACCGCTTCAGCGGGGTGTCCTGCGCGTGGTACAGCCGGATGGGCCGGAGGCCGGCATAGAGATCGAGTCGCTCGCGCAGGTCAATCTGCGGTGTGAGTTCACGCCCATCGGGCCAACGGACGCTGGGCAGGCCCATCGCGCCCAGCAGCACCGCGTCCGCCTGGCGACAAGCCGCAAACGCCTCCACCGGCAATGGGTCGCCGTGCCGGAGATATTCCGCGGCGCCGACGGCATGTTCACGGAAAGCAAAGCGGACTTTCGACCACTTGCCCTCCAACGTCTTTAACACGGCAAGCGCGGCGCCAATGACCTCCGGCCCGATCCCGTCGCCGGGCAAGACAGCGATATTCCAGGAAATATTCCCGGCGGCACCGGCGCCCGGGTCGGTCTCCCTACGTCGGCCGGACGACCCGGACAGCTGTTTCAGTACCGTCGGCAGTGTTTTTACAGATTCAGTGTCCTGCATGGTTTTTCCTTTCCCTTTTTCCAGCGAGGGGTTCAATGGTCATTCGGGCCAATGGGACAGCCGGAGCTTTGGGGATCCCGGAAGAGGTTCTTGTTCTCATCCACCCGGTTCTGGAAACAGATGTTGACCGACCCTTCCGGGCCGCCCTGGAACCAGTGCTCAATACCAGGGGGGACGGTATATTGCTCACCGGGATTCATCAGGCAGACCTGCTGCCGTGCGGTATAAAACGAGTCCTTTCCCGCAGGGATCAGAATGTTGGGAGCGGATGCATTGCCTTTGATGTATACCTTGGTTTGTCCGGAAAGGACCCGGAGGGTCTCTTCCTTCCCCTGCTCCCCGTCATAGGGCGGATGCACATGCTGGGGGAGGGCCTGGTTTGGCAGCAATGCGATCAGCGTGATTCTCAGGCGTGCGGAGCGGAGGATATCGATGAAGGCAAACCCCTCGGAACGCAGGTTGCCCAATCCAAAATCACTGATCTCCATGGCCTCCCAGTCCGCATCCGTGATCGGGAATCCGGAGCGACAGAGCAAATCAACATATTCCCGTTGAACGGTCTTTTCATCCGGTACAGACATTGGAGCACGACCTCCTATTTTATTTCATGATCTTGCTTCCGAACCGCAAGTGAGCAAATGGCCGATCGTCCCGGCCATGATTTCCAGAATCAGGCAGCAGGACGCCGCCCCGGCATCAATGACACCGCGGGACCGCTCGCCCAGACGGCTGGAGCGCCCCAGCTTCGCCACCATGTCCTTTGTGGCATCACGTCCCTGCCGGGCAGCTTCGACCATCTGATCCAGACATACCCGGAACGGTTCACCGGTTTGTGCTACCGCCTGATAGGCCGCTTCCGCCGGGAGCAATACATCCATCAGGGTTTTATCGCCCGGCTTGGCGTCGCTGATCTTCTGTAGTCCCTCTCTGCCGGAAGAGAGCATCCTGCCGAACACCGCCATGTCGATGGCATCCACCCCGTCACACGCCGCTGCCAGGGATTTGAAGAAGGTACCGTACAATGGTCCCATCGACCCCCCGATCTTCATCACCAGGATCTTCGACAATGTCTTGAGTCCGTGCGTCAGGTTGCCCGGATTGGCCAGAAGTTCATCCCGGCAGAGTGTGAAGCCCTTGTTCATGTTAATGCCATGATCGCCGTCGCCGATAGCGCCGTCGATGTCACTCAGGTATTGCTTGTTTTCCTGGATGGCACGGATCAGATCGAAAACGATCCGGATTCCATCCCGGTTCGCAAATTGTTCCATCCCCTGCCTCCTAAACCGCCTGTTGAAAAAAGCTCTGATCCAGGCTGTTCAAAAACGTCTGGATGCAAGGCCCCCGAAATCCTGAGCCGTGAGGCGTACTTGCTGGTACGTTGAACGGCGAAGGATGAGGGAAACGCAGCAGACGGGCGTTTTTCAATAGCCTCCTTAAGCAAACTGGCACAATCCCATGGAATCGGCTTCATGGTCGATGCAGGCTTTCAGGCCCGCATCGAGCTTCATGACCGTCAGCGTGACGCCGGCCATCTCCAGCGACGTGAAGTAATTCCCCACGTAGGGCCGGTAAATCCGGATCTGCTTCTCTCTGAGGATCTTCTCCACCTCGTTGTACAGGATGTAGAGCTCCATCAGCGGTGTCGACCCCAGGCCGGAAATCAGCACGACCACTTCGTCATGAACCTTGAACGGCAGATCCGGCAGGATGATATCGGTCATGCGCCTCGCCATTTGCGCGGCGGTTTCCAGGGCGACCACCTCCAGGCCGGGTTCGCCGTGGTGGCCGATCCCCACCTCCATCCAGCCTTCTTCGATCGTGAAGTTGGGATGGCCGACCTCCGGGATGGTGCACGGCATGAGGCCGATGCCCATGCTGCGGGTATTGTCGATCGCCTTTTGCGCCGCGGCAATGACCTCATCAAGGCCGGCCCCCATGGCCGCCTTGGCGCCGCCCACTTTCCACATCAGGATTTCGCCGGCCACGCCGCGGCGTTTTCCTCGCTGGTCCCTGGGCGCGGAGGGCACATCATCGTTGGCCACGACTGTTCGGACTTCGATCCCTTCGTCTTTGGCCAGCTCCATGGCCATCTTGACGTTCATGTTGTCACCGGCGTAGTTGCCGTAAAGGCAAGCCACCCCCTTGCCGCCGTTTGCGGCTTTGAAGGCGTCGAAAAACATCTGCGCCGGAGGGGAAGAGAATATCTCGCCCACGGCCACGGCATCGACCATGTTCCGGCCGATGTAACCGATAAACGCCGGTTTATGGCCCGAGCCGCCCCCCGTTACGATTCCCACCTTGCCGGGTACGGGAGCCCGTCGGAACTTCAAGACGCGCGGATTGTCAGTCCCGGCTACCCGATCCGGATGAGCTTTCAGGTAGCCTTCAACCATTTCGTCTACCACCGCCTGCGGCGCATTGATCATCTTCTGCATGGCCGAACCTCCTTAATCCTTCCCGTGAAATGAGGCATGCTCCAACTGCCGCATCTTGTCGACCTTGGGGGCAGACCCGCCGCCCTGGAACTCCGAGGCGAGCCACGCCTCCACGATCATCTTGGCCAACTCCGGACCGATCACCCGGGAACCCATGGTCAGAACTTGCGCATCGTTGCTTTTCTTCAGGCGCTCTGCGGAATAGACGTCGTGGCAGGTTCCGGCAAACACCCCTTCGACCTTGTTGGCGATCATCGCCATACCGAGGCCGGTGCCGCAGATCAGAATGCCCCGGTCGTAATGGCGTTTCCGGATCTCCTGTGCCAAATGGAAGCCGATTTCAGGGTAATCAGCCTTTTCCCGACCCAGATAATCCAGGTCTGTAATATGAACGCCCTGCTTCTTCAGGTGGTTGTAGAGGACTTTTTTCAGATCGATTGCCGCTTCGTCGCAATCGATGGCGATACGCAAATCCGTATTTGCCACGGACATACACCTCCTTTATAGTTTAAATATATTCGCTTCGACGAACTTCCAGGTCTTCAGGAAGTCGCCGCCACGGATCAGTCCGGCGAACTCCATGCGGTCCAGGCCATTGAGCCGGTCCCAGATCTTCCTGGTCATCCGCGCATTGGCCTCGAAGGTGCCGCGGATATCCCAGCGGGTCGGCGATGTATCCGATGTCAGAAAGTCGCTGTAGCCGTATTCTTGCACGTAGTAGATAAATTCCACGTATTCCAGGAAGTTGTGTGATGCTACCATGAAATCCCAGTCCCATCGGCCATTGTTGTCGTTGATGTGGATATAATAGGGAAATCGGCTTTTCGCCAGCAAGGCCACAACCTCTGCGGGATTCTCCTGGCCGTACTTCGAATGGCCGTAATCCATTGTGATGCCCATTTCCTTGATGCCGATATCACTGAGCAGACAAAGGGCCTTGGCGGCGGTGTCCACGAGACAGTGGCCGCGCGTCTCGCTGGGCTTGTATTCAATGAAAAGCGGGATCTCCGGCTTGTATGCCCCTGCCTCGCCAAAGGTCTCGATGAGGAACCTCCACATCTGGGCGTAGTCGCACTGGAAGGCAAATTCGTACCCGTCACCCAGGGGGCAGCATGTGACCTTATCGGCGCCGACGGACTGGGCGAAGTCCTTGGCGTTCCTGATGAACCGGACGGCATTCCGCCGAACGGCCGGATCCGTGGAGGTCAAGCCTCCATTGCGGAACTCGGGTTCCGCTTTCACGTTGACGTTGACGGCGGCAATGCCGAGATTATACTTGATGAGCAGGGATTTCAAACTTGCCGCGTCGTTGACCTCGTAGGGAAAGACGACTTCCGCGCCGCTCATCCCTTCCATCTGCGATACCATCTCTAGGCGTTCCGCCAGTGACTTTTCCTCGTTGTACTCATGAAAGCGGTCTTTGGTCTTGCTTACAAATCCTGTGATCAAGGCAAATTTGACTTCATTGTTCATTCGAATCCTCTCCTTCATCTATTTATTTCAAATTGTTGCAAATAGTTCAGTCCAAACCCGTACTCTTCGATAACCTGATCGGGCCTGCAGCCGATTTCGATATCCCTGCTCCCGTCATAACCGGCGCTGACCAGGTTCGCCAGCAGGGGCCTCCACGGGATCGTACCTTTCCCCGGCACCAGCTTGATATTTTCAGTGCTCATGTTGTCGCCCAGATGGGTGCCGAAAATCCTTCCCTGCAGTTCAAACGGCAGCACGGGCACCAATTCCCGGCAAGCCCACGCATGGCCGGTGTCGAAGTTTAGACCCAGGGCCGGTGAGCCGATTTCGTTACACAGAGTTAGAAAGCGGCCTGTGCCTCCGAAGACTGAAAAGGGAAGGATTTCAAAGGCCAGCTTCATCCCCGCTTCCGCCGCCACCTCAACATACCGCCCGATCTTTTCGACGAGCCGCTGATGCACCTCCTGCCACCACCGGAAGTCCGTTGCTCCCGGCGAATCCCAATTCACACTGAAGGTTGAGGCCGGTATGGTGAGCACCCGGCATGGGGAAAATACCTGGATGATGTCAATCACTTGGTTCAATTCGTCGATACCGCTGCGGGGATTCAACTTTTCCGAGTTCGAGAACTCCTTCAGCATAAAATGCGCCACAAATTGCGTCGGGACGAGGCCGAGATCGCTCGCGGTGCGGTGCACGCTCCGGGCATCATGTACCCACTCCGGAAGCGCCGTCTCGGCCATGATCTCGGGCTGGTAGGCGGAAAAACCGAGCTTTCTGACGAGATGAAGTCCCTCACAGAAGTTCCCGATGGAGAACCCCGGTCCGTAGAGAGAAACCATAAACGCGGGACTGACGCCGATCATCTGTAATCCTTCCCCTATTACATGAACAGCCACAAAATGACTTTGGTCAGTGACGGGAAATAGGTGATCACAAACAGCATGGAGACCGTCGCCGCCATCAGGGGAATCAGGTGCCGCGTGATGGCACCGATCCCGGCATCGGCGAGCTTGGC
>JAPLJY010000060.1 GCA_026388345.1 Deltaproteobacteria bacterium
GGAAAGGCGGCCATGGCGTCCTTTTCGGTGTAGAGCGGGGAGATGTCCGCATCCCCGAGGCGGAGACGTTTGCGGTTCTTCCACTGCGCCTCCATCTCCTGGATGTGGGCGCTGTCGAGGAGCATGATCCGGAGGAGATCCCGGGTCGGCGGGGTCATGTACACCTTGCCGCGGAACCCCTTCTGCACGAGACGCGGGAGGAGCCCGGAATGGTCCATGTGGGCGTGCGTCATCAGCATGAACTCGATCCCGCGGGGATCATAGATGTCGGTGTCCCAGTTTCTCTTTTCGATCTCCGCGTTCCCCTGATGCATCCCGCAGTCGATTGCGAACCGCCGGCCGGCCGCCTCCAGGATGTAACAGGAGCCGGTCACCGTCCTTGCCGCGCCCATCAATTTCACTTTCATAGCCGCCTCATCATGTGTGGTTGGAATGGATCCCTGGAAGAGCATCTCCTGCGCTTTGAGTCCATACCGCAATGGTCCTGAAATTGCAACCGGCCATGCATTATTTTTCTCTTGATATCCCCCCAATTTTTTTGTATCGTCTTTCGCAATAATCATCCTAAAATCGCTGGCGTTTAACCGCTGTCCCGACAGGAAGGAGGAACTTTTCATGGCAACGTATGCCCCGAATCAACTCCACGCCGTCCCGCTGGCCGAGCTTCAACCCGATCCGACGCAGCCCCGGAAATACCTGGACCCCCTGGCCCTCGAAGAATTAACCGCCTCCGTCGGCCAGGTCGGGATCATCGAACCGATCGTCTGCCGGCAGGACCCGCAGACCGGCCTGGTGTACGTCGTCGCCGGCGAGCGGCGCTGCGCCGCGGCGCGCAAGGCGGGCCTCGTCTCCGTCCCCGCCGTCTTCATCGACGGCGACAACCATGCCGAAATCGCGCTGGTGGAGAACCTCCTCCGCCAGGATCTGAACCCGATCGAGGAGGCCGAGGCGCTGAAGCGCCTCATGGACGACCATCCGTACATGCAGGAGGAGCTGGCCCGCATCATCGGCAAATCCCCCGTCACCATCTCGGAGGCCCTCTCCCTCAACAAACTCCCCAAGGAGATCCGGGACGAATGCCGCCAGGACCCCACCGTCCCGAAAAAATTGCTGGTCACGATCGCCCGGAACAAGCAGCAACGGAGCATGGTGACCCAATTCCAGCTATACCGGAAACAGCAGGCCCAGGCCGGCGTCAAGAAGACCCCGGGCGCGAAGCGCACCAAAGCGGAGACCCTGGTCAACAACTTCGGCGCAACACAGATGAAGATCGCCGCGCTGGACCTTCCGGAATTTTCAACGGAGGATCGAGACATGATCATGGAGACCCTGACCTCCCTGAAGAACACATTGGAGGGGGTCATCGCCGGTGCGTCCAATCCGAGCAAAAATTTGGCATGAAAATGATCGGCCTCATCGGAGTATCGTTAATGATATCATATTGATTAGTCACTTCGGCGCGCCGAAGTGACTTCAAAATTGGCGAGGAGCGCCTCGATGGATGCACCCTGGAGGGGTACAATCGCACCTGAAATGAGGACAGCACGGAATATACAATAGCACCCGGCATATTTCCTTGCACCGGAGGAATAAATGTTTGCGGTTGACATCGGGAATTCCGGCGACAGCTTTACAATGAGGAATTACGGACAACTTCCTGTACTCAGTAAAACGTAACCCTTGAAGAAAATGCAAGACTTCAACCCGTAATAAATGATGCTGCTTCATCGCCGATCATGCTAATAGAATAAACATGTACATGAAAGTGAAGAGAGGGAGAATGATAATGA
>JAPLJY010000116.1 GCA_026388345.1 Deltaproteobacteria bacterium
CGGGATGCACTCCCGCCGTCTCGCACTTCCCGCGGAAATCCTGGAGGATCGCGTCGGCCTTGGCTTCGAGGCTGCTTTCAATGGCCGGGAGGAACTCCTGATACGGGGGGAGTCCGACGGAGCCGGAGATATCCGTGAAGACGGGACCCCGGATGAGGCGGATATCCACGACGTGAAGCCCGGTCAGTTGCTCGTCCAATTTCCTGGCGATATAGATGCCGTAGGCGATGGCCGTTTTCCCGTAATCGGAGCCATCGGTGGGAATGAGGATGTTTTGAATCATGATGTCTCCCTTCTGAAATACCGGACTGTATTTTTCGGAAAGCTCTGTTTCTGCTTGCAAAAACCGCTGCCCCGCCGTCTGCCGCATCGCCCGGAAGATTACGGCTTATTGAAATTCTGCAGATTCTTCAGCAGATCGTCCACCGCCTTCTCCCGGTCCTCCCGGTCGCCGTCCATGTAGTCGGGCGACAGCGCATTCACTTCGTTCATTCCCCCGGCGGCCGTGTCTTCCATCGCAAGGGTCATGAATTTTCCGACAAGCTTCCCGTTTCGATACAAGGCCTTTTCCCGGAGCCTTCCATCCCGGGCATAGGCCTCGTATTCGCCGTCCCGCTGGTCGTTCCGGAAAGCACCCCGCTCCCGGAGCCGGCCGTTTTTATACCAGGAGCGGTATTCGCCCTCGAATTTTCCCATCCGGAAGTTCTCCTCGTCGCGGATCCGGCCGTTCCGGAAGTAAAAGACGTAAGGACCATCGAGGAGGCCGCTCAGATAGGTTTCCTGTTCGTGGAGACCGCCGTTTTCGTACCAGGAGAGGTACTCCCCCTCCAACTTGTCGTTTTTGAAAAGGCCTTTTTCCCGCATCTGCCCGTCCGGGTAGAAGGAAACCGCCTCACCCTCCTTCCGGCCGTTTCGGAAACTCATCCGGACCATCATCTGGCCGTTCCCGAAGAAAGAGGTGTACTCCCCCTCGATCTTTCCGCGGAGGGTGAATTTCCGCTCCCGGAGACGTCCCCGGTCATCCCGGCTGACCTCTTCCCGGGGCTCGGCGGGCGGCTCGGCCATTGGTGAACCCTCCCGTTATTCGACCCCTGTCGGGATGATGCAGATGAAACGCAGCACGTCCCCGCCCTGGTTGATCAGGCAGTGGTTTTCCCCCCCGGGGATGAAGACGGTCGTTCCTTCGCCGATCGGATTTTCCGTCCCGTTCTGGTCCCGTACGACCCCCTTGCCGGCGAGAATGAAGATCTCGTGCTCCCAGAAGTGGGCGTGGTCGGGACTCGTATGACCGGGTGCAATCTCGAAGACGCGCATGATGAAGTTTTGCGCCCCGTCATCGGGGCCGATCAGCACCCTCTTTGTGACCCCGGGCAGCGGCGCCGTGGCCGGGACCTTGCGGTAATCAGCTATTTTCATGAGAACTCTCCCCCTTTCAGCTTGTGTAAATCGGATAGCGATGCAATCTGGTCAATACAGATTTTAAATATTCCATCTTCAAGGTGATTGCAATCAATTTCCGGTGGCCTCTTGTATTTCTGCTTGGCGAGGGATACAAAAGAGATGTATAGAAATGCCCATGCGTGCCTATATCGGTTTCGATGATACGGATATTCTCGGCGCGGAGGTGGGGACCGGCAAGCTGGTCCGGCGCTTCGAGGCGCTCCTGCCGGAGGGTTGCCGTCTGTGGGGTGTCGTCCGCCAGCAGCTTCTGGTGGACCCGCGGATCCCCTACACCTCCCACAACAGCTCGGCTTGCGCCGTCGTTGATTTTGACGACCCCGCTCTCAGGGACGATCTGCTTGCGCGGGCTGCGGCGCACATCGAACGGGAATCGTATGAGGGCAGCGATCCCGGCCTCTGCCTGGCCTGCGAGGGCGACGCCGCCTTGAAGGATCTGGCAACTCTGGGGTTGGCCTGCACGGCGCGGATCGTAAGCAAAGATGAGGCCCTCCGGGCGGCGGCGGGAATCCATCTGTCCGGTCACGGCGGCACCTGCGACGGGATCATCGGCGCAACGGCGGCTGTGGGCCTCACGGCGGCGGGATGGAGCGGACGTTTCATCGAGTTCAACGGCCTGCGGGATATCCCGGACCAGGTCCGGGTCGGTGAACTGGAGGGGAGAGGGATTCGAGTGGTTTCTCTCGACCGGGATGCCGTCGTTCCCGGCGAGGCGGATGTGGTCGATACCCGGGGGTGGCTGCGTCCCCGTCTTTGGGGAGGGGGCGCCGTCCTGCCGGTCCGGATGCGGGAGGATCATCTCTGGGAGAGCATCGGGGGAAAAAGAAAGAAAACAACTTAAAAGAAAGGGAGGTATGGAGATGGCGGGCAAGATTTTCTACCGGGAACGCCGGAAGGTGAAGGAAGGGGAGAAGAAGCCCCGGTTCAAGCTGGTGGCCGTGGCGGGCGCCGATGTGAAATTTTATGGGGATCATCTCCGGAAGAAGGAGCTGGAGCAGATCGCCGGGGCGATCGGCGCCGAGCTGATTCTGCTGACGCATGGTGGAAAAGATGGCAAGGATGAGGACGTGGAGGTGAAGGACTGACGAAGCCGTCGCCCTTTCCGCGAGGGTTTCAAGGGCTGACCGGTTCGGAGGGAGAACAGTCATGGTGCTGGTGAGAGAAAAGGACGGCCGCCGGCTGCACGTCAAGAGCAGGCTGATGGGGGAGACCCTGGTGAGCAAGTCGTTTGCGGAAAAGTTCAATGTAGCGCCCCAGCAGAGGCTGTTCCCCGATGTGCAGATCCTGAAGATCGGAGGGCAATCGATCTGCGACCGGGGGGTCAAGGGGCTGCCGGGGATCATCAAGGAGATCGCGGCCAACAAGCCCAATCACAAGATGCTCCTGACGACGGGCGGCGGAACGCGCAGCCGGCATATCTATACGATCGGCCTGGAGCTGGGGATGCCCACGGGGATCATCGCCAAGTTCGGCAGCGCCATTTCGGAGCAGAACGCCCTGCTGGTTGCCATGCTCCTGTCACCCTGGGGCGGCATCAAGATCGGACATGATTCCATTCTGAAGCTCTCCAATTACTTTGCCGACGACTGCATCCCGGTCATGCGCGGCATGCCGCCCTACGATCTGTTTGCGCTGCCGGCCCCCGGCTGGCGGATTCCAATTCACCGGACCGACGTGGGCACCCTGATCGTCGCCGATCTGATCGGCGCCAAGAACTGCATCTTCGTCAAGGACGAGGACGGCCTCTATACCGACGATCCCAAAAAAAACGACCAGGCTGAATTTATCCCCGAGATCACCGTCAAGGAGTTGCTGGCGATGGACCTGGACGATCTGGTCATCGAGAGGCCCTGCCTGGAAATCATTCAGAACAGCGAGGTGATCAACCGGGTCCAGATCATCAACGGTCTCAAGGAGGAGAATATCACGCGGGCGCTCAACGGCGAGCACATCGGAACGATCATCCGGAAGTCCTGAGAAGATCGTCAAAATGAATGGACCTGAATGATGCGGCCGGGCTGCCCCGTGAGGCGGCCCGGCCGTTTTCGTTCACATACCAGTAATAGCACATATTATATTGTCTTCACCTACCAATCAGCACGGGTTGTGAGCGAAATGTTTTGAAGATTTGCCATTGAAATGATTGATCCACTAAGGTTTGTGTCAGTGGCAGGCGTGAACATTATATTGTCTAAACTACTTTATTCTAGGATCTTTCGTTGTTAAATGGGTTACACCATCCTTATCATCCCAACCAAATATGAAGGTCCCATCATGATTATCCATTACAATCCTTATATTATACTTTTCTTTAGATTCCTCATATTTAACTTCATGATATACGCCATCTTCACCCTTCCGTACGAAGATTTCTTTACCATCTTTGCCAGTAATATACTTCCCACCACGCATGGCTTCCTGAGCATTATATACTTGCTCTTCTTTGCTAGGCATAAGATACAAACCATATAAAAAAAGCAGTACAAACAAACTAACTATGCCCAAGATACAATATAGAAAGATTTTAGCATTTTTCTTCCTTCTTTCCTGACCCTTGATTATCCCCCTTATTCTCTCTAATTCTTTACTCTCATCAGTTTCTCCCATTTGCCTTTACCTCAAATAAAACATCATAGATTGTGATTAAGTGCGATTTCACGAATTAAGGTCTTCTATATTAGAGTTAGGCTGAGCATCCGAATCACAATTGTTGATAAATTTCCATCAATGATTACTGGTTGCAACACTGCATCTGTACCCTATCCCAGAAATGGCCGGATTATCTCACCCATTTGATTTACGGGCTCCAGAACCACTACGACTTTCTGAGCAAGCAGCCGTGTGGACTCAGCCTTGGATCTGCAAATTTAATTTTTGCATTATTCATATTTATATCTTCGCTTTACTGACCTGGCTTAATAATATTATGAAGATGAGGAAATCTGATAATAAGAAACACTTCAAGTGCATAAGATAGGTAGCTTTGCTCTTTTTCAAACCCAAGAGTAAAAATCTGGTCAATACCCTTCTCTTTCCATTGATTAATTAGTTGATAGGGACGTTCAGAATCTCTAATATTTCGTTTACCTTCCCTTACTCTGAGGTATTTATTTAGTCTCGCTCCCAAACCATGACCAGCGTATTTCCCGTAGTTGCGGCTTGCTCCCACACCAATATAGCAAACATCGTTGCTTGCAAGCAACGCATAAACTCCTTGTTTTTCATGATTAGGCACTGGACCGACAAACGTATAAGGCTCAGACCATTCGGGAGGTGTGTTTCCAATTGATTCTCTGTTCCAGTGTAGACAAAAAAACCTAAGGGTTTCGGCCTTCAGATCGGATAAATTGCTATTCATATATAAATCTCACTCCGCTACGACTCATGAACCTTTTGCACGATCGACGTTGCTTCATCCGCAATAAGAAAACTCACACTTTGTAAGAAACAGGAGGTATTCGTGAGTCAGTCCATATTTCCCTCCAGTATGGATATACAAGATGGAACTCTGTCAACTGCTTTTATATTTGAGCTTCATTATCACGATTTATATCTGAAATCAACTACAGTACTGAAATTATTTGAGTAACACTTTCAGGAAGGAGAAGATACCACCGCCTGCCCTAAAAATCACGCTCAAAAATCAGCACATTTCTTCCCGTAGTGCGTACAGTACTCACTGAAATTGCTGGGCATACCACCCCTCATGGCCACCTTCTAACAAACAGTGAACCCTCTCTGAATTTTAGATTAACAAAAGAAAGGTGTATGGCTGCGATCCATAAATAAATAATCAAAGAACCAAATGACCAAACCAAATAGCCTATTTGCCGAAACGCACCGGAAGAGCCCGGATGCCGACGTTGGACTGGCGACCCCAGTGCCGTCCGCCATCGCTGAAATTGAAGTAGGCAGCATCGGAACCGCTTGTCTCAGAAGCCCAGGGTGCAAGACAAGTAATATCGATCAATTCAGTGGCAACATGGATTGGATATGATGTATTGCAGGCCCCTGGCCGGGATTTACCAGCATCATACAACCCCGCCAGTTCATCCTGCGTAGGCATCCGCCAGTCCGAATAGCCGCCACCTCGGTAATTTTCGCAATAGCTCTTGGCATTTGCCCAATTTATATTGCTCCCATTGTCCTTCGCCGCCCAAATCAGGTTGGTCTTTGTGTCCGAGACAGTTCCATTATTATAGGCAATAAACCGGCCATCCCGACGGGTCTCTTTCGGGGCGAAGCTTTTGGCCAATTCCTCCCACAGGTAAACCTTGTCCTGCGCGGCGCGAACATCCGGCGCATCGGGGGCAAGCCGAACATACATTTTCATTTCCTGTGCAGCTTCCTGATAATTCTTCAGGTGACCCAAGACCAGCGCTCGATTGAAGTGCCCGGACGGCCACCACGGGGTTACCTCAAGCCCCTGCGCATAAAGACCGGCAGCCTCGCTAAACCGCGATTCTTTTATCGCATATTGAGCCCGCACGTTGAACTTCCGCACTTCCTCGGGCAACTGCGGCTTGGGGTCGGCAGCCAGATACCTGGCCACAACCTCCTGAAATGGATCAACTGCCGGCTTTGGTCCTACGGCAACGGCTTCTTTCACTGCTGATAAAGGTTTTGTTTTCGCCCGATCCAAAACCTCACGTTCTTTGCTCAGCCGCTCCTTTTCCTTCTGGAGCCGTTCCTGTTCGGCGACATTAGCCTTTTCTTCCGGATCTGCCTCAGCGGTTCTTTCCCCGCCTATTCCCGCTCCCTCAGGGGAACCGGGTTTCGGGGCAAAAAAGAACTGCCCCTCCAGAGAAGAGAGTTCCCAAGGGATTTGCTGCCCCTGCGTTTTTTTGCTGATGTCCTGCCGCACCCTCTTGAACACTTCCTCGATCGGCAGCCCCGGCGTCACCATGTGCCTTACCATGGCAGACGTATAGGGACTGTTGCCGCCGCTGCCATCGGCGGCCACTTTTCCGGGACTTGTGGAATAGGAGATCAGGGTCCCTTGCGGGGCGTCCGATACGATGGCCAGACCGCGGCTGGCGCTTCGGAACGTCTTGCCAAAGGGATTGTCACGGCAGGCGTCAAGAATGACGATATTCATGTAGTTCCCGGCGTTACCCATCTCATCGAGAATCATATCCGCATCGACAGCCGCATACTTTGCGTCCGTCTCGCGGGAGAGGTTGGCACCGATCGGGATGAGATAGTTCTTCCCGTTGAGTTGCACACCATGACCGGCATAAAAGAACAGACCGACACCGCCTTTTTTCAGCCGATCGCCAAATTCGCGGATCGCATTCTCCATATCCTTATGGAGGGCATTTTCCTTCAGGATCACATCGAAGCCGAGTTTCTTGAGGGTGGAGGCCACAACCGTGGCATCATTGACGGGATTTCTGAGGCTGCCGGTAGTATAGCTGCCATTGCCGATTACCAGAGCTGTGCGTCGCTCTGCAGCAGAATATGCAGACGTTATAACAATGCAAAATAGAAGTACGGTGAAAAGGGTGATGCGCATTATGATTGATTTTATAGCTCTATCCCCTTTGTGAGAACCAATGACACATTATACCTTACCTCTTATTAAACTTCAAGATATCTTGATGAATGCTATTTGAAATGATGTACGGATATCCTGGATTGGAAAAACAACATTTCAGGAAGAAAGAAATTTTCTTCTCGGGTCTTCAAATCTGATCTACGACGTTTCCCGTCTCGTGCACCTCGTAGCCACCCATCGCCAGGGCCTTCTCCCTGAATTCGTCGGAACGGATGATGTCGAGCAGCAGGAGGATCTTTTCATCTTCGAGATAGGCGCTCGGGATGACCAGATCGTAGCGTTCGCGTGCGACGGGAATAAAGTCGAGCAAGAGCGCCTGTGCGGCGGCGTGGATTCCGAGTCCGGCGTCCGCCGCGCCGGAGGCCACGGCCATCGCCACGTTCATATGCGTGTACTCCTCGTTGCCGTAACCGGCGACCCGCGCCGGCGGGATGCCGGCCTTGGAGAGCTCGAAGTCGAGAAGGATTCGCGTGCCGGAGCCGCCCTGGCGGTTCACAAAAACGATGTCCGGGCGGGACAGATCTCCGATACCCGCGATCTTTTTCGGGTTGCCCGCCGGGGTTATGAAACCCTGCCAGCGATGGACGAGCGTGACGAGCGCAACCGGCATTTCCGGGAGATAGCGCTGGATGTAGGATACGTTGTAGCCTCCGGTGGCGGCATCGAGCAGGTGCGAGCCGGCGAAGTGCGCCGTCCGCCTTTTAAGCGCGAGCAGGCCGCCGAGACTGCCGACGTTGCTCGACGAGATGTGCATCCGGCCGCCGGTTTTCTCCTTCAGCAGGCTGTTGAGCAGGTCAATGGTCAGGTCGTGGGAGCCGATCGCCAGCAGCCGGTCGTTCATCGCCTCGCGCGGGATCATCAGTTCCACGCGCGCCGTTTCGCCTTCCGAGAGGCCGCTGACCTCCTGCGGGATGCGGATGATCCCGTCCGCGCGCACGAGGGAGGTGATCACACCCGCGCCGCCGCCGATCGGCATCGCGACGGTCTTCCCGCCGACATTGCCGAGGATCACGCGAACCTGCTCTTCGAGCCCCAGCTTCGAGGGGATCTTCCGCCCGACGGAAACCTCGACCTGGTCGTGTTCGGGCGGCACAAGCCCCTGCATGTAATAGAGCAGGGGGCGGGCGAATTCCCGGAAGGCGACGGCCGCCGATACGGGATAGCCGGGGATGCCGACGACGGGCCGCCCGTCCACAGCGGCCAGGAGCGCGGGCTTTCCGGGCATGACGGTGATGCCGTGAACGAGCAGTTCTCCGAGTTCCTCCATGAGGGCGGGGGTGAAGTCTTCCGAACCGGCGGACGAGCCGGCGATCAGCATGACGAAATCGTACCGGCCCGCGATCGCGTCGGTCAGGGCGCTTTTGAGTTTTCCGGGGACGTCTGGCACGGGTCTGAGGATTTCCGCATCGGCGCCGCACTGGGCGGCCAGCGAAGCGAGCATCTGCCCGTTGACCTCGAGCAGCGCACCTTTTGGGAGGGGCGATGGGGCCTCTTCCGGGCGGACGATTTCATCGCCTGTGGGAATGATCAGAACGCGCGGCTTGGCAAATACCTCGACGGAAAGAATTCCGGCGGCCAAAAGGGCGGCCTGGTCGTACGGCCGGATGCGGTGGCGGGCCGGGAGGATCACCTCGCCCTTGACGATATCCTCGCCCGCTTTGCGGACGTTGCGCCACGGATAGGCCGCCTCGCTGATCTCCCAGCCCTGTTCCCTTTCCTCCACCCGTTCGATCATCACGACCGCATCCTTCCCCTCCGGGATGGGGTCGCCCGTGTCCACCATCTTTCCGGCACTGTGCGGCAGGAGGAGCGGTTTTTCAGGCAGCGCGCCGAAGGTATCGGAGGCCTTCACCGCGATGCCGTCCATCGCGGCGGCGTGGTAGGATGGCACGGAGGCCAGCGCCTTGACCGGTCCGGCGAGCACCCGGTTCAGCGCCTCCCGCACGGGGATGCTCTCCGTCCCGACCCGCAGGTTACCGAAACGCCCCCGAAGGATCCGTCCCGCCTCGTCCAGCGTCGTCAAATGCCGATAGATTCTCTGTTTCCGCTCCATGCACCACTCCTCAGTTCAGAATAGAAAAACGTCCACCATCTCTCCTGCGGGGAGCCCCTCGGCGTGGATCGGCAGGACGATAAAGCCGTCCGCCTTGACCAGGGTCGAGAGCATACCCGATTTGCCGAACACGGGCCGGGCCACGGGGCGCCCCTGCCGCTCTTCGAGCTTGACCCGGACGTATTCCTCTCGCCCCTGGGCGGAGTGGACGGACGACGCGAGCACGGCGCTCACCCGCATCCCCGCCGGCGTCCGTTTCAGCTCTTGCCCCTGGAGATACAAGAGAAACGGCGCGAGGAAGACCTGCGCCACCACCAGCGCCGATACCGGATGACCCGGAAGCCCGAACACCGGTTTGCCGCCCACGGAGGCGATCAACGTCGGCTTTCCCGGGCTGATCGCGATCCCGTGCGCGTGCACCACGGCGCCGGGCAGCGAAGAGACGACCTGGAGCATGTGGTCGCGCTCGCCGACCGAACTGCCGCCGGAGAGAACAACGACGTCCGCCGAGGCCAGCGCCCTGTCGAGAGCCGCCCGGAGCAGGGCGGGGTCGTCCGGAACGGGAGCGAACATCTCGGCTTCGCCGCCCGCGGACCGGATGAGCGCGGCGATGGAATGGGCGTTGATGTCCCGGATCCTCCCCGGCGGCGGGGTGTCGGTGACGGGAACGATTTCATCCCCGGTGGAGATGATCGTCACCCGGGGCCGGCGATGGACGGGGATCCTCGTGATTCCGAGGCCTGCGAGGAGACCGATCTCCTGGGGAAGCAGCCTTTTGCCTGCGGGGATCACGATGTCGCCGCGCGCCGCATCTTCCGCCTTGCCGAGGACGTTTTCCCCGGCCGTGACCGGCCGGGAGATCTCGATCGCGCCTTCTCCAGCCGGGCTGGTGTACTCCACCATCACCACGGCATCCGCGCCCTGCGGGAGGAATCCCCCCGTCGGGATCGCCGCCGCCTGGTTCGGGCCGATGGCTACGGTTGGAATCTGCCCCATGGCGACGGCGCCGGCCACGTCGAGGAGCGCAGGAATGGAATCCGAAGAGCCGAAGGTGTCCGCAGCGCGCACGGCGTAACCGTCCATCGTCGAGCGGGGAAGGGGAGGGAGATCCTCCGGCGAGGCGATATCCGCGCCGCAGATTCTGTGGAGGGCTTCGTCCAGTGGGACGGTTTCAACGGTAAGGCGGTTGAAACTTAGGAGCGTTTCAAAGACCTGGGCAGGCGTTACGACCTTGAAAAATTCGGGCATGAACTCCCCCAATGGCTCGTGAAATATGAATTAAAAAACAACCCGTAATCGACGTCGTTTCCGTTTTCTGACATCGTCAGAGGGCGTCTCAATCCGTGGCCTTAAGTCCTATGCCATCGGGATCATGCTGTCAAGCGATGTCTGACGGCAGCCCCTTCTGCAAATGTTGGGTCGGCAGGTTCGTATTTGTATGAATTGGTAATAAAAAGTATGTATATGTCAATTTTGTGTTGAAATTCCCTCCTCTATCGTTTATGCTGCCGCCCTCTTGAAGGAGGGATCATGTCGGACGAGATGATGAACACCAAAGAGGTCGCCGGCTACCTGGGCATCCATGAAAAGCAGGTTTACGCGCTGATCAAGACGGGGCGCATGCCGGCGACGCGTGTCACGGGGAAGTGGATATTCCCGAAGAAGGTGATCGACGGCTGGATTGAGGTGAATGCCAAATCGGGTCTCGAACAGGCCAGACAGAAGAGCGGACGGATCCCGGGCGCCCTGCTGGCCTCGGGCAGCAACGATCCGGTCCTCGACATCCTCCAGGCCTGTCTGAAGAAGGCCCATCCGGAGTTCTTCATCTTCTAGGCCAACACGGGAAGCAGGGAGGGCCTGATCGCCCTGGAAAAGGGCTTTACCGACATCGCCTGGACCCACCTGCTCGATCCCGAAACGGGGGAGTACAACATCCCCTATCTGGACAGGCTGGTGCCGGGTGTTAAGGCCGTGGTCGTGAACCTTTTCTTTCGTGAACTTGGTTTTGTGATCGCCAGGGGAAATCCCCGGGGCATCCAGGAATTTGCGGATCTCGTCCGGAATGGGGTCCGTTTCGTCAACCGCCAGCCGGGTTCGGGGACGCGCCTGCTGCTGGATCACCACCTGGAGAAGGCCGGGATTCCCGCCGCCCGGATCGCCGGTTATGACCGGGAGGTGTTCACCCATATCGAAATTGGTCTCGCCGTCCTCTCCGGAGAGGCGGACACGGGCATCGCCACGGCGGCGGTTTCGAGCCTGCTCGGCCTCGATTTTATTCCCATCACCCAAGAGCGGTTCGACATGATCTGTGACCAATCGGTCTTTTTCCAGAAGGGGGTGCAGGCCCTGATGGAGGTGCTCACCGGCGATGTC
>JAPLJY010000323.1 GCA_026388345.1 Deltaproteobacteria bacterium
CATCGTCCGGACCCCGTACAGCCCTAATGAAATGGAGAATATGCTGACGATCGATGAAGATGTATCACTGCAGGAACTGATCAGCAAGATGAAATAATTAGGAGGCCGGAACATGACGACAAACAACCAGAGGACCTATCCTCGCGCAAACACATTGCTGCCCTTTTCGGTTCGTCGCCTGCAACCGGATGAATCCGGGGAACTGAATTGTCGGGTAACGACGGACATCATCGTTATTGACGATTTTCCTCCCCCTCCGCTGAAAGATGAACTGCTGAACCTGTGGTTGAATATGCTCAACGTCAAGCTGAACTACCTGATCCGGCAGGCCTCCCCCAAGCGGGAAGACGTCGTGTTTATGACCTTCGAGCCCCTGAACATCAGCGGCAGCGGCATGAGCCTGATGGCCCGGGAGTCGTTCAGCATTGGGGATATCCTGGAAATCCGGATGGTCCTTCAGACCTACCCGTCAAAAATTCTCTTTCTTTACGGAGAAACGGTACGCATCGAAGCCACACCCAAAAAAGCCGAAAGTTACACCGTAAGCGTAAAGTTCCGGGGAATGAACGATGACGTCCGCAACGAAATCCTGAAATTCGACTTCAAAAAACACCGGAAAAAACTCATCACCGGCAAAAAAGCCTGATCTTCATACACGGCTCACCGGCGTCGCCTTCTTCGGCAGGCTGAAACGCCCATCTGCTGTGTTTCCCTCATCCTTCGCCGTTCAACGTACCAGACAGTACGCCTCACGGCTCAGGATTGGTTCCGCTTCGCTCCACTCAAGAAGCGAATGATCGCCACTTCGTGTCGATGATTCTGCGAATTCGGGGGCCCTGCATCTGGACATTTTTGAACAGCCTGCTAAAGAGCCTTTTCAACAGTTTCTTAGAGGCCCCCCCAACAGCCTACTAAAAAACAGCCTCGGAAGCCGCGGGGCTGTTATTCCGCGGCTGATTGCGGGCCCAATTGGGATCAGGAGAACAGGAGGCCGATCAGGGTCAGGATGATCCAGCGGAAGAAATGGATGACCGGGTCCAGTGCCCCTAGGTACAGCAGCCCGATGATGACGAAGAATCCGTAAGGTTCCAGGCGGGCCAGGAAGTATCGGGCGCGTTCCGGCAGGAATCCCATGACGATCTTCGATCCGTCCAAAGGCGGGATGGGGATCAGGTTGAACGAGGCGAGCATGATGTTGATCTGCGCCAGATAATAGAGCAGCAGCCCGATCGATCCCGAAGGCGGCGGGGAGAGCAGGCGGAGCAGCAGGACCGCCAGAAAGGCGAGCAGCAGGTTCGCGATGATCCCCGCGGCGGAGACCCAGATGAGCCCCAGGCGGGTGTTCCGGATGAGGCCAAGATTGACCGGGACGGGTTTGGCCCAGCCGAAGCCGAAGATGAAGAGCATGGCCGTGCCGATGGGATCCAGATGCTTCAACGGATTGAGGGTCAGACGGCCCATGTATTTGGCCGTTGGATCCCCCATCAGGGAAGCCACCCAGCCGTGGGCCAGCTCGTGGATGATGATGGAATAGAGAAGCGGGATCGCCAGCAGGAAAAACGTCAGCGGATCCTGGATGAGAAGCTGAAGCAAACCCATTTTACCCCCTCTTGTTGTGATCGAATCATGCGTGCAATCAACCCGGCATGGACTCAGGTTAGCACAAAATGGGACGGATATGCCAGACGAAAGAAACACCGCCGCCCCGGATGCTGCTGATCTGCGGGAGCTGCGGGCAAGATTTTCTTGCCACAGGCCGCGGGCGATGGTATCGTGACGGCTCTTCCGATCAAACGATGGGGGTGGATGAAAATGAAGGTCATTCTCGCAGGCCACAACATCGATCACGAAATCATCGAAGAATTTCAGAATGTTCAGCCGGAGCGGCGGGACCTGACGCCGGAGACCGTAGCCGCCGCCTACGCCCGGATCAGCCGGAACCCGAGGCCGGTCAACGAGCTCCGGCATATCGCCCGGGACGAGGTGGAGAAGGCCCGGGCCTCGAACCGGAACATCGTCTTTGAGATGGGGCACAGCTCCATCGCCGAGCACGCCGTCTTCAACCTCGACGTCCTGAAGGTCTCCCGCCTCCTTGTCGAGGAGATCGAAAGGTTCCGCCTGGCCTCCTATACCGAAAAGTCCCAGCGCTACGTGCTGCTTCAGGACGACTTCGTCATCCCGGGAGAGGTTCGGGATGCCGGTATGGAAGAGGCCTTTGTCGCGACCGTCCGGCTGCAGAACGGCTTCTACCATACGCTCTATGAAAGGCTCCGCCCCTGGGTTTTCGACCGGAATCCCGGGTTCGCCGCCGATCCGGCGAACCGGTTGCTCCTCGAAGGGTGGGCCAAGGAGGACGCCCGCTACTGCCTTTCGCTCGCCACGGAGACGCAGCTCGGAATGACCGTGAACGCAAGGAACATCGAACTGATGATCCGCCGCCTCGCTGCCTGTCCCCTGATGGAGGGACAGGAATACAGCCGCCGTCTCTATGACGCTGCCCGGGGGGTTGCCCCGTCGCTCGTCCGCTACACGGAGCCGACGCCCTACGACCGCGAGACGCCGGCGGCGCTCCGGGCGGAGGCTGCCGCGATCATCTCCAAATGGACGGCCATTCCACCCGCGGCGGCGGGAAAGCGGATCGATCGCCCGGACGCAACCGGCGCCGGGGTTGCGGATGAACTCGTCCGTCTGCTCGATGCGACGCCGGCCGCCGACGAGAAGATTGCGGCGGCGCTCCTTCACGGCGCCTCGGATCTCCCGCTCGCGGAATGCCTGCAGATCGCGGCGTGTATGGACCGGTCGGAGAAAGAATCGCTGATCAAAACGGCCCTCCGGCGGATGAAGGCCTATGACGCCCCCCCGCGTGCGTTCGAGTACGTCGGACTGACCTTCGAGCTCATCATCAGCGCGACCTGCTTCGCCCAGGTGAAACGGCACCGGATGGCCACGATCACCGTTCAGGAATACGACCCGGCGCTTGGCGTCACGATCCCGCCTTCCATTGCGGAGATCGGCATGGAAAGCGCTTTCCGGGAGATCTGCGCCCGGACGGAGGAGACCTGGGGGCAAATCCGCCGGCATTCGGCCGCCGCGGCCGCCTACATCCTGACAAACGCCCATCGGCGCCGGGTCATGATGAGGGTCAGCGCCCGCGAGTTATACCACCTCGCCCGCGTCCGGGCGGACCGCCACGCCCAGTGGGACATCCGGGAGACGGCCGAACGGATGGTCGCACAGGGGCGGGAGGTCATGCCGCTCACGCTGATCCTCGCCGCGGGGAAGGACGGCTTTGACACCCTCTATGGCCGGGTCTTCGCCGGCGGCGACTGACGGCTCCGGAAAAAGTAGGGGTGCCGCGTTCAAGCTTCATCCTTAATTTTTTCAAAGTTCCCCGGGAAGGCGTCATGGGCACGAAGGATACGGATTATTACCCGCCGGTGGCCGGGATCGGCCGCGACGAGCATGTCGGCATGGTCCGGGAGATCTTCACCACGATCCCCGGGCGCTACGACTTCTTGAACCGTGTCCTCAGCCTCCGCCGCGACGTCGCCTGGCGCCGCTTCGCCGTTGGGAAGATGCGCTTCTTCGATACCTGCCGCCTTCTCGACGTCGCAACCGGAACGGCCGATCTGGCCATCGAGGCCGCCCGGCGGCATCCGGAGATTGGGGTGGCAGGGCTCGACTTCGTCTTCGAGATGCTTGCCCCGGGACGGCAAAAGATCGCGGACCGCGGTCTCGCAGGACGCATCCGCCTCCTCCAAGCCGACGCCCTAATACTTCCCTTCCCGGACAGGAGCTTCGATGCGGCGGGGATCGCCTTCGGCATCCGGAACATCCCCGACCGCCTCGTTGCCCTTCGGGAGATGAGACGGGTCCTCGTCCCGGGCGGCCGGGTCTATATCCTGGAGATGAACGCCCCCGGAAACCGCCTCCGGCGGGGGATTTTTGCCCCCTACCTGAAGCACATCCTGCCGGGCATCGCGCGTCTCTTCTCGCGGAACCCTGCCGCCTACCGCTACCTGGTCGACTCCATTCTCCACTTCCCCGCGCCGCCGGCCTTCCTGGCCCTCATGGAGGAGGCCGGTTTCCGGGACATGGAGAGGCATTCCCTCACCCTCGGCATCACCTCTCTCTACATCGGCAGCCGGCCGGATGATGGCTGTTCGGAAAGAAACCGGGATCTTGACCGGAGGGATCAGGCGTGTCATAGTGCCGACAATTGTGCCGCCCCGAAATTCCGACGGCTTTGAGGCCTTTTCAAAGGGACGGACATACTGAACATTCGATATCTTTCACTGTTTGATTGGAGACCAGGCTATGTTCGATATCGCTACGGACATCTTCCGGGCGCTGATCACGGGCGCGATCTTCTTCTACCTCCGGGCGATGCGGGGAAAGGAATCCCCGCGCCTCCGCAAGGCATGGATCTTCCTTGTCATCGGCTTTGGGCTCCTCTTCCTGGGCGGCCTCCTCAACGTCGCCGATAATTTTCCCTCTCTCGGCAAATACATTGTCATCGGGCGGACCCGCACCGCGGACTTCCTGGAGCAGGTGATCGGCTACGTCTTCGGCCTGTTGTTTCTGGGGATCGGTTTCTGGCACTGGATTCCCGCCATTGTCGCCCTGCGGGCGGAGGAGATTGCCCTCCGCAAATCCCAAGGGGAGTTGATGCGACAGGTCGCCGAACTCACAGCAGAGAGGAACAAGCTCAAAACAATCATCGAATGCGAGCTTGGCTATGCCGCACGGGAAGCCGCCGCTGCCAAGCCGGATGCGGGGTAAGGGCCATCAAACCAGACGGATTGAAAATGCAATCATGAACTGGCCCGCGAAATACAGGGGCAGCCCTGCGGCACGGTTGAAGAAATTGGGGGTCACGAAGCGCTGGCGGGCAACGAAGATATCCGACACGTAGAAGAGGAGCGCCCCCGAAAAGGCGAGCGCCCTGCCCGGGAAACGGACCGTTTCCGTATCGGCAAGCGCTGCGGCGCCGATCACCATGGCGGTGATGATCACGATGTAGGCGAGCACCGGGACGATCATCTTGCCCAGGTGGGGCCTCAGATAGACGAAAACGACGCCGCTGACCGCGAGAAAAGAGGCAATGATGATCCAGTTGCCCTTCCCCGGTCCGGCCAGGGTAAAAAAGGCGATTGTATAGAGGATGTGCCCGGCGAGGAATGAAACCAGCCCCGCGAGAAAGGGTTTCTTCGCGAAAAAAAAGATCAGAAAAACATCGCCTGCCATGCAGAGGATCAGACCGGCCAGGATCAGGTTGAAGTATTCCGGATTCGCACAAGGTCCGGTGAGGGCCGTCGCGATGAACAGGGCGGAGAGAAAGGGTTTCGTCAGAAGAAGCCCCTTTGTTGACTCCTTTTTCTCGAAAAACAGCAGCCCCAGAAGCAGGGGTACGGCCGCAGACAGAATCAGTATGGTTGCCATCGTTGCCTCCCGTTCCCCGTACCCGGCTTTGATTGCGATAACGGAGACGAGTTCCTTAAATCATCGCATCCTTAACGCCGAAGGTGAGCTCCTGGTTTTTTAGAAACACCTGTGTGTCCGGCGGCACGGAACGGGTGATCCAGACGTTTCCGCCGATCACCGAGCGGGCGCCGATCACCGTCTCGCCCCCGAGGACCGTGGCATTGGCGTAGATGATCACGTCGTCCTCGATCGTCGGGTGGCGCTTCCTGTTTCTCAACGCCTCGCACTCCTCCCGGCTCAGGGAGAGGGCGCCCAGCGTCACCCCCTGGTAGATCCGCACCCGACTGCCGATGAAGGTCGTCTCGCCGATGACGACGCCCGTTCCGTGGTCGATGAAAAAACTCTCCCCGATGCGGGCGCCGGGATGGATGTCGATCCCCGTCCGGCCATGGGCGGCCTCCGTCATGATCCTCGGGATCAGGGGGACCTCCAGCTCATGAAGCCGGTGGGCGATCCGGTAGACGGTGACGGCAAAAAGCCCCGGATAACTGAAGATGATCTCATCATAACCCCGGGCCGCGGGATCCCCCTCGTAGGCGGCCCGGATGTCTTTCGCCAGCCCCTCCCGCAGCGGGGTAAGGCTGCGGAGGAATTCGACGGCGGCCGCCTGCCCCCGTTCCGCGCAGTTCGTGCAGGACTCGTCGTGGCGGAGGCAGTCATGGCGGATCGCCAAGGTGATCTGTTCGGAGAGCTCTTCGAACAGGGTGGTCGCCTCCTGCCCCAGGTAGTAACCCACGTTCATCGGGTCCAGCCGCGCCTGGACGAAGTAGCCCGGGTAGAGGATGTCGCTGATCCGGCGGAGGATGCCGAGGACCGCCTCGCGGGAAGGGATCGGTTCCGCGCTCACGTGATCGAAGCAGCCCTTGTTGTTGCAGGTTGCGACAAGATTCTCGACGACGGCGGGGATCTCCGCGCGGAAACGCCGGGTCGAGGCAAGGTCCGTCCTGCATTGTTCCGGCATATTGCTCATGAGGATTCTCGCTCCTTTGGCAGGCTGAAACGCCCATCTGCTCAAGTTTCCCTTATCCTTCGCCGTTCAACGTACAAGCAAGTACGCCTCACGGCTCAGGATTGCGGGGGCCTTACATCTGGACATTTTTGAACAGCCTGCGGACTTTTTCAACATGCTGTCACACGCTCACGCAGGCCTGCGCAGCGGAGGTCCAGTAGGGGGACATGCCGCGCAGCCTCTCGATGATGGGGGGCAGCTTCTCGATCACAAAATCGATCTCTTCCCGCGTATTGTAGACGCTCAGGCTGAATCGGATGGAGCCGTGGGCCATGGTGAAGGGGACGCCCATCGCACGCAGCACGTGCGAAGGTTGCAGGGAGCCGGAGGTGCAGGCCGAGCCGGAGGAGGCGCAAATGCCGTGTTCGTTCATGAGCAGAAGGATCCCCTCGCCCTCGACAAACTCGAAGCTGATGTTTGTCGTGTTGGGCAGGCGCTGCTCTATGTCCCCGTTGACCCGGCTTTGCGGGATGCGGGCCAGAATGGCCGCCTCCAGCCGGTCGCGCAGCCGCTTCACCGTTGTGTTTTCCGCATTTAGGCGGCCGGCCGCCAGTTCGCAGGCCTTTCCCAGCCCGACGATGCTCGGGGTGTTCTCCGTGCCGCCCCGGCGCCCCTTCTCCTGATGCCCCCCGATCAGAAACGGGGAAAACCGTGTTCCCTTACGGATGTAGAGTACGCCGATCCCCTTGGGGGCATGGAGTTTGTGACCGGAAAAGGAGAGCATGCGGTCGACTGCACGGCATCGGTATGGAAGGGGATGCCCCGTTCATGGGCCAGCTCCGCTGCCTTCTCTACCGGGAAGATGACACCCGTTTCGTTGTTGGCCCACATGAGGCTGACCACCGCCGTATCGGGCGTCAGGCTGCCGATGAACTGCTCCATGTCCAGGATGCCGTTCTTATCCACGGGCAGTTCCGTGATCCGGTAGCCCTGGCCGGCGAGATTGGCGCAGAGGGACTTGACGGCGGGGTGCTCCACCCGGCTGGTTACGATGTGGCGTTTTTCCGGATACGTTGCCAGGGCGGAGCGGATGGCGGCATTGTCGCTCTCCGTGCCGCAGCTTGTGAAGACGATCTCGTCAGGCGTTGCGCCGATCAGCGCTGCGACCTGCTCGCGGGCCTCACGGATCTTCCTGGCGACCTGGCCGCCGAAGGAGTGCATGCTGGAGGGGTTTCCGTAAAGCTCATGGAAATAGGGGAGCATCGCCTCCAGCACCTCGGGGGCCACCTGGGTCGTGGCATTGTTGTCCAGATAGACGGTCTTCATGGGGCAACCTCCTCGATGTTCAGGTCGGGTGAAACCAGATCCCGGAGTTTCACCTCGACGAAGTGCTTCAGCGTGATGTCGGACGTCTTGCAGGAGGCGCAGGCGCCCCGCGTGGCGACGATAACCCGGTTGCCGATGACATCGATCAGTTCGATATCGCCGCCGTCATGCTTCAGGGAGGGTCTGATCTCCCGTTCGAGGGCTTCCTCGATCATCTTGATCTTCTGGATGTTGGTCATCTTCGGCGCCGCCGCCGGTTTGGTCTCGGCCCGCACCTTCTCGATGATCTGCCGGATGGCATCGTGGCAGTTGCCGCAGCCGCCGCCCGCCTTGGTGTAATTCGTCACCTCCTCGACCGTAGTGAGGTTGTTTTCCCGGACGGCCCGCTCGATCTCCCGATCGGTCACGCCGAAACACTCGCAGATGATCTGCGCCCCCGGCTCCTTGGCCGGCGCCCCCTGGTAATTCTCGATCGCCTTTTCGAGGGCCTCCTTCCCCATGACGCTGCAGTGCATCTTCTCCTGGGGCAGGCCGCCGAGGAAGGCGGCGATGTCCTGGTTGGAGACCTTGGCGGCCTCCTCCAGCGTCATTCCCTTGATCATCTCGGTAAGCGCCGAAGAGGAGGCAATGGCGCTGGCGCAGCCGAAGGTCTTGAATTTCGCCTCCTTGATCCGTTTGTTCTCATCGAGTTTAAAGGACAGCTTGAGGGCATCCCCGCAGGCTATGGAACCGACCTCGGCGATGCCGTCCGGATGATCCACTTCCCCGACATTCCGGGGGTTGAGAAAATGCTCCCTGACCTTGTCCGTGTATTCCCACATCATGCGCTCCTTAAAGTTTGATGAACTCGTAAAAAGTTATCTTATTGTAAGTCCGCCTGACCGGATTGTCAACGGATCATGCGGAGTTCAAAATTTATTGACAGATGCCTTTTGTTTTGCTATAAGGATCAACGTTTCACGATGCGAAACGTTCCTGCGTGAGGCGGGTTCTTATCACTTTCCGGTGCACAACTTAACAAAAAGGAGGGGATCATGATCAAGAGGGTATGCATGGCTCTGGCGCTGGTGCTGGGGGTGGCGGGCTTTGAGCTCGGCTTCGCTCAGCAGGGCGGGTACATCGAACCTACCAGCGGCAATTACAAAAAGGTTGTGGACGGCAAACAGGTCGATCTCTACACGATCAAAAACAGCAAAGGGATGGTGGTGAAGATCACCAACTATGGGGCGAAGATCGAACAGATCATGGTTCCCGACAAGAAGAAAAAATTTGCCGATGTCGTCCAGGGATATGAGAGCATCGACAAGGCGCTGGGCGGTCAGGGCTCCATGGGCGCGTTCGTGGGGCGCTATGCAAACCGCATCGGAGGCGCCAAGTTCACACTGGACGGACAGGAGTATCAGCTTGCGAAGAACAACGGCGAAAACAGCCTGCATGGCGGTCAGAAGGGATCGCGGTTCTGCGTCTACGACGCGCACCAGATCAATGAGTCCAGCGTCGAGATGTTCTATACCTACAAGGACGGCGAAGAGAACTATCCCGGAACGTTGGCGACCCGCGTGTATTACGAAGTGACCGAGGACAATGCACTCGTCGTGGACTATCAGGCGTATGCGGTGGATAAGAACACGGTTGCGAATTTCACCACCCACTCCTTCTTCAACCTCTCGGGAAATCTCGGCAGCGAAATCCTCGACCATGTCATCTATGTCAATGCCAGCCGTTTCCTCCCGATCGACAAGAGCCTCATTCCGACGGGAAAGCTCGAATTCCTCCACAACACGCCGATGGATTTCCAGAAGCCGACCGCCTTCGGCGCACGCATCAAGACCGATTACGACCAGCTCAAGTTCGCCGGCGGTTATGACCATCACTGGGTGCTCGACAAGCATTCGCCCAATGAGTTCTCGCTCGCGGCTACGGCGTGGGAACCCAAGTCCGGCCGCTTCATGACGGTCTATACGACCGAGCCGGGCCTGCAGGTCCATACCGGAAACAACCTGGAGGGGAAGGTCCCCCGCGATCAGGGAAAAGGGTCCACGTTCATCTTCCGCTCGGGCTTCAACATGGAACCTTCCCGTTTTCCCGATTCTCCCAACAAACCGGCCTTCCCCACGACCGTAATCAAGGCCGGCGAGTGGTTTTCCGGAAAAACGATGTACAAGTTCTCCGTCAAGTAAGAATGGTACGATGGATGTGTTGAAGAGAAAGCGCCCTGTTCGAAAGAACAGGGCGCTTTCTCTTTGATCAGGGGGGCTGTGGGCGGCCGTCCCCGATTACCTTTGATCAGCCTTTTAGGGCGATTCACGGCTGCGATTCTAAAAGCGGATCCAGACGCGAATGATCAGGGACAGAAACAGAAGCGCGACGGCCGTCAGGAACAGCAGGTGCCGCTTCCGGAAGGAGCGGGCGCCGGCGACGACCCGACCGCAGCCGCTGCAGATGGTCCAGCGGGAGGGGATCGGTCCGCCGCAGGCGGGGCAGAGAATGGCATCTACGGCGGCGGGATTGCGCGCCGCAAGATTCTGCCGCAGGGCCGCGTGGACATCGTAACTGCCGTCACAGTCCGGGTTCGGGCATTTTCCCCGGAGCGGCATGTCGTCGGTCCAGATGAAATCTTTCGTACAGTCGGAACAACGGATCTTCAGCATGCGTCGTCTCCGGCCCGGACGGCTTAAGGAAAAGCCGCCGATCTTGAATCTTCCCACTCCAGGGCGGGGAGTTTCTTTGCGGATCAACCCATGTCCGCTCCGCCGTTCAGGCCTGATGACACCAAGACGCCGGCAGGTCCTTGACCGTGACCAACCCCGGGGCCGCTTTCTTGTTTTCCCTCGCCCGTCACGCCCCTGTCGGTGCCGTCTTCGCTGCTGCTTTCAGCCGCTTTGTTCTCATCTTCTGGATGAAGAAGATCCCGGCGAAGAGGAGGATCCCGACCAGGTCCGACATCTCCCCCGGGATGATCAGACACAGGCCGGCGATCCCCGTCCCGATCCGCTCCAGAATCGTCGATTTGGCCGCCAGGTAGCCGATGAACGTGGCCCCCAGCGACGTCACGCCGGTGAACAGCGTGATAACCAGCAGTGCAAAGCCCATGATGTCGAAGCTCGCCGTAGGATCGAGGAGCCTGGGCATCAGCAGCACGAGCGGCGAATAGATGAAGGCGAAGGGGACGAACACCTTGGCCATCGACAAATTGAAGGCGGTGAACCCCGTCTTGAAGGGGTCGGCCCCCGAGATGCCCGCGGCGGCGAAGGCCGCCAGGGCGACCGGGGGCGTCACGTCCGCCAGGACCGCGTAGAAGAAGACGAACATGTGCGAAAGCAGAGGATGGACGTGCCACTGCATCAGCGCCGGCGCGGCGATCATCACCGCAATGATGTACTGTGCCGTCGTGGGGATCCCCATTCCCAGGATGAAACAGGCGATCGCGGTGAAGACCAGCGTGAAAAACAATGTGTAGTCGCTGGTGGTCAGCATCTGGAAGTGGATGAAGTTCTGGACGGACATCAGGCCGTAGGCGACCCCGTGGGCGAGCCCCAGGACCGCCGCGGCGAATTTCAGCCCGAGACCCGTCAGCGTTGTAGCCCCGACGATGAATCCCACGCAGGCGCAGGCGACCCCGATGGAGAGGGCGTTCTTCGTCCCCCACTCCAGCGTGTCCAGGATGTCCTTGAACCGCATCTTGCTCTCCTTGTAGAAGGCGCCGATGATGATGACTGAGAGGTTCGCCCAGAACGCGGCCAGGAAGGGATCCGTCCGAAGGGCGAGCAGGACTGTCATCATGCCGCTTGTCGCGACGCCGAGAAGCCAGGAGGCCCGGTCCGATCGGCGGTAGGCCCAGTAGAACCCGAAGAGCGCCACAGCCCCCCAGAGGCCCAGTGATATCGGAGAGTCGTACAGGGGGTTCATATACAAAAGGACGCCGGGCGTCGACAGGATGATCGTCATCAACTGGGCGGTTGTCCGCTTGTGGATCTGGCCGATCGAGACGGCGAAGATGATCCCCCAGAAGGCCGCCAGAAAGGGGCTGCTCCCGGAGAGCAGGATCCATATGATGATGATCAGCGGTCCGACCAGGAGCCCCTTTTCCTTGAAGATCGTCTTGAATTTCGGGAGGGTCTCCCTGGGGAGGCCGGTCAGGCCGTTTTTCATCGCCTCGAAGTGGACCATGCAGCCCACGGCGTAGAAGTGCAGAAACGACGGCAGGACCGCGCATAGGGCGATCTTCACGTAGGGGATGCCGAGGAACTCCGCCATGATGAAGGCGGCGGCCCCCATCACCGGGGGCATGAGCTGCCCGCCGGTCGAGGCGGCCGCCTCCACGGCTCCGGCGAACTGAGCCCGGTAGCCGACCTTCTTCATCAGCGGGATGGTGAAGGAGCCGATCGTCACGGCGTTGGCGACGGAGCTGCCGCTGATCGACCCGAAGAAGCCGCTGCTGATGACGGCGACCTTTGCGGGACCGCCGGCCGACCAGCCGGCGATCGCCATGGCGATGTCCATGAAGAAGGCCCCCAGCCCCGTCTTGGAGATGAAGATCCCGAACAGGACGAAGTGGAAGACGAAGGTGGCCACGACCCCCAGCGGGATGCCGTAGATCCCCTCCGTGCCGAGGTACATGTGCTCGATGATCCGCTCGATGGAGTAACCCCGGTGGGCGAAGAGCGAGAGTCCCGGGATCTCCAGGAAGTAGGGGCCGAGGTAGGCGTTGATCAGGACCAGGTAGCAGATGATCGGCAGCGGGGGGCCGAGGCTGCGGCGCGTTCCCTCCAGGATGAGCGCGAACGAGAAGGCGCCGAGGAGCAGGTCGGCTTGGGAGGGGGACCCGGCGCGGGCCCCGATGGCGTTGAATTCGATGAAGAGATAGATCGACATGAAGGCCGCAACCACCGCGAAGAACATGTCGAAATAGGGGATGTTGTCGTGATCGTAGCGGAACGTCCCTTCCGTGAAGAGCTTGTAGAGGGACTGGACCCACAGCAGGACAAAGAGCCCCAGGAGGCTTAAGAATACGCAGAACAGAAAGATGCTCCAGAAGACGAGCTCCACGTTCGGGCTGATGAAGGCCTCGCGGTAGTTGATGCCGCTCAGGAACCAATAGCCGCCTGCGGCCAGCCCGAGGATCATCAGGGTGAAGACGCCCGCGTCGACGGTGTGCCAGATGCGGCCCTTGAGGAGTTCCCGCCGCTTGAAATAGAGGATGAACTGAAACGAGCCGGTGGACAGAAGCGCCGTGGAGCCGATGGCGAGAGCGAGCACCTCCCTGAGCGGCGCGGCCACGAGGGAGGCCCCGATCAGCGCGTAGATGATATCGTACACAAGCGTTTTTGGGCCTTCGTTCTTGTGCTTGCCCGCATAGTAGATGAAGACCAGGGGGAGGACGAAGGAGAGGTGGAAGGCCCTGTGGCGCCATTCCTGCAGGACGCCGAATCCCGCCGTGTAGATGTGGAACAGGGACAGGACCAGCGTCATGACAAAAGCCAGCTTCAGCGTGATGCCGGTCAACTGGCGGAATCTCAGCTCGGGGTCGTACTGGGCGATCTTTTCCAACAAGCCCGGGTCGTTGTCGTTCGGAATGGCATCGCCTTTCAAAGCGCCTTCCTCCATAACGTGCCTCCTTGATGCGGTTACAGGAACAGGGTTTTTGCCTTTAAAAAGAGATAATGGGCCGCGGTGATCTCCGTGATACCCACCCGCAGGAGCGTATCGCCCGCGAGCGAGGGCAGTTGCAGCTCCTTTTCGTTTCCGAAGAGGAGCACGTTGTCATACTTTCGGTCCACCCACAAATCGATCGACGTAAAGACGATGTGCCGGTTGCTGATGCGGAATTGCGTCCCCTCATTGGCGAAGGTTTCGCCCGGCCTACAGTAGTAGGGAAGACCGGTATTCGAAGAGGCGAACGTCGTTTCCCTGAGCACCATGCGGTACGCCCGGTCGATCGTAAAATGGTCCCGGACGGGGCAGTGTTCGACCGAGTGGATGAAGCCGATGGTCAGGCGGTCGTCCGGTTGGACGAGGCGCACAAGCACCGTTTCATTTTTCCGGAGGGCGTCGATCCTGAGAACATGCAGGGGGATGAATCCACACCCGAGGATGATAATGACCAACCCGGCGATAAAGATTTTCCCGGCTTTCATGAAGGCCGGGCGCCGCTCTTCACGACGCCCAGCCGCCTCCGATAAACGCATGGGGATGCGTTATTTGATCATCCCTTTTTCCTTGTAGTATTTTGCCGCACCCGGATGGAGCGGGACCGCCCCGACCCCCTCGAGCGCGGTCTTGAGCTGGACCTGTTTGGCGGTGTTGTGGACCTGGGCCATCATATCGGCGCCGCTCGGGGCGTCGTCCGCGACATCGCCCTTCTTGCGCAGGACGAACTTGCCCTTTTCCCAGAGCGCATAGGTCAACTGGTAGACGAGCTCATCCGGGACACTGGCGTCCACGGCCCACTGGGCCATCGTGGTGATCGTGGGGACATCCTTGTCCATCCCCCGGTACGTTCCCTTCGGGATGACGAGCTTGGCGTAGAAGGGGTACTTCTTCAGGAGCGTGGCGATGGTCTTTTCATCCAGGGGGATCAGGACGATGTCCGAGGTCATCGCGATTTCGGTGATCGCGGACGTCGGCCAGCCGGCGGTGATGAAGGTGACATCGCCCTGTTTGTCCTTCAGGCGCTGGGACGCGCCGGAGAAACCTAACCAGTCGGTGCTGGAGAAATCCTTGTAGGTCAGCCCCAGGCCGTCCAGCACGTTCTTGCAGTCGATCTCCGTTCCGCTCCCCCTGTCGCCGGGGATCAGGCGTTTCCCCTTGATGTCGGCGATGGTCTTGATGCCGGCATCGGCGCGCCCTACGATCTGGATCGTCTCGGGATACAGGGAGGCGATGATCCGCAGGTTCTTGACGGGTTTGCCCTTGAAGTCATCCTGGCCGTTGTAGGCGCTGAAGGCGATGTTGTTCTGGATGAAGGCCGACTCGATCTGGTGGTTGCCGATCAGGTTGCAGTTGGCGACGGAGGCGTTGCCGGCCTGGGCGGTGACGATGATGTCGGGGATCTTGTCGGTCAGGGCCTGGGCCAGGATGCCGCCCAGCGGATAGTAGGCCCCGCCCGTTCCGCCCGTTGCGATGGCGAAAAATTCCTTCTTCGCTGCAAAGGAAGGCATAGCGATGATCATCGTCAGTGCCAGAAAAATGAATACAAAACCGATCAGTCTTCTTTTCTTCATACCCGACCTCCTTCTAAATAGTGATAACGGTTTGATGGGGATATGGATGGATCATGAAATACGCCTCTCCTTCGGGAAAGACACCCGATTCTTCCCCGGGGAAACTAAAAATGCCGAACCGGAATCTTCATCTTATTGGCGACAGTAAGGCGCCGGCAGGTCTTTGACCGTGGCCAGTCCCGGGGCCGCGGCGATCACGGCCGGGATCGAATTCACGAGGATCGCGGCCGTCGCCTGATCACCGGCCACGCCCCCTTCGATCCGCAGGGTGAGGTCGGGCGTTCCGACAATCCGGATGGAATCGTGGGGATTCTCCGCCCCAATATACATCCGCAGGTCCAGCGTGACGATCTTTTTCCCTTCCCGAAAGCCCTCCCCGATGTTCCTGATGCCCGCCACATCGCCCGGTTTCAGCTCGAAATAATCTGTTTTCAGAGGCTTTTCGGCGATCACCGGTTCGACGGTCTCGCGGATGTCATCGAAAACGAAGTGCAGGCGGTCGGCGATGAGGTAGAGCGATTCCCGGAGGCCGACATGGCCCATCGCCTTTTCGGCGACCTTTTCCCGGAAGAGCTCCGGCGTCATGCCCGCCCCGATCTTTCGCTGGAGGGGGTAGCGGCGTGTGCCGGCGTCGACGACCCGCTCCACGTGGACCTCCCGGACCTCCTCGCAGACGCCGGTCAGGGTGAGCGGCAGGGCGTCCATAACAAAGCCTGGATTGACGCCGGTGCCCAGGACCGTGACGCCCTTCTCCCGGGCCAATCGGTCGATCTTTCGGGCCATCTCGGCGTTTTCGGGGACGGGGAAGAGGAGCTCCTCCGCCGAGGTGACGATGTTCTTTCCCCCCCGGAGGATCTCCTCGATCTGTCCGACGACCCGCTTCAGCCGCGAACCGGCCGTATGGACGACCACATCGGCCGGCACCTTGGCGAACAGGCGTTCGGCGTTGTCGGTGACGTGGACGCCGAGGGGCTGCACCCCCAGGATCTCCCCGAGGTCCTTGCCCACCATCTCCTTGGCGATATCCACGGCCCCGACGATCTCCATGTCGGTCTTGGTAAGGACGAGCTTTGCCGTGGCCAAGCCGATCGGCCCGAGACCATAGTGGATCACCCTGATCTTCTTTTTTTCCATTGGATATCCCTCCCCGGGAAAACGGTGCACACCACCCATTCCGAGTAAATTAAATGATCTCCGGGGGCTTGTCAACCGTTTTATTTTCCGGGAAGCGGGGCAAGATGCGGGGCAGGGTGATACCGATCCGGGCGCTCATCATGTTTTTGTTTTTCTTTTGACGAGTTACGGCAAAAGGACGCAAACAACCCATTAATTTATTGATTATTTCCTGAAAGTGGGTTATACGCTGCCGTCCCCGGAAACTCACAGGAACATCGTGAGCGGATGATCCGCTGGGGACCCGAGGGGGCGGCAGACCATGATCCGGTTTGAAGGCGTTCACAAATGGTTCAAGAAACTGCACGTGCTCAACGACGTCAACCTGCATGTGAAACAGGGTGAGGTGCTCGTTGTCTGCGGGCCTTCCGGGTCCGGCAAATCGACGCTGATCCGCACCGTCAACAGCCTGGAGCCGATCGACAAAGGGAAGCTGATCGTTGACGGTCAGGACCTTTCCGATCGGAAAACGGATATCAACAAACTGCGCGCCGAAATCGGCTTCGTCTTTCAGCAGTTCAACCTCTATCCCCATCTCTCCGTCATTTCAAACATCACGCTGGCGCCCGTCAAGATCCGGAAGATCGGGACGAGGGAGGCAGAGGAGCAGGCCATGGCCCTCTTAGAGCGGGTCGGCCTGGTTGAGAAGCGGGACGCCTACCCCGCGCAGCTCTCCGGAGGTCAGCAGCAGCGCGTAGCCATAGCGCGGGCGCTGGCGATGAAACCCAAGATCATGCTCTTCGACGAGCCGACGTCGGCCCTCGATCCGGAGATGATCGGCGAGGTGCTGCTCGTCATGCAGGGACTTGCCCATACGGGAATGACCCTCGTCGTGGTCACGCACGAGATGGGATTTGCCCGCGAGGTGGCCGACCGGGTGGTTTTCATGGATTTCGGGGTGATCCTCGAAGAGGCGACGCCGGATGAATTTTTTACCCATCCGAGGCATGAGCGGGCGCAGCTCTTCCTGAAGGAAATTCTGTCACCGATGCATTAACTTGATTAAAGGAGGGTAAAGAGATGAAGAAACTCGGCGTGTTGTTGATGGCAGTGGTGTTTGTCGGGTGCCTGTGCGGCGCCGCCCTGGCGGGCGACACTCTGGAAGAGGTCAAAAAGAAGGGCGTCCTCGTGGCCGGGATCAAGGACTCCGCGCCGCCCTTCGGTTTCATCGATCCGAATACTCGGGCGATCATCGGGTATGACGTCGATTTCTGCGTGGCGATCGCCAAGCGGATGGGCGTGAAGCTCGACATCAAGCCCGTCACCTCGGCAACCCGCATGCCGCAGCTCATCGCCGGCAACATCGATCTCGTAGCGGCCACGATGACCATCACCGCGGAGCGGGCAAAGCAGCTCGACTTCAGCTATACCTATTTTCTCACCGGGCAGAAGTTCCTGACGAAAAAGGGTTCGGTGAACAAGCTGGCCGACCTGGATGGCAAGAAGATCGGGACGGCAAAGGGCTCCACCTCCGAGCAGAACGCAGCAAAGGCCCTGCCCACGGCGACCGTTCTCTCCTTCGACGACTATCCATCGGCCTTCCTGGCCCTTCAGCAGGGGAAGGTTGTGGCCGTGACGACGGACGAGTCGATGCTGGCCGGGCTTCTCGGCAAGGCGCCGAACAAGGAGGCCTTCGAAATCCCGGACATCCGGATTTCCGATGAGCCCTATGGACTGGGCATCCGCAAAGGCGACAAGGGGCTGCTTGATGCCGTGAACGCGACGCTCCTGGAGATGGAGAAGAGCGGTGAGGCGGCGAAGGTTTTCGAGAAGTGGTTCGGTCCCAAGACCGATACGCCGTTGCGGCGGACCTTCAAGATTACGGCGCAGTAGGGAAACTGCGGACTGAATCCGCCAAAAAGTCCTGCGGTTCCTCCGGCCGGTGTGAGGAGCGGGATTTGGGGGCGTTTGGAATGAATGGGGTCGGCGTTCCGCCGTGGCACGGTGGAACGCCGCCTTTCCGGGGTTTGCTGAAACGTGTTCAACTATAAGTTCGACTGGGCCATCATCACATCGGGGCAGTATTTCGACTGGCTCGTTTCCGGGGTCAAGGTTACCCTGGAGCTTTCCGCCGTATCGGTGGTCCTCTCCTTTCTGCTGGGCCTGTTGATCGCCGTGATGCGGATGAGCAGCGTCCGGCCCGTCCGCTGGTTCGCCCACGGTTATCTGGAATTTTTCCGCAACACGCCGCTTCTGATACAGATCTTCTTCTGGTATTTCGGGTCATACAAGCTCCTCCCCAAGGTGATCAACGACTGGCTCAACAGCACCAACTTCGAGTTTGCCGCAGCGGTGATTGCGCTTACGATCTACACCTCGGCCTTCATCGCCGAGGACATCCGGTCCGGCGTAAGATCGATTCCGAAGGAGCAGATGGAGGCGGCCCGCAGCTCCGGATTTTCCTACCTCCGGTCAATGCAGTACATCATCCTGCCCCAGGCGGTCCGGATCACCATCCCGCCGCTGATCAACCAGTTCCTCAACCTGGCGAAGAACTCGTCGCTCGCCATGACGATCGGGGTAGCCGAGATCACCTACCAGGCGCGTCAGGTGGAGAGTTACACCTTCAAGGGGTTTGAGGCCTTTACGGCGGCGACGCTGGTCTACCTCGTCCTGTCCGTCGCGATCACGGGCCTGGTGACGCTCTACAGCAAGAAGGTGCTCAATCCCATGGGAGCGAGGTAGCCATGCCGACGGGTCTCGATTTCAGCGTCATCGCCCAGAACATCACCCACTTCATGATCGGGCGCTATCCCAGCGGTCCGATCGGCGGTCTGATGCTGACGCTGTACCTCGCGCTGATCGGCCTGATCCTCTCCTTTGTGGGCGGCCTCGTCCTCGGGCTCCTTTGCGTTTCCCATAACCGGTTCATCCGTTACCCGACCCTCGCCGTGGTGAACGCCATCCGCGGGATCCCGCTCTTGATGGTCATCTTCTGGATGTACTTCCTGCTGCCGGCGGTGATCGGGCGCCCGACGCCGGAGAGCTGGACGATCATCATGGCGCTCACCTTCTTCACCTCAGCTTACATGTCCCAGATCGTCCAGGCGGGGATCGAGGGGATCCCGAGGGGGCAGACGGAGGCGGCCCTTTCCACCGGGCTCCGCCCCTTCCAGGCGATGGTCTTCATCATCCTGCCCCAGGCGCTCCGGAACATGATCCCCTCCTTCGTGAACCAGTTCGTCTCGATGATCAAGGACACGTCGCTGGCCTTTATCGTCGGGGTCTCCGAACTGACCCACGTCGCCACGCAGATCAACAACCGGACGATGGTCTTTCCGACGGAAATCTTCCTCTTCATCGCCGTGGTCTATTTCATCATCTGCTTCGCCTTCACCAGCCTCTCCCGCTGGCTGGAGAAACGCCTCTCCTGGCGCAAGGCCATCTGATCCGCTTTCCGCTGCACGTTTCATGGATCCCATCTGAACATTTTGTTCAATACGGGTAGGGGTCCATCCGGAAACGGCGGGAACCGGAATTTTGAATTATGCTATCATTTCTAATATTTAGTAAATATTTTGCCGGACAGAACCGGCTGGCATGAAAATTTCATTCAGAAAAGGCAAAACGCGAAGGCGGGGCAGGACCTCCGGCGGCGAACATCCCGGGACCGCCGTATCCATAGAATCAAAAAAGGATGGGAGAAAAAGAGATGAAAAAGATCATACAGACCCTGTTATTGACAATCTTTGTAATCCTGACGACGGCCTCTTTCAGCTATGCGGAATACGCGGCGGCGGGCGGCGGGAACTTTCCCTATTTCCACCTCGGCTGTCTCATCGTGGGCGGGCTGATCATCCTCTCCCTGAAAAACCGCTACCCGAGACTTTACCTGAGCGAGGCGATCGGTTCATTCGCCCTCTATACCGTCCTCGTGGCCCTCTTCACCTCTCCGGTGGTCGACGCCCTCAAGACGCTGGTCGGTTGAGCCCTCTCCTCCCCGGTCGCAAGACCGGGGAGCCCTCTCTATTTCTCCTGGAAGAACTTTTCGAAGAAATTCTGCCGCCTTTTCGGAATGAAGATCGAGCCGTCGTAGTCTACGATCAGCTTCCCGTTGAGGTGGTCTATCTCGTGTTGGACGACACGGGCGGCGAAATCGAGATAGCGCCTGCTCACCTTCCGCCCCTCCGCGTCACAGGCCCGGACCTTGATCTCCGGGTGCCGGCTGATCTCCACACGGATGTCCGGGCAGGATAGGCACCCCTCTTCTGCGACGACCGGCTCTCCCCTTGCCTGGGTGATCCGGGGATTGACGAGGATCTCGTAGTCCTCTTTCCTCGTGGCGGGATCCTTGTCGTCGAAGTTCCGGAAGCGGAAGGCGATGATCCTCCGGCCGATGCCGATCTGCGGTGCGGCGAGCCCCACCGCGTCCTCCCGTTCCAGAAAGGCGCCCCGGAGCGCACGGACCGCCTTTGTCGTTTCCACATCAAAGGGAACCGGCGTCTCGCCGCACGACGTCCGCAGGATGCGGGTATCGTCCTCGTTGAGCTGCTCCTCGTTCCAAAGGGTCAGGACTTTGTGTCGGGTCATCTTTTTCTCTCGATATGCGGATGGGGGACCCCCCCATTTCCCTCCGCCGGTTTCCCGCCTTCGGAGACGTTCTTTGTCTTTCCGGATCCCGCCCCTGACTACAACCACGGCTGGAGCTTGTCAATTAAAAAAATGGTTATAAAAAATGGCTTGACAAGATCGTTTCGGGATGTGTATCCTTTGCCTGAAATATTTTTAGAATATATTTCTAATATCTTTTGAACGATCCGGACGGTGGGGGAAAGACAAGATGCCCAATAGTACGAAAAGCAAAAAGATGATCGTTTACGACAACCTGAAACGGAGGATTATCACCAACGCCCTGAAACCGGGCGATCCCCTGAATGAAGGAATCCTCTCGAAAGAATTGAAGATCAGCAAGACCCCCGTTCGCGAGGCCCTGCAGCAGCTCGAAAAAAAGGGGCTGGTGGAGAACATCCCCGGGAAGGGGGCCTTCGTTTCGAGATTCTCCTTCCAAGACATCCGGGAACTCTTCGAGATCCGGGAGATCCTGGAATGTGAGGTGACCAGGCGTGTGGCCGCAAAAGCGGATCTGAACCTTGCGGAGGCCAAGGCCATCCGGGATAAATTTGTGGCCTCGGACACGAACGGCGTGAGAACAGGCAAGAGTTATTTCAGTGCGGGCGATCAGATCCACAGTTTCATCTTTGCCGCCTGGGGCAACCAGAAACTGATCCGTCAATACCAGGGCCTCCAGGAACAGATCGTCCGGATCACCCTCCATTTTTTCACCCAGAACCGTCAGGAGCGCGCGGGAGAATCCTTCAAGGAGCACCTGGAGATCATCGATGCGTTGATCGCCCGGGATCCCGCCCGGGCGGAGAAGGCGATCCGAAACCACCTCCAGAATTCGCTGGAATACCTGAAAAGCGTTATTTAATGGTTTTGAAAGGAGAAGATCATGGTTCATGTGATCAACAGAATCGAGCGACCGGCCAAGGAGATCATCGACCGGTTCCGGGGCATCGGGACGGCGACCGTCCATGAAGCCTCCGGCAGAAAGGGATACGTCGACTGCGCCATCAAACCGATTGCGAAGGGCGTCCGCATCTGCGGCCCCGCCTTCACCGTCCAGTGCCACCCCAAAGACAATCTGATGCTCCACAAGGCCCTGGAACGGGCGCAGCCGGGGGACATCCTGGTTGCAACGGTGGGAGGGTATTACGAGGCGGGTTACTGGGGAGGCCTGATGGCGACATCCGCCGTAGGAAGAAAGCTGGGCGGGCTGGCCATCGATGGTACCGTGCGCGACTCGGAGGAGATGATCCGCATGGGATTCCCGGTCTTCTGCCGGGGATGCTGCATCCTCGGGACGGCGAAATCGACGCTGGGGCTGATCAACCACCCGACGCTCTTCGGCGGGGCGATGGTGAATCCCGGCGACCTCATCCTCGGCGATGACGACGGCATGGTCGTCGTGGAGCGCGCGGAATGCGAGGAGGTCCTGGCCAAATCGCTCGCGCGAACGGAAGCGGAAGAGAAGAAGGCGGTTCATCTGAGGGCGGGGGTGTCCAGCGTGGAGTTCAACAAGCTGGGCAGGATCTTTGAATTCCTGGGGTTGAAAGAGGAATAAGGCGATGAAGGTGCAGGCGGATCTACTGAAGGAGGTCGCAATCCGGATCCTGAAGGGGCTCCATGCCGCCGAGGAGGAGGCCGCCGTTGTGGCCGA
>JAPLJY010000254.1 GCA_026388345.1 Deltaproteobacteria bacterium
GGCCGAGATCCTCCGGCTCTGGGTGGCCGCCGAGGACTACACAGAGGATATCCGGATCTCCGAGGAGATCCTCAAGCGCCTCGTCGAGGCCTACCGGCGGATCCGGAACACGAGCCGGTTCATCCTGGGGAACCTCTACGATTTCAACCCGGAAACGGACACCGTCCCGTACGAAGAGATGGCGGAGATGGACCGCTGGATCCTCCACCGGCTCCAAGAGGTGATTCGCCGTGTGCGGGAGGCTTACGAGCAGTACCAGTTCCATGTGGTCTATTACACCCTCTACAACTTCTGCACGGTGGACCTCTCAGCGCTCTACCTCGACGTCCTCAAGGACCGTCTCTACACGTCGAAGGCGGCATCCCCGGCGCGCCGGTCGGCGCAGACGGCGATGAAGGAGGTCCTGGAGGCGATGGTCCGGCTCCTTGCCCCGATCCTCACCTTTACGGCAGAGGAGGTCTGGCTGGCCCTGCCCTTCTGTCCCGGGAAGGCGGAAAGCATCCATCTGACGCAGTTTCCGGAGGTGAACGGCGCGCTTGTCCAGCCGGAGGTGGCCGAGAAATGGAAGACGCTCATCGCCGTCAAGGGCGAGGTGGCCAAGGCGATCGAGTCGGCCCGGCAGAACAAGGTTCTGGGCCACTCGCTGGATGCCGCCGTGGCCGTCGCCGCGTCGGCAACACTCCGGCCCCTCTTAGAGACGCATGTGGAAGACCTGCGGGCGCTCCTGATTGTCTCCGACGTCCGGATCGTTGAGGAACGGGAGATCGGCGAACCTTTCCGGAGCACCGAGATCCCCGGGCTCCTGGTCGGTGTGAGCCGGGCGATGGGGGAGAAGTGCAACCGCTGCTGGAACTACAGCGGGACGGTGGGCGCAAACGCCGAACACCCGGCGCTCTGCGCGAGATGTCTGGGAAACCTGTAACGGGTCGTGCGGCGGACCATCCTGCAGCGGGCAACGTTTGCAAATCGATGAGGCGGATTTTGCGGAAGAAGAACATCCTCTTTCTGGCGATCACCGTTCTGGTGGTTCTGCTGGATCAGTTATCGAAGGCCTGGATCCTCGCGACGCTCAGGTTTCACGAGGGATTTCCGCTGATCGACGGGTTCTTCAACATCGTCCACATGCGCAATCCCGGCGCCGCCTTCGGCTTCCTGGCCGCCGCCCCGCCGCTGTTCCGCCATATCTTCTTCATTGCCGTGACGCTGGCAGCGATCCTGCTCATTCTCCACTACCTCCGGGTCAGCCGGATCGAGGCGCCCTCCCTGGTTTCGGCGCTCGCGCTCATCCTGGCCGGGGCTGTGGGGAACCTCATCGATCGGGTCCGCTTCGGCGAGGTGGTCGATTTTCTCGACGTCTATATCGGCAGTTACCACTGGCCGGCCTTCAACGTGGCCGATTCCGCAATCACCGTCGGCGCGGCGATCCTGATGATGGTCCTCCTCATGCGACGGAAGGAACGGACGGAAGGGAACTGAAAAGGAAAACCCTGCAAACGGGGGAGGGACCTTTCGGGAGCGGATATCATGGATCTTTTGTTAAGCATTCGTACATCGATCTCGCAGCGCATGACGCCGCCGCGGATCTTCATCCTGAGCTTCGCGCTGCTGATCCTCGCCGGGGCGATCCTGCTTTGGCTTCCGTTTGCGGCGGGCCGGGGCCACCTGAGTTTCACGGACGCCCTCTTCTCCTCCGCCTCCGCGGTCTGCGTGACGGGCCTTGCCGTCATCGATATCGGAAAAGACCTCTCTTTCGCCGGCCAGATCTTGACGCTTGTCCTCTTCCAGATCGGGGGGCTGGGGATCATCACCTTTTCCGTCGTCCTCTTCGGCCTGATGGGGCGGGGGATCTCCTTCAAGGGGCGGGAGATCGTCCAGTCCACCTTTCTCCACACACCGCAGCGCAACTTCATCGTGATCGTCAAGGAGGTTCTCCGGCTTACCTTCATCAGCGAGGCCGTGGGGACGATCCTTTTGTTCAGTCGCTTTTTGCAGGATTTTCCGCCGGCGACGGCCTTCTATCACGCCCTCTACAACGCCGTCTCGGCCTTCAACAACTGCGGCTACTCCCTCTTTTCGGACAGCCTGATGTCCTACCGGGGAGACTGGATCGTCAACCTGACGGTGATGGGGCTCATCGTCCTCGGCGGGATCGGCTTCATCGTCCAGCATGAGGTGATCGCCCGCTTCCGGGGCTTGCAGAAGCGGCTCTCACTCCACACGAAGATCGTTCTGCTGACCACCGGCGTGCTGATCCTCGCGGGG
>JAPLJY010000175.1 GCA_026388345.1 Deltaproteobacteria bacterium
TACTCGATGCCCTTCAACTCCTCCACGGCGATCCTCTACTACAACCGGACCATCTTCAAAAAGGCCGGCCTCGATCCGACAAAGGCGCCCGCCACGTATGACGATATCGAGAAAGCAGCCAGGGCCTGTGTCAAATCCGGCGCCACCAAGATCGGCTTCACCACGGCCTGGCCCTCCTGGACACTCATCGAGAACGCGCACTCCTGGCATGACCAGCCCTTCGCCGATCAGAACAACGGCTTCAAGGGCATGGCTTCGCAGCTCAAGATCAACGGCGCCTTCGGCGTGAAGCTTTTGACCCTCCTCACACGCTGGCAGAAAGAGGGGATCTACACCTACTCGGGCCGGACGGCCAAGGGCGATCAGCCCATCATCAACGGGGAGGCGGCCATCGGACTCGCCTCGACGGCGCTCGTGGGGACGCTCGCGAAGACAGCCAAATTCGAATGGGGGACGGGCAGACTGCCCCGCATGGCCGGCTATCCCCAGGGCAATTCCATCATCGGCGGCGCCAGCCTCTGGGTAATGAAGGGGCGTAAAGCCGAGGAGTATAACGGTGTGGCGAAATTCCTCGAGTTCCTGGGCAAGCCCGAGCAGCAGGCCTGGTGGCACGCCACCACGGGTTACCTCCCGGTGAGCAAGTCGGCGCTGAAAGTTCTCCAGGCGACGGACCATTTCCAGAAGAACCCCGACATGTGGACCGCCTTCAACCAGATCATGAGCGGCAAGACCACCGCCAACAGCCAGGGGATCCGCCTGGGCAACTTCGCGGCGGTCCGCGACAACATCGAGGCCGAGCTGGAAAATGTCGTCGGCGGACAGAAAACGCCCAAGCAGGGTCTCGACGACGCCGTCAGGCAGGGAGGCAAGATCCTCAAGGAGTTTGCGTCGCTTTACAAGTGACAACCCCACGCCCCTGAACACCGGGCAACCTTCACGGGGGCCACCCCCTCCCCCGTGAAGGCCCGTTTCCCGGGGAAATTTCCACCGAGATGGGCCGATGAAAAGAAGCATCTTCCAGAACCGCTGGCTCCCCTATCTTCTCCTCGCCCCGCAGATTGTCGTGGTCGTCGTCTTTTTCTTCTGGCCCGCCTTCGACTCCCTGCGCCTCTCCTTCTTCAAGGTCGCCCCGTTCGGCGACCGGGAGATCTTCGTGGGGTTCGGGAATTTCATCGAGCTCTTGACCGCCCCGGAATACGGTCGCAGCGTCGTTTACTCCTTCGTCTTTTCCCTGGGGGTGACCGCCATGGGACTCGTCGCCTCGCTCTTTCTGGCCAACCTCGCCAACCAGAAGATCCGCGGCCTCCCCTTCTACCGGACCGCGATCCTCTGGACCTACGGGATCGCGCCGCCCGTATCGGGGATCATCTGGCTGTTCATCTTCCATCCGAGCTACGGAATCCTTTCCTACCTGCTCTCCCTGGTGACGACCTATGAATTCAACTGGCTCCTCAAGGGGTGGGTCGCGATGCTGCTGGTGATCTTTGCGGCCGCCTGGGCGCATCTGGGTTACAACATCGCCTTTTTCCTGGCGGGATTGCAGACGATTCCCGAATCGGTGATCGAGGCCGCCCGGGTGGACGGGGCCGGCGGATTCGTTCTCTTCCGCTCGATCACCTTTCCCCTTCTCTCTCCGGTGACCTTCTTCCTGTTCTTGATGAACATGGTCTTCTCCTTCTTCGAAACCTTCGGCATCATCCATGCGGTCACCCAGGGAGGACCAGGCGATACAACCACGATCATGGTCTACAAGGCCTACGTCGACGGCTTCGTCAATCTCCGGATGGGCTACTCCGCCGCCCAGTCCGTGATCCTGATGGCGCTGGTGATCGTCCTGACCGTCCTGCAGTTCCGCTACACGGAAAGGAAGGTGACCTACTGATGGCGGCGCTCCTTCCCGGGATCCGAAAAACTCCGATTGACGGGCGGAAATGGATCATCCACCTGCTGCTGATCCTTTCGGTCCTGCTGATCGGCTTTCCCCTCTACTACGGGTTCGTGATCAGCACCCAGAGCCTGGACGAGGTGATCAAGGTCCCCCAGAGCCTGATCCCCTCGGGGCACCTGTTAGAGAATTACGTCACGGTCTGGAACCGCATCCACATGGGCCGGCTCCTCCTCAACAGCGCCGTCGTGGCGGTCGTCGTCAGCCTGGGAAAGATATCCATCGCGATCCTCTCCGCCTTCGCCATCGTCTTTTTCGATTTCCGGGGGAAGCAGATCGCCTTCTGGATGATTTTCATCACGCTGATGCTGCCCGTACCGGTCCGGATCATCTCCACCTACCAGGTGGTCAGCATGCTGGGCTGGGTGGACACCTACGCGGGGCTCACGATCCCGCTGATCGTCTCCGCCACGGCCACCTTCCTTTTCCGGCAGTTCTACATCACCATTCCCGACGAGCTCGTCGATGCGGCCAAGATCGACGGCGCAGGCCCGCTGCGCTTCCTCTGGTCGATCCTGCTGCCCAACTCCGGAGCCAACATCGCCGCGCTGTTCGTGGTCATGTTCATCTACGGGTGGAACCAGTACCTCTGGCCGCTGATGGCGACCAATTCGGACAACATGCGCGTCGTGGTCGTCGGCATCGCCTCGACCGTCCCCACGGGGACGCAGCTTCCCGAATGGAACCTCGTGATGGCGGCCGCGATGATGGCGCTTGTGCCGCCGGTGCTGGTGGTGATTTGCCTGCAGCGCTGGTTCGTCCACGGCCTGCTCGAAACGGAGAAGTAATAAATTCTTGACATCACCTGAAGATCAAGATAGATATTTACCCAAACTGGAATCATTCCGACATGGAAAAGCTCACGCGGGAAGGACTCATCGGCAAACTGGAGGAAAGGGGTCTCAAGATCACCCCGCAGCGGCTGGCGATTGTCGATGTGCTGGTCGAAAAGGGGTACCTCCATCCCGGAGCAAAACTGATCTACCGGGAGGCCCGCAGGAGAACGAGAAACGTCAGCCTGTCAACGGTTTATGCAACGCTCGGGGAATTTGTCCAACAGGGCATCATCAAAAACCTGGAATTTGACCGGATGGAAAATCGCTGTGAAGTCACTCTGGAGGAACACATCAACCTCGTCTGCAGGCGCTGCGGCAAAATCACGGATTTCCACCTTCCCCCGTCCATTGAACCCGGGGACATCGCCCGTCGGGTGGGTTTCACGGTGACCGATGCGCGGATGGAATACTACGGGTATTGCCGCGACTGCGTTTCAGACCGGGAAGATTTTCCCGGGAAGCGGAAACGCCAAGGCCGTAAGGGCTGAAATCGGCGCATCCTTATTATTATTTTTTCCATGTTATCTGGAATGATTCCGGATTGGTGCAGGAAAAGTGGAGAACATCACATTCCAACGACTTAAACCATTCGAAAAAAGGAGGCAAACATGAAGAATTCGAAAAAATTGACCACCCGGAGCGGCGCCCCTGTCGTCGACAACCAGAACGTCATGACCGCCGGGCCCCGAGGACCCCAGCTCCTGCAGGACGTCTGGTTCCTGGAAAAACTCGCCCACTTCGACCGGGAGGTGATCCCCGAGCGGCGCATGCATGCCAAGGGGTCCGGCGCCTACGGCACCTTTACCGTCACCCGCAACATCACCAAGTACACCAAGGCCAAGATCTTCTCCAAGGTGGGCAAGAAGACCGACTGCTTCCTCCGCTTCTCCACGGTCGCCGGGGAGCGGGGCGCCGCCGACGCCGAGCGGGACATCCGGGGCTTCGCGATGAAATTCTAGACCGAGGAGGGGAACTGGGATCTGGTGGGGAACAACACGCCGGTCTTCTTCCTGCGCGATCCCCTGAAGTTCCCCGACCTCAACCACGCCGTGAAAAGGGACCCCCGCACGAACATGCGCAGCGCCAAAAACAACTGGGACTTCTGGAGCTCGCTGCCCGAAGCGCTCCATCAGGTCACCATCGTGATGAGCGACCGGGGGATCCCCCTTTCCTACCGCCATATGCACGGCTTCGGCAGCCACACCTTCAGCCTGATCAACGCCAAAAACGAACGTTACTGGGTCAAGTTCCACCTCAAGACCCAGCAGGGGATCAAAAACCTGACCGACCAGGAGGCGGAGGCGATCGTCGCCAAAGACCGGGAGAGCCACCAGCGAGACCTGTACGAGAGCATCGAAAAGAAAAAATTCCCCCGCTGGACCTTCTACGTCCAGATCATGCCGGAGAAGGATGCGGCGAAATGCCCCTACCACCCCTTCGACCTCACCAAGGTCTGGCTGCACAAGGACTATCCCCTGATCGAGGTGGGCGTCCTCGAACTGAACAAGAACCCGGAGAACTACTTTGCCGAGGTCGAGCAGGCGGCCTTCAACCCCGCCCATGTCGTCCCCGGCATCGGATTTTCGCCCGACAAGATGCTCCAGGGACGGCTCTTCTCCTACGGCGACGCCCACCGGTACCGGCTCGGCGTCAACCACGACCAGATCCCGGTCAACGCCCCCCGCTGCCCGTACCACAGCTATCATCGCGACGGCGCGATGCGGGTGGACGGCAACTATGGCAGCACCCTCGGGTATGAGCCCAACAGCTACGGCGAGTGGCAGGAACAGCCCGGTTTCGCCGAACCGCCCCTGAAGTTAGAGGGGGCGGCGGATCACTGGAATTACCGCAAAGACGATGACGACTACTACACCCAGCCCGGCAAGCTCTTCCGCCTGATGAGCGCCGCGCAGAAGAAGGCCCTCTTTGAAAACACCGCCCGCGCCATGGGCGATGCGCCAAAGGAGATAAAGCTCCGCCACATCGGCAACTGCCTGAAGACCGACCCGGCCTACGGCAAGGGGGTGGCCAAGGCGCTGGGCATCCCGCTGGTCAAACCGGCCAAAAAGGGATAGCCGATCCCCGCAAAGGCTGATTAAAACCAGGGGGCGCCCGTGCATGTGCACGGGCGCCCCCTGCTGTTCGTGTCGATTGCGCTTCTCTTTTTCGGTTGCGAAGGGGAATCCGTCCATCACGTATCTCCGGGCCTTCGGCCGCGGGACGGCGGATTCCCTGATCCTGGAGACGGGGCTGGTGATCTTTCCAGCCGTGAGGAAGCACACCGTGACCTTCCGGGCCACGGACAAGGATAAGAAGAGTGTTACCATGCCTCGGCATGGGTATGGGACTCGTCGATCCGGAGTCTCATGCCCGTGTCTCCCCGATCGGTCGGTCTTGTACATATTTAATATATTCGCGGCGACTCGCCACGTCCCGCTCCTGCAGTCCCTTGCGTCGGACCCGTTCAGGAATCCAGATCCTCAATGAGTTCCGCCGCCCGTTCAGGATTAAAGATCCCGCAGATGCAGGGTTTGGCAAGCATTTCTCCCGCCTTTCGGGCGGTCAATCGACCGTCTTTCACCTGCCCCGCCAGCTCCCTGACGAGATTATACGACACCAAGCCATGGCCGCACATCGTGGCCACCCTCTGGATCTTCTCCTCGGGAAGCAGGTCCGTTCTCCCCCAGATGCCCAGGGACATGACGATCGTATGGGGGGTCAGGTCCACCTTGTGGCAGCACTCGTGGACAGCCTCCGTCAGGCCGCTCACCGTGACGGACAAACCAAGATCCTCATTTTTTAAATCTTGCAGGACCCGGATCACCTGCTCCCGGGAACGGTAAACGGCGTGCACCAGTTCGTTCTCCACCAGGATCTCCCGGACCGCTTCATCGCTCCCCAGGGAAAACCGGCTGCCCCCCTTGGAATCGCCGATATTGACGGGGTTATACCGTTTCAGAATCTCGAAGACCTTCTCTAATTTTGGTTTGGATCCATCCGAATTGAGGCCGCTGGAGGGCATGGCAAACACCACATAATCTTTTTCCAACGATTCCGTCGACCCCTGGCGGTGTAATGTGTGTGTCATTGCGCTGCGACCTCCTAATCGATATAGGGTTTTCCAAGACCCACATTAATCTTGGCATTGGGGCGATAGAACAGGCCGGCCTCTTTGAGGATTTTTGCACAAGGCCAGGTTCCGTCCTGGGCCGTCCGGCAGGCCACATCCATACTGATCACGGTGTCCAACTCTTTGGCCGTCTCTTTGATCAGGGCCAGGACGTCGAGGAGTTTCGCCTCTTCCACGGCAAATTCGATGATGGCGGACAGGACCTTTTCCTCCCTGATCTCCGCCGGCAGCTGGCCGGTTTTGGGGTTAAGGAGGTTGGTCAGGGGATTCTTGGGTTCAAATTCAACTCCGTACCGGGCCAGGACCATACTCAGTTTTTCCAGCTCTTTGAGTTTTGCCCCGAGACCGGGTCTGCCGACTTCAATGGCCACACCGACCTGGCCGCGTCGGAATCTCCCGGTCACATCGTTCGTCTTGATCTCCTCCGTCCCCCGCCCGGCCAATCCCGTCTCCTTGTGGACATTCAGCGGATCGCTATAGATGGCCCTCACGCTGCGGGGCCATTCCAGAGGCTTTTGCACGAAGGCGTCCACGGGACAGATCTCGACCCTACGGCAGACATTGCATTCCACACATTCAGTCTGGTCGATCGCCGCCTTCTCTTCACCCATCCGGATGGCCCCCATGGGACACCAGTTGAGGCAGCTTTCACAGCCGATGCATTTGTCCTCATCGATGATCATGCTTTTTTAACCTCCTTACCCATCGTGTCTTAATTGAATGGGATCGCTGCGCTCCTCTCCCGCTATCCCGGCACTGCGCTCCTCGTGGCCGAGCGAATTCGACGTCCCGATGACAACGATATTCCATATGCCGGTTCGAAGGCCCATCTTCATTGCCATCGATAGTGCCCTTTTCTCTTCTCAAACCATTTTTCAGGCCCCATTTTCGCGATGAGGTCCAGGTGATAGTCTAAGTTCGCATGAACATTACGGAGATGATCAAGCAGACCGCACCCGGAACGTTGATCGCACTCCCAGCAACCATTCAACCTCTTGTTCTGTGCACATAGCCTGATCGCACATTGCGGATTCCCTCCACCCTGCCGGCAGGTTGAACAGTGCAGTTGTCCGATCCTGCGTAATACGGAGAGAAATATGGGATAATCCTTGAACTCCGGGATTCGCTCAGTTTTGTACTCTGCGTAGAGCCTGAACTGGATTCCAGCGAGTTTTTTATCCAATGCATCGGCCAAGTGAAACAACTCTTCGTCGGACGGAATGCAGTCCGCGCAGCAAAGACCACAGAATGCTGTCAGATTCTGGTTCATTTTTCCTATACCCGATTAACCTCCCCGCAGTTTGCCTCCGGGAATTGGACTATTCACTTCCTGCCTCGGTGCATGCGTTCCACGAACCACATTCCGCTGGCGCGGGTAGAAACATAGCCGTATGATTTTGGATTGTCAAGGATGAAAAGGATAAAAATGTGGTCAATTCTTTGACTGAAATGTCCTGCAGAAGTCATCTGGTTTCGAGCCGTCATTTACCTATTATATTGACTTCAATCACTATTTATAAAATAGCTTGACATTCAAAGTAGGCGTATAGTAGTCAGCGGCTGGGTCCATGGATACATGAATCCGGCATATCATCGGCTGTAAAGTCGGATCGTGGACCGAGTCCGGTTCGAATGGTTTTCTGAACATCAATCATAATAAGAAGAAGGAGGATTGGCGATGCGAACAAAGAAAGCACTCGGATGTCTGGCATTAGGTCTAATAGCGAGTTTTCTGGTATTTACACCCAGCACAGGGTCGGCCAAGGCGGTAACCCTGCGGCTGGCCCATTCAGAGGCTGTGACCAACATAAGGCATGATGTCTGCCTCTTCTTCGTCAAGCGGGTGAATGAACTGAGCAAAGGGGATGTCAAGATCGATATCTTCCCGGCGGGCGCTATGGGTAGTCATCAAGCTTGCCAGCAGCAGGTTGCAACAGGGGTCTTGGACTTCTATATTACCACGGCCGGACTGGTTTCGACTTTTGATTCGACGCGGATCCAGGAGTTAATCGAGCTGCCCTATCTGTTTGATAATTACTCGCAGGCCTATGCCTTCATGGATACACCTTATGTGGCGAAGTTTTATGAACCGCTGAAGGCAAAGGGCATTCATTACCTGGTGACCTGGGACAATGGATTCCGTCATTTGACCAACAACGTCAGGCCCGTTTATACCCCGCAGGATATGAAAGGGCTCAAGATCCGCGTCGTGCAGTCGGAGATGTCGATCAACATCCTTCAGGCGCTCGGAGCGAGTGCCGTGCCCATGTCTTATGCCGAACTCTATCAGGCCATGCAGCAGAAGGTGGTGGATGGACAGGAAAATCCTTTCATGAACATCTATGCATCGAAATTCTACGAGGTTCAGAAATACATGTCCCTGACCAAGCATCAGTACAGCACCCTTCCTATCATCATCTCGGAGATGACCTGGCAGAGGCTCGATGCGAACCAGCAGAATGCCATTCAGAAGGCTGCTGAGGAAGCGGCCCCCATGTTCCGGAAGTTGGTCGGTGCCAATGAGGACGGTCAACAAAAAGAGATGGAAAAAGCAGGGATGAAGGTCAACGACGTCAAAGACTTGACCCCCTTCCGTAAAGCCCAGGAGCCGGTCTATGAATGGGCAAAGAAGAAATGGGGCGTGGATAAAGTGACCGAGCTTTTGGCGGAGGTCGAAAAGACAAGGAAAAAGTATCCTGTAGGGGGGAAGGTCTATTTTGGCCCTGAAGACGCCAAATAGAACAGCCTAAAGACATACTGGGAAGTAGGACGACGGTTGGCAGCAACCATACGTCAATGATGGGAAGGGGTAACGGGGATCTTGCTCGGGGGGAACTGCATCCCCCTGAGCCCCGCTCCTCCATTCATCCCTGTCCACGGGTATTCAGCAGCAGGTCTTATAAGCTTTATAAAAGGTTCAGATGTTTCATTACCGGGCTAATAACTACGCAGCCGCAGCAATGCCCAAAGTGTTCAGTGGGTCATGCGTTTGATCGCGACGAAGCAAAGCAAAGCTTATGAATGAAACTGACGGGGGGAGGCAGATGCAGGAAAGTACCGTTAAAGAAGAGCCCAAGAAGGCCGGTATATTCACTCGATGGCTCGAATTCGCGGCGGCAATATTATTGATCTGCATTACGCTCGTTGTAACGATGCAGATCGTGTGCCGGTACATTTTGCAGGAATTGCCGCCGTGGAGCGAAGAGCTTTCCCGTTACCTCTTTATCTGGGCGAATTTTGTGGGCGCAGGTGTTGCGCTCGCGCGGAGCTCTCACGTCAGCATTGACAGTCTGGTAACCCGGTTGTCGGATTCGGTCCGCCGAAAACTCGAAACTGTCGTTGTCATCCTGGTTACAACCTTCTCGCTATTCTTGTTGTACCAGGGAGTAGTAACCGCGGTTGCCATGAAGGGCTCTTACTCCATAACCATGCATTTTTCCATGGCATGGGTGTTTGCAGCCCTTCCCGCGGCAGGGCTTATTTTCGTATTGTACCAATTGCAGAAGATTTTCAAACGAAAAGACTGGGCTTCGACTTGCGTCTCGGCTATCGGGGTCGTCGTTTTGACCGCCGCCCTGGCCTTAATCGGGAAATATATGTCCGTACCCCCGGGCCTCCTGATCATCATGATGGTTTGCGTGGTTGTCAGCTTAATGGCGATTAACACGCCCATTTCGGTAGCCATCGGCTCGGCTTGTCTTGTTTACCTGCTGGCCAGAGGCAATATACAACTTTTAATCGTTCCCATTACGATTATTGGCGGGATGGACTCGTTTGTCCTCCTTGCGGTTCCCCTGTTTGTCCTTGTGGGCGATTTGATGAATACCGGTGGTATCACGACGCGTCTCGTTACTTTCGCACGTGCGCTTGTCGGACATGTGCGCGGAAGCCTTGGGATTTCCACAGTTCTGGGGGAATACATTTTTTCGGGGATTTCCGGCGCATCCGTAGCCGATGTCTCCGCGATGGGTTCAATCCTCATCCCCGCAATGAAGCGCGGGGGGTATCGTCCGGAACAGGCGGTGTCGATCGTTGCTTCCGCATCTGCCATGGGGATGCTTGTTCCCCCATGCATTCCCATGGTTGTGTTGGCAAATCTGACCAACCTCTCCGTGGCGGCTTTGTTCATAGCCGGATTCTTGCCGGCTGCCTGCATGGCATTGCCGTTGATCGTCCTCATCTATATCCAGGCTGTGCGGGAAAATATTCCCCGTGAGCGGCGGCAGTCCGCAAGGGAAGTACTGGTGGCCTTTCGCCGGGCACTCCTGCCGCTCTTGACGCCCGTCATCATCCTGGGCGGCATCCTTGGAGGGATCGTGACACCGACCGAGGCCGGCATGATAGGCGTTATTTACGCCCTGATCCTCGGTGTATTTGTCTATAAGGAGATTCATCTGCGAGATCTGATTCCTATCTTTGTGAATACGGCCTCATTGACCGGCATGATCCTTCTCTTGGTGGGAACGGCATCGCTCCTCTCTTGGATTTTTGCGGCGGAAAGCGTTCCCGGTTTGCTTGCGAACCTGATCACGAAATTATCGAGCAGTTCAGCGCCTTTTCTGTTGATAACGATCGCCGTGTTCGTAGTGTTTGGCGCATTTCTCGAAGGACTCCCGGCCTTGATCATTTTTACGCCGATCCTTTTCCCGATTATGGGCCATTTCGCTGATATTACCCCGTTGCACTACGGGATTGTCATGATCACTGCCTTGGGAATCGGATTATTTCTACCTCCCATGGGGATCGGTTTTCTGATTGCCTGTTCGCTGGGTCAAGTCAATGTGGAAAAGGCCACACGTGCTTATACACCTTACTTCGTGGTGTTGCTGATTGGGGCATTGTTCGTAGCATTTTTCCCCTGGTTTACGCTCGTGCTTCCACGCCTCTTCAAGCTCTAGGAGAGCTGATATTGCCTTAGAGGAGAATGAAAATATTTGCTATGATCAAAACCGGGCAAAAAGACAATGAAGGCAAGGACAGAATATCCGGTCTGCGGATAGAATCCGAACTGGTCCGTCCGCCCAAGTCCTTTTCCGATCAGATCTACGAACTGCTGAAGAAGAAGATTCTGAATAGTGAAATCCTGCCTGGAGAAAGGCTGATGCAGGAGGAAGTTGCCAAGGCCTTCAATGCTAGTCGCACTCCGATTCGGCATGCTTTCCACCTCTTGGAAAAGGACGGTCTGGTTGAAAGATTGCCCCAAAACGGCGTCCGAATTACCCGGCTCGATCTTGAAACCATAAGAGAATTGTTTGCCATTCGCGGTGTTCTTGAAGCCTATGGAGTGGAATTGGCCTGTGAGCGAATTAAACAGAAAGACATCGAGACTCTCAGGTCCATCCGGGATCGGGCCAGCCAGATGCTTGAATCTTCGACCATTCCCAGAGAAACCAAGCTGAATCAAATATTCGAGCTCAATTCCCTTTTCCATGAAACCATTTACCAATCAACCAACAGCAGATACCTGATGGATCTGATCAGCAACCTGAGGAATACGGTTCTCAGGCTCAGAGCGTTGGGAGTTCGCAAGGATGGTTCCTGGAGACAGGCTTGGGATGAGCATTCCCGGCTGATCGATTGCCTTGATCGCAAAGATAAAAAGGCTGCGGGAAAGCTGATGCGGCGCCATATCGCCAATGCCATGTCCAATGTCTTGAGTCAAAGGAATTTGGAGGCGAAGACGGATCTTCTTTAACTGGAATAACCGGTGAGTATATTTTGTAATATCTAACGTGATTTAGATCTTGTCCGTAAATAAAATAATGTTACCTGATTATAAACTGTTAACGCATGAAAAACGTTATTTACGGATAGGTTCTTAGTGCCTACAGGAGGAGGATTGCAGTGATGCGAAAAAAATTGATGATACATGATTTTTACCGGATGAAGCAGGAAGCTCGGAAGATTACCTGGCTCACTTCCTACGACTTTCCCATGGCGCAGTTCGCTGAGGCTGCCGGTTTGGACATGATCTTGGTCGGAGATTCCCTCGGGATGTGTGTTTATGGATACCCGGGCACAGTGCCGGTGACCATGGACCAGTGCATCGTGCACTGCGACGCCGTGCGCCGCGGCGCACCCAATACGTTTGTCATCGGCGACATGCCGTTTCTCTCCTACCAGGTAAGCGATGAGAAGGCCGTGGAAAATGCCGGCAGGTTTCTAAAAGAAGCCAATGTAGATGCCATCAAACTCGAGGGCGGCGTGCGCGCAGCCCGCCGCATTAAAGCCATCGTAGAGGCCGGGATATTGGTGTGCGGCCACATCGGACTCACCCCCCAGAGTTCCGGGGTGCTTGGCGGACACAAGGCTCAAGGCCGTACCGCCGATGCGGCCAAACTGGTTGTTGAGGATGCCTTGGCCGTGCAAAAAGCCGGCGCCCAGATGATTCTGGTAGAGGCGGTACCGCCCGAGGTGACTCATTACATTCACCAAATACTCTCTATCCCGGTGCTATCTATCGGCGCCGGCTTACACTGTGACGGCCAGCTTTTGATCGTCAGCGATCTGATCGGACAATTCCAGGCGTTCACTCCCAAGTTTGTGAAGAAATATTGCAATGTGGCTGAGATCATCATCAAGGCCATGTCGGAGTATTGCGAGGACGTGCGCACAGGAAAGTTTCCCGGCGATGAGCACTGTTACCGAATGATTGAGGGCGAGGAACCGAAGTTTCTGAAGCTTATGCAGGATCGCTGAGAGGAGGTAAGCATGTCTGAAACGATAGGAATCATTGGTCTTGGCCGGATGGGGAGGGCGGCAGCGATAAAATATATCGCTGAGGGGTACAATGTTGTGGGCTATGCTCGCAGGCCTGAGGTGATAAGGGAATTTACCGCCGTCGGCGGGATTGCGGTGAAAAACAGCAGGGAAGTCGCAGAAAAGTCAGATAAAGTCATTGTTTACGTATTGAACGATCAGCAGGTGATCGACGTTGTCACAGGTCCCGACGGCATCCTTCAGGGATGTCACGACGGAACGAGGATCATCTGCATGTCCACCATCGACAAGGACAATCTCGAATGGCTGGCCGCCAAATGCGCCGAAAAGAAGGTGGGTTTCGTAGATTGCCCCGTGACCGGGGGCCCGGCGAGGGTGAAAGCGGGAACGTTGACGCTGATTGTGGCGGGAGCCAAAGGGCTTATCGAGGAATGCCGGTCTCTTCTGGAGGTGCAGGGGCAGATCACGTATGTCGGTGAAAAACCCGGCCTGGGGCAAGCGGTCAAGCATTGCAACCAGCTTCTCGTGGCCACCACCCTTGCCTCCACGATCGAGATCATCACCTTGGCCAGAAAAGGAGGACTGGACCCGCGGCAGGTCTGTCAGGTCATCGGAAGCGGCATATGCGGGAGCAATTGGTTCCGGCTCATCACGGCCAGCATTCTGGACAACGCCCCCGCGCCCGGAGGACTGGGGCAGATGTGCAAAGACATCGGCCTGGTGATCAATGATGGCAGAAGGCTTCGAACCCCTTTGCTGGTCGCCTCTGCAGCCCAGCAATACTACCTGGCGGCCCTCTCCCTGGGTCTGGAAAACGCCGAAGTCCACGAACTGATCCAGGTGATTGAAAAAATGACGAATCCAGCCGATTAAGGAGCTGCGATCCCGGGGCTGAAACCCCGGATTCGAACCGCGGCAGTGGAAAGACGATTAGACATGCACCGGGAGGGGAAAACATGGGGAAGACTCTGATCAAGGGAAGGCTGCTGATCGATGGAAAAGGGAAGGCTCCGATTGATAAGGGCGCAATCCTGATCGAAGGCCCCCGCATTGTCAGGGTTGGAAAGGCCGAAGAGTTTCAGGAATACAAGAATGTTCAGGTGTTGGACTGCGGAGACCAAACCCTTCTTCCCGGATTGATCGATTGTCACAATCACCTTTCCCTTGACCCAAGGCTGGATAATTACCTGCATCGCATGACCGACCCTGTTCCCGCCTTGACCCTGCGCGCCTGTGAAACCCTGAAGATCGATCTTCAATCCGGCGTTACCACGTCCCGATGCATGGGGGATAAAGGCTTTCTGGATGTGGAATGCAAAAAGGCGGTCGAGGAGGGGCACATTGAAGGTCCCCGCCTTCTCATCGCCACGCGGGGTATCCGCGCCTTCCACGGGCACGGTTTCGTGGGATATCCCTTTGGCGGCACCGATCAGATTCTGGCGGCAGTGAGGGAAAACATCTCCGCCGGGGCAGACCTGATCAAGATTTACATCACCGGAACCCTGCGCGGCCCGAAGGGGATCCCCAGCTACTTCTCCAAGGAGGAGCTCCGGACCGCGGTCGACGAAGCCCATCGGGTCGGCATACCCGTGGCCACCCACTGTATTGGCGGCCCAGGTCTGGAGTGGGCGATAGAAACCGGCATCGATGTCATCGAGCACGGCTACTTCCTGACGGACCGGGAGATCGACCTTGTCGCCAAGGCGGGCAGATGGCTGGTGATGACCCCCAGCATCTTCTTCACGGATGCCCGGATTCGGACTCTCCCGCCCAATCTCATCGCGGGACATTTACAACAGCGAGATGAGGTCGCTCAACGGATGGCGGCTGCCGTCAAGGCGGGCATCCAATTCGCCGTGGGCACCGATGCGATGCATGGCTGTCTGGCCCAGGAGATCCAATATCTGGTGGATTTCGGTGCTACACCCGGCCAGGCGTTGATGGCCGCCACTTGCCATGCAGCCAAAGTCTGCGGACTGGAGGGGAGCATCGGCACCCTTGAGGAGGGCAAGTTCGGTGACGTTATCGGAGTCAACGGGAACCCCCTCGATGATGTCGGGGCACTCAGGAATGTCGAGACGGTTGTTTCAAGAGGAGAGATCAAACGTCAAACGCGCCAATAAGCCAAAGGACCGTGGGATATCATGGACCCGGTCGGGTTTGCCAGCTGGTTGAACGGATATGTGTGCATGATCTATTCAATTAAGGGTTATCCATGAATATTCTGGCTGTCGATATCGGAACCACCGGCACGAAGATGGGTATTTTTCGGAATGATCAGGGAACGCCCCAGCTGGTGCATCAATTTTCCCAAACCTATGACATCAATGTATACAACGGAGGGCTTTTCGGGGATATCGAACCGGAAAAATGGCAGCAGACATTCATGACCGGATGCCGGTCGTTCGGGGATCTTAACGCTGAAGTGGAGGTCATTGCCTTGTCGGGAACCACACCCGGCCTGACCGCCATGGATGGAGACGGTCGCGCCCTCTCCCCGGCCATCCTCATGCTCGATCGGCGTTCGCAGCGGCAGGCGCAACGGATTATCGATACCATCGGCTTGGACAGCGGAGATTTTGAAGCGTCTGCAACGGGATGTTGTAACCATTCTTCTGGTGGAGCAGAACTATCAATATGTCTGAACGAAAACTTGCGGGCTTACGTGTTGGAAAAGGGACAGGTTAAGGTGAGTGGGACTCCGGCTGAGTTGTAAGCGTGCCAGGCGGAAGTAGAGCGGTATCTGGGGACCAAGCTGTAAGCAACTGAAATTGTGCGGTCATGTATTCGCCCAGCCTGGAGAGAACAATCGAGCCCGAAGACGTGCTGACCTTTTGGTAGGCTTGAAGATTGGGTAATGGTAGTCAGATAGGAGATCATATATGGATACTGCTCAACTAAAACTTCGTTTAAAAAATGGTGAATGTCTTTATGGTCCATTTGTGAGGACGGTAGATCCTGTAGTTACAGAGATAATGGGATATGCCGGTTTCGATTTTGTTATTCTTGATACCGAACACGGACCAATGAATGTTCACCAAGCTGAAAATCTAGTGCGTGCTGCAAAGCTCTCCGGGGCAGCTCCCGTTATACGCATACGCGAGAACTCCGACACGATGATTACACGCGCGTTGGACACAGGGGCATCCGGTGTGCAGATCCCCCAGGTCAATACAGTAGAATCGGCAAAATATGCCGTGGAATCGACAAAGTTCTTTCCAAAGGGAAATCGTGGCGTGTGTAAATTTACACGTAATGCAGAATACTCACACATCCCCAGGAAGGAATATTTCCAGAAATCCAATGATAGTACGCTGGTTGTTATTCAGATTGAAGGAATGGAGGGTGTTCGGAATATTGATCGTATTTTGGAAGTGCCCGATATTGATGTTTTATTCCTTGGTCCGTATGATTTATCGCAGTCACTGGGTCTTACAGGCCAGGTAACACATCCGAAGGTTCTATCGGTTATTGAGGAGATTACAAAGAAAGCCAGAGATAAAAACGTCACAGTTGGAAGCTTTGCAGACAAAAAAGAAACCATTCTAATGCATAAAAACATGGGTGTTCAGTATCTAAGCTATCTCATCGATACTGGTCTTATCTACGAAGCTGCAAAAAATGAGGTGGAATCTCTTCGTAATAGTCTATAATCAGAAGGTTTTTCTGAGACAATAAACTTAGGTTAAAGGAGTAATAAATTGGGTAAGAAAATTAAGGCAGCGATTATAGGACCCGGGAATATCGGGATCGACTTGATGTGCAAGTTGGCGACGAGTGAGAATATCGAAGTCACCAAAATGATCGGCATCTATGAAACTTCGGAAGGCTTGAAGCTGGCGAGGGACAGAGGGATCGAAGCTTCGGCAAAAGGCATCAGCGCACTGTCAGAAGATGACGGAGTGCAAATCGTCTTTGATGCAACCAGTGCCAAAAGTCACCTTGCTAACGCGAAAATTATTAAGAATTACAGAAAATACGCCATCGACCTGACTCCGGCGGCAGTCGGGCTCTATCTGGTGCCGGCTGTAAGCAAGGAAAAGATCAGCCTCGATGTGGACAACTATAACATGGTAACCTGCGGCGGACAGGCAACGATTCCGATCGTTTCAGCCATCAACAGAATATGCCCTGTATCTTATGCGGAGATTGTTGCAACCTTATCCAGCCGCAGTGCCGGTCCGGGGACTCGTGAAAATATTGATGAGTTTACCGAGACAACCGCAAAAGGAATCGTCCTGATTGGAGGAGCAAAAAAGGGAAAAGCAATCATTATACTCAATCCCGCAGAGCCGCCTCTACTCATGCGCGATACCATTTATGCGAGGGTGGAAAATCCGGACCAGGAAAACATCACAAAATCAATAGAAGAGATGGTACACGTAATACAGCAGTATGTGCCGGGGTACAGAATGATTGTGCCGCCTATATTCGACGGAGATAAAGTTACGATTATGGTACAGGTGGAAGGAGCGGGAGACTATCTGCCAAAGTATTCAGGAAACCTGGATATTATGACCAGTGCAGCAAAAGCAGTTGCTGAGGAACTTGCGGTTCAACTGTTGGCCGCTGGAAATTAGTAGTGAGTGAAAGAGTATACAATATATATAAAAAGGAGAATACAACATATATGAAAAAGATACGTATCATTGACACGACCATGCGAGACGGAATGCACGCCGTAAGCCATCAATTTTCTATAGATGATATGATGGAGCTGGCAAAAGGACTGGAGCAAGCAGGCGTACCTGCCATTGAGGTTACTCATGGAGATGGATTAGGCGGCAGCTCATTCCAATATGGTTTTGCAAAGCATACAGACGAAGAATATCTCAAAGCAGTTTCGAGCGTATTAACGAATACCAAGCTTGCAGTTCTGCTGATACCCGGAATAGGAACTATTGAAGATTTAAAGATGGCGGCAAGCTACAATGCCAAAATAGTTCGAGTTGCTACCCATGTAACAGAGGCGGATGTGGGCATCCAACACATTCAATCAGCAAAAAAGCTCGGCATGGAGGCTATCGGTTTTCTGATGATGTCTCATATGGTGGAGCCTGAAAAGATCGTAGAGCAGGCAAAAATCTTTGCGGATGCCGGGGCGGATATGATCTATATAGCCGATTCGGCGGGAGCATTAACCCCTGATGGAGTCGAAGCCCGAATTACGGCGGTACGAGAGAAGATAGGACTGCCGGTTGGTTTTCATGCGCATAACAACCTTGGTTTGGCAATTGGAAACACACTCAGGGCGCTGGAATGTGGAGTGTCAACCATTGATGCAACCTGTAAGGGATTAGGAGCAGGAGCAGGCAACTGCCAGACAGAGGTTATCACCGCGGTATTGAAAAAAATGGGTTATGAAACAGGCATTGATCTTTATAAGATCATGGATGTGGCGGATGATATCCTGGTTCCAAAGATGCACAGACCTATTGTAATTGATAAAAACTCTTTAACGATCGGTTATGCCGGGGTATATGGCAGCTTTATGCTTCATGCACTGCGTGCAGCAAAGAAGTTCGATATTGATGCAAGAGATATCCTATTTGAGATGGGACGGCTAAAAACCGTTGGCGGTCAAGAGGACATGATCGTCAATGTGGCCTATGATTTAGCGAATCAAAAAAATATAAGGGTCTATACGAGCTGAGGCATGCTGGCTTCCCTGGGTTCGAATGTTTCATAGAGTGAGGCAATGCCGTGGGTGTTCAGATTATCCATAACCAGACGTACCTTGATCGCACCCGAATAGCGTTCATCGAGCACCTGTTTGATCTGCAATGCCCAATCCTTTCCGGTGCGATGTTCGGTAACCGCCACATGTCTTTTACCGACCAACGGTTCCACTTCCATGAAGATTTCCGCAACCCTGTTTCTGATGTATTCGTCGTCAATGCGTACCGGACGTCCGGGTGCGCACGGTATCGGCTCTGATAGACAAATTTCAGGTTACAGGCGGTGACCAAGATGAGGATCCTAGGTGTCGATGTGGGAACCACCTCCATGAAGATGGGCGTCTTTGACGAACAGGATGATTCCGTCACGCTCGTCAGGCAGTTTTCACAGGAATATCCCATCAACACTTACAACGACGGTCTTTTCAGCGACATCGAACCCCAAAAGTGGCAACAGGCCTTTATTGCCGGGTGCAAAGCCCTGGAGGACCTCCTGGCCGACGTGGAGGCCATCGCGCTGTCGGGAACGACCCCAGGGTTTACGGCCATGGATGCGGAGGGGAAGTCCCTGTATCCCGCCATCCTCATGCTGGATCAACGATCCCGGCAGCAGGCCCAGCGGATCATCGATGTGGTCGGCATGAAGACCCTCCTGGCCGAGACGGCCAATATGCCCGTCGCCGGCGGCTGCTCGCTGGCCAGCCTCCTCTGGATAAAGGACAATCTCCCGGAGATCTACAATAAAACTGCCGTCTTCGGTCACTCCAACACCTTCATGGCCAAATGGCTCACGGGGTCCTTTGCCATCGATCCCTCCTCGGCATCCCTGAGTTCCCTGTACAACACGGTCAAGAATGACATGACCTGGAACGGGGAGATCGCCGGCGCCTTCGACATCTCCCTGGAACATCTGCCCCCGGTCATTGCCGCCTATGAAAGTCCGGGTCGCCTGAGGCCCGAGTTGGCTTCCCAGCTTGGGCTGACGCGGGAGCCCCCCATCGTGATCGGGGGGAACGATGCGGTCCTCGCGGCCTACTCGCTCGGTATCGAGGACCCCGGCGAGACGATGAATATCAACGGGACCTGCGAGATCACCCTGGTCTGCCTGCCGAAGTGCTACCCCTCCCGGAACTACAACATCCGCTGCCACGCCCTTCCCGGCCGCTGGTTGACCCTCTACGTGATGAACGCCCTGGGGGTGGCCTACGAGTGGTTCCGGAAGATCTTCTGCAGCGAAATGTCCTCCGACGCCTTCTATGGGGCCTTCATGCCCAAGGCCATTGACGGCTGGCTGGAGCGGGAATCGGGGGTGACCTACACCCCCTATCTCATGGGCTCCCGCTATTCCCTCGATCCCCTGAGGGCGGAGTTCCTGGGCCTGACCCAGGAGACCTCCCGGGAAGAACTGCTGGCGGCTCTGGTCAGGGGGCTCTGCCTCTATCAGCGGGAACACCTGAAGGAGATTGCCATGGAGATCCCCCTGAAGGACGAGATCCGCGTCACCGGCGGGGCGCTCAATCCGTCGCTGATCCGTGCCAAGGCCAGATGGATGCACGCCTGCCGGTATGTCTTCGAGGAGCAGTCCTCGCTGAAGGGAGCGGCCCTCCTGGGGAGAAACCATCTGCAATCCATTGCCGGTAACGACTCCCCGGGTTCCTTCCGGATTGGAGGGCCTTTGCGGGCTGGTATTGCTGTGATTAATTCCTCTTGACACACAGTACTCCTTTCCCTATCCTCAACTCACGTAAAAGCAACTGTTTATCAGCATTAGTCGTCAAAAGGTTCCGTCGGGGAGGCATATGAAATCTATCTTCGTCAACACCGAAAGATGCGTCGCATGCAGAACCTGCGAGGTGGCCTGCGCCCTGAACCGGTCGAGCCTGAGCCGGCAGCTTCCGGAGGCCCTCTATGAAGCGGTGCCGCCCCAAGCCCGGGTAAGGGTCGAGCCCACGGGAGGGGAGAACGGGTTTCCCGTTCAGTGCCGCCATTGTCAGGATGCGCCCTGCCTGGATGCCTGCCCGGCGGCGGCCCTCTACCGGGACCCCGAAGGCCTGGTCCTCGTCCATGATGAGCGGTGCATCGGATGCTGGATGTGCGTCATGGTCTGCCCCTTCGGAGCGCCTCAGCCTTTCCGATCCTTCCGGAAGATCCTGAAGTGCGACCTCTGCAAGGGGATGGACGCCCCTTCCTGCGTGGAGAGCTGTCCCACCCACGCCCTCCTCCTCATCGACCCCGAGGACATCGCCAACGGCAAGTTCGCCGCTCCCCGGAGGGGGCGCCTCACAGGGCTTGACTTCGTCTCCGGCAGGAGCTTGGCCAAGACCAGATAACGGGCATGGGACCGGCGGTCTTCCGCCGATCTCCCAAAAAAGCGCGGAATGGGTATGAAGTCCCGCGTCTTCAACACCAAACTCGATCGAAAGGGCTGAACGGATATGGAACGAATTCATCGCAAGAGTGCACTCAATCGAACCGCCGAACTGATCCTCGCCACTCATGAACGGGGAGAAGGCCTCCTTTGGGAGCGCTACGAAAAGCAGCTTCCCCTCTGCGCCTTCACGAGCAACGGCCTCAACTGCCGCAAGTGCTTCCAGGGGCCCTGCCGGGTGAGTCCCTTCGGGGACGAGCCGGACCGGGGGATCTGCGGCGCCGACCGGGACCAGATCGTGATGGAGAACCTCTTTCGGACCACTCTGGAAGGCGTCCTGGAAACGGCCCGCTCAGTGGCCCTGATGGGGAAAGGGGACGGAGAACTCCCGGACGTATGCCTGGACCTTTCGCGCAAGCTACGCAAGGGGCTCTCCGACCTGGGGATGCTGCCCGTGACCAAGGGGCAGATTTTCGGTCTCCAGAACAGCTTCTTCTCCCACCGCGAATACCTATCGAGTACCCTGTCCGATCTCATCCGGATGGGTCTCATCCATTATGGGTTTCTGAAGGCAGGCATGGCCTCAGCAGGCAAAGCCCCCCCCGCAGCCGCGGTCTCCGAGGGAGCGCGGGTCTTCTGTGTGGGCCAGGCGCCCGCCGCCTTTGCAGCCGCTCTGAAAAAGGCCGCCGGTTCGGAGAAAGTCGTCTTCCTGGGGCAGGGCGGGAACGGTATCCCCTCGATTACGACCCTTGCCGACCAGGGAACGCCCGAGTTTGCCCTTGAGATGGGCGTGGATGCCCTGGTCGTCGCCCCCAACAGTGCATTCCCGGCGCTGGAAACCCTGGCCGCCAGGTCGGGTCTCCCCGTCATCGTCCTCAACGGGAAGAAGACCCTCAAAGAGGCCGCAGCGGAAACGGTCCGACAGGCCCTTGGCCATCGTAAGGCCGCCGGGGCGGACAGGGCCGCCCTCGACACCCGGGCAGAAATAGCCGATCTCGCCGGCAAGGAGAAGGCCCTTCAGAAGGCCTTCGCAGCGGGACGTGTCAAGGGCGTGGTGGTCCTCTTCGGCGAGACGAGCGTCAAACAGACATTCTTCGAGCGAACCCTGGCCATCCTGGAGGCGTGCCTCCAGGAACGTTGCATGGTCCTGCTGGGCGGGGAGATTGGTGCCCACACGGGGTTGCTCATGGCCGAGCTGGCCCGGCACAAGTCCGGCCCCGGTGCGGACTTTGCCGCCGGTCTCAAACGGGATGGACTCCCGGCAGTGGCCTCCTTCGGTTCCGCTTTCGAGCTTCCCGACGTCGTCGGCTTCGTTCGGGCCTTGGCTGCAGAGCGGGAAGCGTCGGACCTGCCCGTGGTCTTCGCATTTCCCGAATTTTACCGCGCCTCCACGTGGGCTGCGGCAGCAAGCCTCTTGAGCCTCGGATTCACCGTCCAGATCGGTGCACGGCTTCCCTTCTGGGGGGCGCCCTCACTGACGGAGAGCCTCCTCAAGGACTGGCCGAAAATGACGGGAGCGACCCTGATGGCCTCTCCGAGTCAGCCCGATCCGGCGGCCCAGGTCCAGGAGATCCTGGCCATGATCCGAACGCGCCGGACCCGCTAACGGAGGGATTCTCCTATTCCGGAGAACATCGGAAGGTTCGAATAAAGACCTCAGAAGGCCCGTTTGGGGAATCGGGATTTGGAATTTGTACCCGGCGTTTGCAGGGTGAAGAAAGGAAGGGGTTGCATTGGCACTGAAAAAGGCCACTGAGTATGTCATCCTCGGAAACAGCGCGGCCGGGATCACCGCCGCCGCGGAGATCCGGAAGGCTGACCCGGAAGGCCCGATCACGATCGTCTCGGACGAGAAGGCGGTCGGCTACTCCCGCGTCATGCTTCCGCTCTACATCGCCGGGAAGGTGTCGAAGGCGGAGATGGTCATCGCGCCGAAGGAGTTTTACGCCTCCCGGGCCATCCGCCTCCTCCGGGGGGAAACGGCGGCGGGTCTTGATCCGGCGGCCCGCCGGGTCACCCTCGCGAACGGGAAGGTCCTTCCCTATGACCGGCTCCTCATCGCCACCGGCGCCTCCGCCAAGGGGCTGAAGGCGCGCGGGAAAGGGCTGCCCGGCATCTTCTTCCTCCGGAAGCTCGATGACGCCGAGGGCATCCGGAAGATCCTCCGGTCCTGCTCCGCCCCGGCGGTCATCATCGGGGGCGGGCTTGTCGGCATCAAGAGCCTCGAAGCCCTGCTCCACCGCAATAGGCAGGTCCACCTCGTCATCTCCTCGGACCGGATCCTGTCGCAGATGCTCGACAAGACGGCATCCGACCTTTTTCTGGCGGCGATGCAGGAGAGGGGACTCCACGTACACTTTCATTCGGACGTGAAGGCGTTCCGGGGGGGAGGAGATCTCCAAGCGGCCGTCCTCGCCGACGGAACGGTATTGCCCTGCTGCATGGCCATCATCGGCAAGGGGGTGGTCCCGAACGTTGGATTTCTCCGAGGTACGGAGATCCGCCTCAACCAGGGAATCGTCGTGGACGACCACATGGCGACGAACCTCCCCGCGGTCTGGGCCGCGGGCGACGTGGCCGAGCCGGTCGACGCGCTCCAAGGGAAGAATGCACTCAGCGCGCTCTGGCCGTCGGCCGTCGAGGGTGGACGCGTTGCGGGTGCGAACATGGCCGGGGTTTCGAAAGTTTATGGCGGGGCTCTCCGGATGAACTCGGTGGAGTTGCTGGGCGTCCGCGTCGTGTCGGTCGGGGCGTGGGAAGGCGATCAGGTCGTGGTTTCCCGTCGGAAAAACGGGTCCGTTTACCGTAAACTCGTCTTTGCCCAGGGGCGTTTGAACGGGTACGTCTTGGCAGGGGATATCCGCTGCGCGGGGGTGCTCACCTCCCTCGTCCGGAACCGGACGGAGGTTTCCCTCCAGGCCCTCGAGGAGGGGCTGGACCGGGGATTCTCCTACCAGCCGAGACTTCATATGCTGGGGGGCCGCATCGAGGCCCTGCAGAGTCAAAGGAGCGCGATTTGAAAATCGATCCAGACAAGTGCATCGGTTGTGGAAAATGCCGGTCCTATTGCACCATGTGGGGCAGCATCATGCGGTTCGAGAGGGACCCCCGGCGGCCCCAGCGGGTCATCTGCGCCATTGATGAGGACGAGTGCGTGGAGTGCAGCGTCTGCCTCCGGAGCGGCTGCTGCCCGACGGACGCCCTTTACCAGCCCGAGCTCGAATGGCCCCGGATCCTCCGTAAGAATTTCAGCGATCCCCTCAAGGTCCACCCCGAGACGAGGATTCCGGGCCGGGGGACGGAAGAGATGAAGACCAACGAGGTGACCGGCAGGTTCCCCCGGGGTAAATTCGGGATGGCCTTCGAACTGGGCCGCCCCGGCGTGGGCACCCGCTTTCGCGACGCGGAGAAGGTGGCGATGGCCCTGGCCGATCTCGGGATCTCCTTCGAGGAGAACAATCCGCTGACCAAACTCATGATCGACCGCAAGACGGGCCGGATCAAACCCGAGGTGCTGGATGAGAAGGTGCTCTCGGCCATTGTGGAGTTCCTGATCCCGGAGGAGATGCTCCCCCGGGTCCTCGATGCCCTCGACCGGGTCGCCCGGCAGGTGGACACGGTCTTCGTGGGTGACATCATCAGCCGCGTGGCCAAAGACGGCTCGGTTCCCTACATCGACGTGATTCGGAGGAGAAACCGTTTCCTGTCGATCAACGGCAAAAGCAACGTCGGCCTGGGGCGCCCCCTGGCGAACGTGTGATTTAAGGAAGACAGGAGAGAAGACCCATGACACATACCCTTCACCGCCGCGGAGACCGGGAAAATCTGAGCGGAGATTACGTCGTTTTCACCATGTCCGCCAAGGGTTTCAACGAAGAGGGCTCGGGCGAGAAGATGCGGAAGTTTCTGGATGTCGTGCTCAAACACGACCCGGTCAACTTCGGGGACTGCATCACCGGCAACAGCAAGGTCAAAACCCTGGAGGAGATTCAGAACAATATCGATGCCACCTCGGTGGTCCACGCCGTCTTCACCGATCCGGCGGTTGTCGCCAACGTCCTGCGGGACCTCAAGAAAGCCGAGGTCGGCACCTCCATCATCGTCTCGGGTATCCACGACGAGACCGAGAAATGCTGCCGCTCCGCGGGGCTCCGGAAGCATACGATCGAGCATTCCATGGGCTACTTCGGTCAGGTGAAGCGCCTCCCCGACCACGAGTTCATGGAACTGACCAGCATGTGCGGCCACGCCATGGTGCCGGCCAACCTGGTCGAAAGGGTGCTCCGCGAGATCAAGCGGGGGAAGAAAACCTGCCGCGAGGCGGCGATGGAACTGACCCGGCCCTGCCACTGCGGGGTCTACAACCCGGTGCGGGCCGAGAAGCTCCTGAAGAGACTTGTCCCACTCATGGTCCTCGACGAATAAGGTGAAACCGGCACCGGCGCCCCTGGAGGAGCCTGTTGAAATCTCCTTACAGCAACCCCTTCTTTTGCAGGGTCGCTTTCAATTCCGCCTTTGCCTCGCCGTTCATCGGCAGGACCGGATTCCTGGGGTTTCCACCATGATCGCCGAGAAGATCCATGGCAGCTTTGACACCGGCGACTCCGTAATTTCCGGCGGCATTTTTGCTGAGCCGGCGGGCATAGAGATCCAGTTCCCGCGCCTCCTCCTGATTCCCGGTTTCATAAAGTTCCTGCAATTTGCAGCAGAGATCCGGAAGATAATTGACCATCGACAGCACCCCGCCGACGACGGGAACAGGCCTGCTTTTTATTGTCGGTGCGGGAGGAGGGTCCGGAAAAGAGTTGATCTCTTGTCGGAAAACCGGTAGAGAGCCAAATCCTTCGGCGGCGGATGGAAACGGATGAAACGAATCATTGTTCAGCTTTACGAAATCCAGGATCCCCGCGAGGCGGAACGGCTGATCGGGCTGGGGGTGGACCGTATCGGCAGCGTGATCCTCTCTGCGGAGGCGTGGAAGGTCCCCGCCGTGCGGGACGTCGTACGGCTGGTCCGCGGATCGGGGGCAAAGAGCAGCCTGATCCCCCTGCTGGCGAGGGAGGACGACATCCTCCGCGCGCTGGACTACTACCAACCCGATTTTGTCCATTTCTGCGAGCTGATTCCCCTGGCGCCCCATGACCGCAGGAGGCGTGAAGCCCTCTGTGCGGAGCTCATCCGGATCCAGCAGCGGGTGAAGAAAGAGTTCCCTCCGCTCGGGATCACCCGTTCCATCCCGATTCCCGAGCCGGATCCGGCCGACCCCGCCCCCGTACGGGAGACCATCCTGGAAATCGCCCGCACGCTGGAGGGGACGAGCGACTTTTTCATGACCGACACCCTCCGCGGATACGAAAAGCAAAACGCCGATCAGCCGGTGGCGGGTTACGTCGGCATCACCGGGGATGTCTGCGATTGGGATCTCGCCGCCGCACTCGTCGAGGCGAGCCGCATTCCCGTGATCCTCGCCGGGGGGATTTCCCCGGAGAACGTCTTCGATGCCATCGGCCGTGTGAAGCCCGCGGGAATCGACAGTTGCACGCAAACCAACGCCCGCGACCCTCGGGGACGGCCGATCCGCTTCCGGAAGGACTTCGACCGCATCCGCCGTCTTCTGGATGAGGTCCGCCGGGCGGAAGAGGCATAATTCCAAAGGAGGTTTCTGAAGATGCGGAGAGCGGACAGGGAAATCAAGGACAAGGCGGCGATCCGGGCGATCATGGAGGAGGCGCCGGTCTGCCGGATCGGGCTTGCCGACGACGGGATGCCCTACGTCGTGCCCATGAACTTCGGCCTCGGCGAGAACTGCCTCTACCTCCACTGCGCAACGGAGGGACGGAAGCTCGACATCCTCCGGAAGAACGACAGGATCTGCTTCGAGATGGACCTGCTGCGGGAAATCAAGCAGGGACCGGAGTCGTGCGGGTGGGGCACCCGCTATGAGAGTGTCATCGGCTTCGGCCGGGCGGTGATCGTGGAGGCCCCTGCCGAAAAAAGGGCCGCTCTCAACCGGATCATGGAGCACTACGGCGCGGAAGGTCCCTTCTCCTACCCGGACGAGACCCTGGCCCGGACGGCGGTCATCCGGATCGACATCGAAAGCATCATCGGCAAGCGCCGCGAATAACGCCTCGATGGACAGCCCCCTCTGAAAAGCGTCGCCTCGGGGAGGGATTCGGGATGTGGCCGGAGGTGCTGACTGAGGCGGAGCTGGAGGCCTATCTTGTCCAGGCCCCCTCGCGCATAAAATAATAGATGATCGGGGGAAGCGGTGAGCATCACAATGGCCCAACTTGGCAGTCAGATCCTGGTCGGCAGCGGAGCGGTGGGGACCGTCCTGCGCCGGGGGCAGGAGCAGGCGGGGGAGCCGGTCGAGCTTCTGAACCTGCGGCGGCCGCCACGGGGCTTCCCGTCGTCTTCCAGGTCGGCCACACGGGGCGCGGCCGGAACCGCTGGACGACGATCGACATCCTGCTGGCCGAGGCCCAGGGGATCTACCTGATCATGCCCTTCGGCAAATCCTCCCATGAGGACACGGCCCGCATCGTCCGCCACTTGTGCTCACATAAGCGTTGATGCGGTCAGACATCAAGGAGGTTGATGGGAATTCTTATGCGATGGGGACGGTGGGCGGCTCTTCATCGCTTCCCCGAAGATAACGCTGGATCTTTCCCCGGATCGACTCCGGGAGTTTGATCCCGACGGCGCTCAGCCGCGCCTCATATTTGCGGAAGGAGCGGACGTGCTCGGAGGTGGTCACGAAGATCTTGAAATAGGAACGGATACTCCCTTCCAACTCCTTGCGGTACGCCATATCCTCGTTGAGGAGGTCTTCGACCGGGGCGATGACCCGGTAGTGGATCGGGCGGCAGAGCGACCGGTAGGAGACGAAACGCTGGGTCACCTCGCACTCGTAATTCTTCTCCCGGATGCTCTTCTCCACCCGGTTGAGATCGATGCAGTCCAGGATCTCCGCCTTGAACCGGTTTCCGAGGATCGCCCGGATCATCGCCTCCGCCTGCCGGTAGCGTTCGCATTGGTCAAAGCCCTCGGTGCAACTGGAATCGCAGCGGAGATAGAGGATCAGATCGATGTCGGAGTTCTCTTCGGACATCCCCACGTTCACCGAACCCACCACGTCCATCGCGATGTCGTCCCGGATCTTCTCCTCCATCAGGAGCGCCACCTGTTCGAGCATGTCGAGGCGCTCCTCCGTCTCCTGGGTCTGGAACATCCGGTAGAACTCCTTGATCTCATTGTAGAGCTGAATCTCGGGGATGTGGGAGTACTTCAGCGTCTTCGCGTCGTAGTTCTCCCGCCGCCGGAGGGCCTGATAGCGTTCGTGGTCGATGATCTGCTCCACCCACCGGCCGTCCCTGATGAAGTAGTCGGCGATGTCGTGGATCCGGTGTTCAATGAGTTTTTTGAAGATCACCTTGACGACCCGCCGCTCCTCGATCTCGATCTCATAGAAGAATCCGCCCTCGTAGACCTCCGCGGTGATGTCCGTGACCTCGCCGAAGTTGGACGGATTCAGAAAAATCACATTTTCCGATACCTGAAAACCCCAGGAGGCATGGATGTGTCCGGAAAGGGCGAGCAGCACGGGATTGCTGTCGCAGAAGGCGCGGAGCGCCAGGGAGCCGGAGGGTCCGGTCGAGGGGACGCCGTCGTGGATGCCGTAGGGAGGCTGGTGGGTCACGACGATATCCGGCTTGACCGCCTTGAAGAAGCGGGACATCTCGTTGTGCCTTTCGTCCACGCCGATCCCCGCCCCGTACTTGACGATGTAGCGTTCGGGGATCCCGCCCGTCCAGACATCCGCCCCGCCGTAGCCCGCGATCCGGAGCTCTTCGATCTGGTACCAGTGGAGGTGAAGATCCTGCTCGTGGAGGGAGGTGTAGCGGAGATCCATGTCGTAGTTGCCGGGGAGGCAGAAGACCCGGGAGTTCGGCTTCAGGGAGATGATGTTTTCGAGGACCTTGTACTTCTGCTGCATGACCCGCCGCGCCCGGATCGTGTACTCCTGGTAGGTCTTCCCCTGCCGCTGCATCTCCTCCGGGATGTCCGGGACGTCGAGAAGCTCGTCGACGAAATCCTCGATGACCATGTCCGTCTTCCCCATCCGCCCGCGCAGCCCGTGGAAATAGGTCTGGATGTCGTGATAGCGGATGGCCGTCTCCATGCTGTAGAAGGGGATGTCGATCAGATCGCCGGCGATGATATAGGCGTCGGCGACCGTCTCGTACAGGAGGGTCTTGACCTTCTCGAAGGCGCCGTGGATATCGGCCGCATAGATGATCTTCATGGGGGGCGCTACCGCCGGACAGGGATGATTTCAACCCAGTAATCGTCCGGATCGTGGATGAAGTAGATTCCCATCGCCTTGTTTTCGTAACAGATGCAGCCCATCTTCTCGTGCAGGGCATGGGCGGCGGCAAAATCGTCCACGACGAGCGCCAGGTGGAATTCGTTGTCGCCGAGATTGTAGGGTTCCTTCCGGTCCCTCATCCAGGTCAGCTCCAGTTGATGGCCGGTTTCGCCGTCGCCGAAGAAGACGAGGATGAAGCTGCCATCGGCGGCCTCCTTCTTCCTCACCTCGGTCAGTCCGAGCGCCTCTTTGTAGAAGCGGACGCTCTTCTCCAGGTTAAGAACGTTGAAATTGTTGTGAACAAAATGGAATTTCATGATTTTTCTCCTTATTTCCTATTCAATGCTCATGAGCGACTGCCAGCGGTCCCATTCCGTTTCCCGGGGGAGGCGCAGCTTCGCCAGGAGCTTTACGAGGCTCGGCTCGTTGAAACGGAGGTAGGGGTTTATCTTTTTCTCCTCCGCCAGCGTGGAGAAGATGTGCTTCGGATCATAACGTCTGAGAAAGGCGCCGATCGCCCGGTTTTCCGGTTCAAGCCGCCTTGCGAAGGCAAGAGAGCTCTTTACATAATCGTGCCCGGCATAGACGACGGTTTCATCGGGAAGCTCCATCAGTTTTTGGATCGAATGATAGAAGCCCTCGAGATCCCCCGAGAAGCAGTTCCCGATCGTCCCGTTGAAGAGGGTGTCCCCCGCGATCAGGGCCTTGCCGGCATGGAAAGAACGCGACTCCTCCGTATGGCCGGGGGTATGGATGACCCGGACCTTGCCCCCGTCCAGCGGGATCTGTCTGCCGTCCGGAAGGTCCGCCCCGGTCAGGAGGTGTGCGTGCGTGGCCGCGAGCAGGGCCCCGTTGCCGCTTGTATGATCCTGATGATCGTGGGTGTTTGCAACATACTTCAGGGTGAGCTGATGCTCCCCGAGAAAGGTGACGATTTCGGCCGCCGCACCGCCGTCGACGGCCATGGCGTTTTCCGTTCCGTAAATTAGATACCCGAGATTGTCCGCGCCGTAACGAAACTGCTTCACCTTCAACATGGAACCACCTTAAGAGGAGAGTCGACCATTTCCGCCAGTCAAGCGGATTATTCAACCAATCGGGGCTTTATGTCAAGCCGTTCCTTTGCGGGATGATAAAAAATATACGTTAAAATATAACTTGACAACATTCCGATGGTTTGTTAGGTAGCGACCATTCGGGTCTCCTATATGTTCCCCATAAGCTGATGTGAGGATTATATGATTATTATCAGCGGCCAGACGTACTCCACCATTGTAGATGCGGCGAGGGAACTCGAAGTATCGGCGAAGACGATCCGCCAATACATCGAAAAAAAAATCATCACCGAGCCTCCCGTCATCCAGTTCGGCAATCGGAAGGTCAGGCATTTTCCCAAGAACTATGTGGCTGCGGCAAAAAAGCAGCTTCAAAAATACCGGACCGGAAGGAACAGCAAGGAATAGTACGGGCGTCTGCCGGGCTTAAGCAATGGCATGACAATGGATGGCGGGGATAAGGCGGGCCATCGGACAGGGTGGATGAGGCCTCGCCGGCACCGGCAGGCATCGCCAAGCCTGTGCCCCCGAAAACCGGCCGTTTCAAGATTCCCCTGCCCAAGCTGATAAACCTCCATAAACCCTCCACGGTTGGCATCGACATCGGCCATGATTACCTCCGCATGGTCCGGATTGAGGAAACCGCCGGCGGCAAGTTGGAGATCATCGACCGGAGGCGTTTCGCCATGCCTCCGAAAACGTCCAGGGACACGCCGGAATTCATGGCCTTCCTGAAATCTTCGCTGGCCTCGATCTGCGGTTCTGCAAAGCAGCAGCAGTCGGACCTGTGGGTGAACATGTCCGCGGCCAGGGTCGATGTCCATCATGTCCGCATCCCCAAGGTTTCCAAAAAACAGCTCAACAACGTCGTCTACTGGACGGCCAAGAAGGAGAACCCCTTCGACGAAAAGGAGATGATCTTCGATTTCGAAACCCAGGGGGAACTCATTGATCAAGGGATCCCCAAAGTGGCCGTCATGGTCTATACGGCCCCCCGACAGGAGATCGAGGACCTCAAGGCGCTCTTTTTCCGGATTGGCCGGCCCCTCACCGGGATCTCCATCGTCCCGTTTGCCGTGCAGAATCTCTTCCGGACCGCCTGGATTCCCGCCATCGAGGGGACCATGGCGAACCTCTTCATCGGAAACGATTTTTCCCGCATCGACGTCTATTCCGCGGATAATCTTGTCATGACGCGGGGCATCAAGGCGGGTCTGAGCAGCATGGCAGAGGCCCTCGTGGACCGTTTTAACGAACTGAAGCAGGATCCGGAGGCCCCCGCGCTGACCATTGAACAGAGCCGGAAGATCATCCGGAGCCTCAGTCCGGATTCACCTCCCCTTCAGGAGACCGACGCCGGGGTCAACCTCCGGAAAGAGGATATCTTCGAGATGATCCAGCCCGCCCTGGAGCGGCTGTCGCGCCAGGTGGAGAGGACCATCGAGCATTACGCCACGATGACGCCCGGGGAGCGGATCGTCCGGATCTACATTTCCGGCGCCATGAACGTCTACCGGCCCATCGTCGAATACGTGGGATCTCAGTTGGGGATCTCGAGCGCCGTTCTGGATCCGCTGAACGAGCAGAAATCTGTCACCTGCCCGGACGTGGAAGACATTGGCTGCATCTCCGAGCGGATCGCCTTCGGGCCGGCCCTGGGGCTTGCCCTTTCGGACAGCGACCATACGCCGAACCTGATGTTCACGTACAGGGACAAGGAGGCACAGACAAGCATCAAGCGGATCAACCAGGCGGTCTTCGCCGGTTTCATGGCCGTCGTGCTCATCTGCTCCGTCGCCTTCACCTACCAGAACCATGTCATCAGCCAGAAGAAGGCGGAAATCGCCGGACTCGAAACAGAATCCGCCCGTCTCGGTCCGCCCGTCGACCGGGACCAGCTTTTAAAGCTGGTGGCCAAAGTCAAACAGAGGAACGAGCTCTCCCGGGTCTACGCCGACCGGTATCTGGGTATGGTCTTGATCAGCGAACTCGCAGCCCTGACGCCGAAGCACATCCGTTTTACCGATCTGAAAATCACCCTCGCACCGGCGTCGGCGGGAGATGCTGGAAAAAAAGAAGCCGCGAAGGCGCGAGTGGAGGAGATCACCTTGGAGGGGCTGATCCTGGGCGAAAGGGAGATGTTCGAAACCTCCCTGGCAGGTTATACGATGTCCCTGGAGGCGTCGCCGCTCTTCAGGCAGGTCGCCATCCAGAAGAACAGCGTGGAACCCTATCTCAAGGGCGAGGCGCTCCATTTTATCCTGAGCATAAAAGTGGAGGAGCAGGTCCATGGCTGAGCAGAAGATGACCACCACGTTCCCGAGGCAGAGCGTCATTTATCTGCTGCTCTGCCTGACCGGCGTCATCATCTTCATCCTCGCGGGGATCTTGCCGAACATCTGGACGATGGCGGAACTGTCGACGAGAATCACGGATGCCCAATTCCGGCTTGAAGAGCAACGGGCGCTCAGCCCCTTCCGGAAGTCCCTCCAGGACAAAAGCGAGAAGAAGGAATCGGAGATCCTGCCCCTCCCGGCGAAGGGCGTACTGGCGCAGACCAAGATCAATACGCTTCCGATGACTTTCAGCACCGCGGCCAGGATGAGTGGGATGTCCATGGTGTCGGCGATTCCCAATCTCACCGCCCTGACCGGCGACGCCCAGTCTCTGTCGGTGAACGTCCTTCTCCGGGGAGATTTCATGAACCTCCGGAAATTTCTTATCAACCTTGGGGGAATCCCCTACGTGATGCAGATCGAAGAGATCGCAATTCAGCAGAGGCCGGACACAAAGGAATTCAGGCTGAAGATCTGGGTGGCCGTCGGATGAGCAGGCAGGTTTGCTATGGCTAAAATGGGAAAGAGACAGATGATCATCCTGGGAGTGATGGCGATCGCGGTCCTCTACGTCGCCTTTGATTATCTGGCGCCCAAAAAGAAGATTCCCGGGGTGGATATGGCCCAGAAGACCGAGGAGCTGAAAACCTTCGTGACCGATCTAACCGCGGGCCTGGGAAAGGATTCATCCAAAAGTCTGGGCACTCTTATCTTCAGCCGTGCTGAAAGGGAATGGACCCAGGACCCTTCTTCAGCCGTGCTGAAAGGGAATGGACCCAGGACCCTTTTCTGGACAGCAGGGCCTATAAATCATGGACCCAGGTCAAGGTACCCGCCAAGGACGCGGGCGCGGCCGCGCCGAAGATCGAGTTCGTCTATACCGGCTATCTCGAGGTGGACCGGAAACGAATGGCCATCATCAACGGCATGGAGTACCGCGAAGGCGAGGGGCTGGATACCAAGGTATACGTGCTGAAAAACGTTTCTCCGTCAAGTGTCGTTATCGAAAACCGCGGAATCGGGGCAACGGTCAATGTGCCCCTGCTGGAATAAAGGGAGGCACCGATGGCTTACATCAACTCTAAACATCCGTGGGGGGGCCCGATCGGCGTCCTTCTGTCCACCCTGCTGATCTTCGGCTGCGCCGCCAATGAGACCGTCAAGAAGGATACCCCCTTCGAAAAATGGGCCACGATGGCGGAAACGCAGACGGGCCGATCGCCGGCGCCCCGGGATCGGAGTAAATCCATTGCGCAGGAGTTCCTCAAGGGGACCGGAGAAGCCGGGGATGAACTGAAGGCCGAACCCATCAGGGAGCTCCCGACGCAGCTTGTCACCCTGAAATTGCGCCAGGCGGACATCAAGACCGTTCTGCGCTCCCTAGCCCGGATCGTTGACAAGAATGTCATCGTCAAGAGCGAGATCAAAGGGGAAATGACCATCGATTTCAAAGATGTCCCATGGAACCAGGCCTTCAACGGCATCCTGCGCACCCAGGGGCTGACCTACGTCTGGGAGGGCGACATCATCCGGGTCACAACGCTGGATGACATGGAGCAGGATCTGAAACGCAAGACCCAGGAGATGGGGATCAAGTGGGTCGCACCGCTCCTCACCATCGTTGTCCCAATCGATTACATCGCGTCTGACAAGCTCACGGTTCTCAAGGGAAATCTCGAAACCTTCCTGACCCGGAGCAAGGAGGACAAGCCCCGCGGATCGGTCCAAGTGAACGAATACAGCAACTCCCTGATCATCTCGGCCATCAGGGAAGACCTGCTCAAGATGATGCCGATCATTGAGAAGATCGACAAGCCGACGCCCCAGATCCAGATCCGGGCCAACATCGTGGAGACCTCCAAGGATACGGCCCGGAACCTGGGGATCCAGTGGGGCGGCATGTACAGCCCGCGTATCGGAAACCACGACCTCTGGATCACGCCCGGCGGATCCGGCGGCAGCACAACGGCCAACCCCTTGGCGGGGGGATATTCGCCTACCGGGGGATACGCGACGGGCATCTCCGGCCAGGGCTACGGCGTCAACTTCCCCGTCGCCGGCACAGCAATGGCCGCCGCCGGGGGGGCGGCGTCCTTAGGCCTTCTGTTCGGCAGCATCGGCGGCAACATCCTCGACCTCCAGCTCAACGCCCTCCAGAAGGACGGCAAGCTGAACATCCTTTCCAGCCCCTCCATCACGACGATGGACAACCAGTTGGCCTTCACGGAAAACGGGGAAAAGGTTCCTTATTCGACGATCGATACCAGCGTCAACCCACCCACCAGAACGGTAAAATTTGAGGATGCCGTACTTCGTCTGGAAATCACGCCGCACGTTATCGATGGCCGGAACCTCTCGATGAAGATCCTCGTGAAGAAGGATGAGGTGGATACGAGCCGGACCGTCGAGGGGAACCCCTATATCATCAAGAAGCAGACTTCGACCTCGCTGATCGTCCAGGACGGCGAGACCATCGTCATCTCCGGCCTCACGAAGCAGCGGGGATTGAATTCGGTCAGCGGCGTCCCCGGGCTGAAGGATATCCCTTTCCTGGGATGGCTTTTCAAAGGGGAGGGGAAGAGCGAATCGATGGAAGAGGTCCTCATCTTCATCACACCGAAGATCCTTCCCGAAACGATCGCAGCGGTGAAACCCGTGGAAGGCGAGCGGCCGGCCGGGACGGATGCCGGGGGAAAACCGAGTGCGGAGAAGGCTCCGAAGCCGTGAACCGGTCGAATCATGACCGTACCCCTCTTGAACTGAGTGGTCGCAATGGATTACTTCAAAATCCTCAACCTGACCAGGGAACCCTTCTCCAACTCCCCGGAGCCCGAGTTCTTCTACCAGTCGTCCCAGCACCTGGGATGCCTGCAGAAGCTGGAGCTCGCCATCCGCCTACACCGGGGGCTGAACGTGGTCATGGGAAACGTGGGGACGGGGAAGACGACCCTCTGCCGTGAACTCCTCATCCGGTTCGCGAAATCGGAAGAGGACCGCAACGAGGTGGAAACCCACCTCCTGCTCGATCCCTCGATCGGCACCCCCCGCGAATTTCTGGCCACCGTCGCGACCGCCTTCGGCATATCGGGGGCCGCGGCCGCGGAAAGCGAGTGGCAGCTCAAGGAAGGCATCAAGCACCATCTTTTTCAGAGAGGGGTGGACGAAAAGAAGACGGTCGTCCTGATCGTCGACGAGGGGCAGAAGCTCCCCGATTTCGGCCTCGAAATCCTGCGGGAATTTCTGAACTACGAAACGAACGAAGCCAAGCTCCTCCAGATCGTCATCTTCGCCCAGAACGAATTCGAAGAGATCCTGCGGCAGCACCCCAATTTCGCCGACCGCGTCAACCAGTTCATCGCCCTGGAGCCCCTGAATTTCCGGGAAACCCGGCAACTGGTCGCCTTCCGCATCGCCCAGGCAAGCGGGGACAAACCGGCGCGCCTCTTCACCTGGCCCGGCCTGTGGGCCGTCTACAAGGCCACGAGCGGCTATCCCCGGAGGATCATCACCCTTTGCCATCAGAGCATGCTCACCCTGATCATCCAGAACCGAAAGAGGGCGGGCTGGTTCATCGTCCGTTCCTGCGCCGAGCGGGTCTCCGCCGAAGGGACGCCGGGACGGCGCCGGGTCGTCATCGCGGCATCCTGCCTCGTCGCGCTCCTCCTTGTCGCTGCGGGGATACTGGAGTGGGGATTCCCGGTGGCCCAGGAATCCCCGCTTTCCGGAAAGGCCGCCGTCGCGACCGTGGAGAAAGAACCGGCCCCGGCTGTCGTCGTCGCATCGGTTGCACCGGCGCCACCGCCGCCGGCATCCCCTGCCCTTTCCGTATTGAACACAAAGAAACCGAAAGCCCTGGGAAGCATGATCATCGAACAGGGAGAAACGGTTTACGGCATGCTTTCCCGCATCTACGGCGCTTACGATGAGGGGCAATTGCAGGCCTTCGTCCGGGCCAACCCCCGCATAGAGAACATCCACCGGATCCGCAGGGGAGACGTCGTCACCCTTCCGGCCGTTCCCGTCCGGGAGAACCCCCTGCCGCCGGAGCAATCCTGGGTGGCCGTGACGACGAAGGGAAACCTCGGGGAGGCTTACGAATCGCTTCGCCGCTACCCCAACGCGGAGGGCGGCATCCGTCTTTTCCCCTACTGGAATACCCGCGAAGGGATGGTTTTCGCCGTGTTGATCCGGAACGGGTTTCCCGATGAAAAGGCGGCCGGCGCCTTTATCCAACGCCTGCCCGCCGAATTTCCCCCCGGCGCCCGGGTGATTGCCCGGTGGCCCGAAGGAACGGAATTTTATGCCCGGTGAGGCGCAACAGGAGCGTAAGACGAGTCTGCCGAGGGAAAGGGTGAAGAGGTTGTAAAGCCATGGCAGTAAAAAAACGATTGGGCGAGATGCTGGTTGAAGCCGATGTCCTCACGGAAGAGCAACTCCGGCGGGCCGTTGCCGACCACAGAAAGTCCGGACTGAAACTGGGGCAGTACCTCAGCCGGCAGGGTGTGGTCAACGAAAACCAGATCGTCGATACGCTGAGCCGGCAGCTCAAGATCGAAAAATACCACCCCGACCAGTATCCGATCGATATGGATCTGGCCCGCATGATCCCCTTCGAGATGGCGCAGAAGCTGCAGGTGGCGCCCCTCCGGAAGAAGGGACGGCTCCTGACGATCGCCATGACGGACCCCCTTGACATCAACACCATGGATTCGATCGAGATCACGACGAATTCCGAGGTGGAACCGGTCGTCTGCACCGAGCGTGAGGTCAACCAGTTGATCAACGGTCTCTACGGGCAGAAGTCGGGCCTGGGCGGCGTCATGGAAGGCATGGAAATCGAGGCGCAGTCCGAAGAAGAATCGGCGCAGGAGCAGGCCGCCGAAGAGGTTCAGGTCTCGTCGCTCCAGGATATGGCAGGCGAGGCGCCGGTGGTCCGCCTGGTCAACTCCATCTTCGCCCAGGCGATCCGCGAGAGGGCGAGCGACATCCACGTCAGCCCCCAGCAGAGCAGCATGCAGGTTCGATTCCGGATGGACG
>JAPLJY010000226.1 GCA_026388345.1 Deltaproteobacteria bacterium
TCCTCTTCCTGCTCGACGGGCGTTACGGCGATCACCCGGTCGCCGGCTGCCATCACCGTATTCCCCCGCGGGACGATGACCTTTTCCCCCTGAATCACGGCCACGAGCACCGTATTCCCCGGCAGTTCCAGCTCCGACACCTGCCTGTTGCACACCTTGCAGTGCTCCTCTGGAAGGGTCATCTCCACCAGGGCCAACCGGCCCTTCTTCAGGACATGGAGGGTGGATACCTCTCCGGCGGACATCTCCTCTTCGATCAGGCGGCTGATGACGGTGGTGGCGGAAATGGCCTCTATCCCCAGCGCATGGAAAATATGTTCGTTTTTAGGGCTGTTCACGCGGGCGATCGTACGCCCGACGTTAAACCGGACCTTCGCCAACTGACAGGAAACGAGGTTGTCCTCGTCCTCTCCGGTAACCGCCACGAAGACCTCCGCGTGCGCTACCCCCGCATCCTCCTGGAATTTCACATCGCATCCGTCCCCCTCGATCAAGAGAACATCGGTGGGAAGCTCCTCGGTCAAGTTATTCACCACTTCCTCTCGCTTCTCGATGATGGCCACGTGATGACCCTTGTCGGCGAGCGCCCGGCCGAGATAGGAGCCGACTTTCCCCCCCCCGTTGATCACGATGTACATTCCTTCAAGCCTTTCTTATGTATTTTTTGATCGCCGCATGCGATTCGTTCTTGATGATCGCCAGGATCGTGTCGCGTTCCCTCAGGATGGACTCCCGCCAGGGAATGAAGGTAGATCCGTCGCGCGTTACAAGGCAGATGCGGAACTCGTTGGGAATCTGGACTTCGATGACCTTCTTGTTGTCCACCGCGGAACTCGCGATAAACTCGATCAGCTCCGTGTCACCGCGCATGACCAGATGGTGTCCATGTCCCTCCACCAGTCTTTCCAGAACGCTCTGGGCCACCATGGTCGTCGCGCAGACGTATTCCAACCCGAGCTGCTGGAAGGTGCTTTCCCTCTCCGCGTTGTAAAGCCTCGCCACCACCTTGGAGACCTTGTAGATCCTGGAAGCCACCTCCGCGGCCATCATGTTGGAGTTGTCCTGATCGGTCACCGCGGCGAAGGCATCGCATTTCTCAATCCCCGCCTCCCGGAGAACGTCCTCATCAAACCCGTACCCGGTGATCTTGATGCCGTTGAACGCGGACCCGAGACGTTTGAAGGATCCCGGGTTCTTGTCGACGATGATCACATCATGCCCTTCGGTGGACAGAAGAATGGCCAACTGCGCACCCACGTCCCCGCAACCCACCACGATTACGTACACGAAACCTCCCCCTTTACACCATTTGTTCAGCCGGACAGTCACCCCTCCGGAGGGTGAAAGAAAAGGTTGTCCCCTTCCCTTCATGGCTTTCCACGTTGATCTGCCCGCCGTGGGTCTCGACGATCTGCTTGGCGATGGCCAGTCCCAGACCTGCGCCCGTCTCCGATTTCTGCTCCGGCACCCGGAAAAAATGTTCGAAAATCCGCTGCAGAAATTGATGGGGGATTCCGCTGCCCGTATCGGAGACGGAAAAACGGACCATGCGTTCATCCGCCTCCGCCGAGACCGTGATCCGCCCCCCGGGCGCCGTATAGCGGAGCGCATTGGACAGAAGGTTGGCAAAGACGTGGCCGATCTGGCCGGCATCGGCGCAGACCGTCGGCAGATCGCCGGGAAGCGTTGTATCCATTTCCACACCGCCGTCCTGGGCCGCCCTGCGGAAGGGGGCAACCGCCTCCGTCACCAGTACCGCGGGGGAGACGTCCTGAAAGTCCATTTGCAGACGGCCGGACTCCATGCGGCTGATGTCCAGCAGGTTCGCCAGGATACCGTGCAGCGCATCGCTTTCCTCCCGGGCCGTCAGCAGGAGGTCCGCCTGTTTTTCGGTCAGCGGCCCGACCTTCTCCTCCAGGAGCAGGTGAATGGCCATCCGGATCGACGTCAGCGGGGTCCTGAGCTGGTGAGACACCGTCGAAACGAGGTTGCTTTTCATCTCCTCCAGGCGGCGCGGCTCCGTCACATCCTTCAGGATCAGGACCACCCCCGTCAATTCTCCGTCCCGGTTCCGGATGGGGGCGGCATCGAAGGAGAAATAACGCTCCCTCCCCTGCACGAACCGTTGAAGGATCTTTTGCCTTTTGCCGGGGTGGTCGGGAACACCGGCAATGACATTCTGATACAACTCGGATAGTTCACCGTACGGCAGGTCCCTGAGGCGGGTTCCCACCTGGATTCCGAACAGCTTGCGGGCGGCTTCCGTCGATATCTCGACCTTTCCCTCCAGATCCAGGATCGCCACGGCTTCGGACAGGCTATCAAGGGTCCCCTGAGTCGCCTGTTGGGTGCGGATCAGTTTCGTCTGGTCGCTGCGGCGAAATTCGCGGAGACTGGCCGTCATGTCGTTGAACGCCTCCGACAACCGGCCGATCTCGTCGCGAGAGTCGGTCTGCACGACGAGGTCCAGGTTCCCCCCCCGGATCTCTTCGGCGGAACGGATCAGGCGGTTGATGGGCCGGAGGATCCACCTCTCGGTGAAGAAGATAAAGGCCACCGCGATCAGGAAGCCGAACGACAGAAAAAGGTACATCCGCTGCTGGGCAAACGCGGCCTGTCTTCTGGCCTTTTCATTGGCCTCGTTCATGTTGTCCTGGTTCATCCGCAGGATCTCGTCCGCCGTTTCCTTCGTCTGCAGAAAAAGCGGCAGCAGCTCCCTGAAATACCGGTTCCGGCTCAGTTCGCCGGACGGGGACTTGGCCAGCATGCCGTCGAGGGCTTCCCGGTACCGGGCAAACAGGCTCTTCAAGGCGGCGGCCTTCTCCCCCTCCCCTGGGACGGTGATGTTGCCGAGTTCGACCTGCAGGGCCTTTTCGAACCGTTCTTCATTCGCGCGGATCAGCTTTCTCCCCTCCCCGTCATACCCAAGCAGGACAAAGAGGATGCCGCTGTCCATGCGTTCGATGGCCTCCTTCATTTGCTGGCAGGCCACAACGCTTTGGTAGTTCTCGCGCAGGATCACATCTATCGATTGACCGAGTTCCCGGAACTGGACGATGCTCTGGCCGCCGATGATCAGAATGATCAGCAGCAGCCCCCCGAACCCCAGTGAAAGCTTATGGCGTAGTCCGACCATGGTTTCTCTCCTCCCGGAGGGAACTTGAGCAAGGACCGTGCCGGGGGGCGATATTTGTTAGCATTTTGATTGTATTATGGTATTCGTTGAACAGGGCGGGGCGGTCCATTGCAGTTCGCAAGAGCGCTTCCTGGCGAGGTTGCAGAATGCAATGTTTCTTAGCAGGCAGTCTGTAAAAGAAACTTTTTCAACATGCTGTTAGATGCCATACTGCTTGCGGCGGCGCCAGAGGGTGGCCTGGTCAATGCCGAGGATATCGGCTGCCTCCTGAAGGGAGCGGGTGTCGGCCAGGACGCGCCGGATGTGCTCCTCTTCGATCCGGTCGAGACGCAGGGGGTCTCCCAGCCGGATCGACCGATCGGCGGTGCGAAGGTTCTCCGGCAGGTGATGCACGTCGATCCTCTCCCCACGGCAGAGGATGACGGCCCTTTCGATGACGTTTCTCAGCTCGCGGACGTTTCCGGGCCAGCCGTAATGCCTCAGGAT
>JAPLJY010000040.1 GCA_026388345.1 Deltaproteobacteria bacterium
GTTCTTCCACAACCTGACGTTTGAGTTCGATGCTGAATCTTCTTCGGTGCTTCATGGCAAGATCCTTTCTCCCGTTTCCCGGGATGCTCGATCCTGCCGACTACTCTAACACAGTTTGTCCAACTTCAGGGGTGCAGATCAGACAGTTCGGTTTCGGTGTAGGTGCTGAGATTCTCAAAAGAGTCGTTCTTCTTGAGGAAATCCAGTATTTCATCGTATGTGGTCGGTTCCATAGCTTTGTCGCTCCTCCTCTTTTCGTTCTCCGGAGTGTCGGTAACTGAACGAGGTACTAACCATCAGAAACCGCCAATAGCCGTCGCCCGGTCGCTGAACCGTGAAGCCTACTGCACGGTGTACGGTTATAGCGATATCCATGTGCAAAATGATGCATAGGAACTGCAACATAGCCAACCGTTCCACGGTTCCAACATTGAGCGCGTCAGCCGTAGGGCGCTGGCGCACGCTTCCTAATCATGTCTTATTAGATCGGTATAAAAGCCCTCCGTGTCCTCGTTATCTGTAATAAAAAACCCCGCTCTTTTTATTAGGAACGGGGTCTCGATAGCCAGTCCATATTTCCCTCCAGCATGGTTATACGGGATGGAACTCTGTCAACTGCCATTATGTTTAGAGTTTCATTATCACGATTTTCATTCGAAATCTACTACATCGATAAAATTTTTCACCTCATGGTAGGAGGAAGTGCGCATATACCGGATGAAGCGGTTTTTTCATGGATAGCCTCCTAAAAAATGGATCGTTCGCATCCCCAGTGATTACCACCGAGTGAACGGGTGCTTGATCAGGTTCGAGTTGAAGTAACGGGGATCGCCCGTGACCTCTTCGCCGATCCATTCGGGTTTCTGAAAGGCCTGATCCTCGCTCGTGAGCTCCACCTCGGCCACGATCAGCCCGGTATTGTCGCCGAAGAACTCGTCGATCTCCCAGGTGAGGCCTGCGAACGGAACCTTGAAGCGTTTCTTCTCGATGATCGGCTTCTCGGCCAAGGCATCGAGCATCGCGTTGCAGTCGGCAACGGGGATCTCGTACTCGTATTCGGAGCGGGTCACCCCCATGGTGAGTCCCTTAATGGTCAGAAACGCCCTGTCGTCGATCGTCCGGATGCGGACGGTCCGTTCCTTGGCGCTGTTAAGGTATCCCTGACGGCAGGCCGTCCCCTTGGCAAGGAATCTCCAGGCATCGCCCTTAACGAGAAATTTCCTTTCGATTTCCTTCCCCATGATCGACCCCCTGAGCTGCAGCTTGAGCGGTTCTGCCTGCGGAACCGCTACGGCTTCATGACGAGCTTCTGCTCCGCCTGCGGGACATACCACTTGATGAAGTTATGGCCGATCCCGAGCGGCGCAACCTCCACCCCCCGGAACCGGGCGTGGATCATCGGAAGCGCGTCGGGGACATAAAGGAAGAGGTAGGGCTGCTCCTCGGCGAGGATCTCCTGGACCCGGTCGTAGCAGCGCTTCCGCAGGGGCTGGTCGAAGGTCTCGCGCGCCTTCACAATGAGCGCGTCCACCTCCGCGTTTTTGTAGGAGATGAAGTTCAGCTCCCGCGGCCCCGTCTTGCTCGAATGCCAGACGTCATAGAGGTCCGGCTCCATCGGGATCGTCCAGCCCAGGATCGTCGCGTCGAACTTCCGCTTGTTGATGAAGTCGTTCACAAAGGCCGCCCACTCGACCACCCGGATCTTCACCCGGATCCCGACCTCGGCCAGTCGCCGCTGGATGATCTCGGCGCACTTCGCCCGGATCTCGTTTCCCTGGTTCGTGATGATCTCGAATTCGAAAGGCCGTCCGTCCTTTTCGAGGATGCCGTCGCCGTTCGCATCCTTCCAGCCTGCATCGGCGAGGAGCGCCTTCGCCTTAGCCGGGTCATAGGGATAGGCCCGGACCTTCGGGTTGTGGGCCCAGGTCCCCGGCTTGTAGGGTCCGTTGGCGGGCTTCCCGAGACCGAGCAGCACGCCGTCGATGATCTCCTCCCGGTTCACCGCATGGGCGATCGCCTGGCGGACCCGCTTGTCGATGAAGAGGGGGTTTTTCAAATTGTAGCCCATGTAGGTGTAGGCAAAGGAGAGGTAGCGGTACTTGTTGAAATTCTCCCGGAAGAGGTTGCTCTCCGTCTGCCGCGTGAACTGGAGCGGGGTCAGCCCCATCCGGTCGATGCCGTCCGCGCGGAGTTCCAGGAACATCGTCGCCGTATCGGGGATGATCCTCATGATATAGCCGTCAATGTACGGCCGTCCCTCGAAATAATCGGGGTTCGAGACCAGGACGATCTTCTGCCCGGTCACCCACTCTTTGAATTTGTAGGGCCCCGTCCCGATCGGATGCCGGCCGAGTGGGGAGGTGGTGATGTCCTTCCCGGCCAGCAGGTGTCTCGGCAGGATGCCGACCGACCAGCTCATCAGACCGGGGGCGAAGGGCTTGTCGTAGGTCACCCGGAAGGTGTAGTCGTCGAGGACCTCGGCCTTCTTCACCTTGAGAAAATCACCCGCATAGGCCGTGGGCGTCTTCGGGTCCACCGTGACCTGGTAAGTGTAGCGGACGTCCGCCGCGGTGAAGGGGCGGCCGTCGTGCCAGCGCACCCCCTTGCGCAGGTGAAAGGTGATCACGAGGCCGTCCCCGGAGATCTCCCAGGATTCGGCCAGGTCGCCCACAACGTTCACGTCCTTATCGTACTTGATGAGTCCGTTAAAGACCAGCGCGGCGATCTCGTGGGATGTGGAATCGGAGGCCAGCAGCGGGATGAGGTTCGAGGCGTCGCCAATGGAGCCCTCGACCATGATGTCCCCGTAGGCGGGGGTGGCGGCCGCGCTCCCGGCGGGGGCGCGGCCCGGGGCCTGCGGGCCGCAAGCCGTGACGGTCAGGGTGAGAGACAGGATCAGAATCCGGATAAAACGGCCAAGGGGTTTCATGGTCGTCAAACTACCGTATGGACGCGGGTTTTGCAAGTGATTCCATTGACAAAGTATCTTTTCTCGAAAATGTTGACCTCCGGAATATTCAAAATTGTCGCTGAACAAGTTATTTCTTCCTGCCGCAAATGGGCGCTTCGACGACGATTCATGATTCCAATCCGCTATTGTCGATGTTATTCCCTCGATAAATATGATACGTTCGGATCGGTATCCGGCGGTCAAGCCTTATAAAGCTCCGGGGTCAACGGATGCAGGGCACAAATACCATTGCACCGCCGGAGAACCGGGTGGCAAAATGAAATCAGCAGCCTTCTTTCAAGCACTGGCAGAATATCGGCCATAGGAGCGTGTATCTCATGAACAACAGAAGATACATGGCCATCCCTCCGGCCGCCGTCATACCGGGGGTGTTGCCGGAGTTTAAAATTTTCGTCCTCACGCCGCAGGGGCAATATCTCCTCTGGGCGCTGGAAGGCAATAAAGTAACTTCGGAACAACTCTCCAAGCTATCCGAAGGCGGATTCAACGAGATCTTCGTCGATCTCGATGACAAGTTCAAGTATGAAGATTATCTCGAGACGAACCTGGGAAATATCCTTGAGAACAAATCGTCGTCGGACGACCAGAAAGCGGAGATATTCAGCAAAATTTCCACCAATGTCGTCAAGGACGCCTTTGAAAAGTCCTTAGGGTTGTGCACAATGGGTGCGGCCGCCCTCCAGCGGACGCAAAAACTGATAGAAAATGCCCTGATATTCATTACGGAATCAAAATCCCTTTATGCCCTGGCGAAAATGATCGGCCATGACTACCAGACATATGAACATGCCACCAAGGTCCTCTGGCTGACCGTGGCGTTTCTCGGGCAGAATCCGGAAATCATGGAACAGATTGAACCAGGGTATCAGGCATTCGATGAAAAACAGAGAATGGAAATATTGAGACAATGCGGTGTCGGCGCCCTGCTTCACGACATCGGCAAAGCGCTGGTTTCTCCGGAAATACTCAACAAAAACAGTCAACTCACCGATGTGGAGTGGGAAATCATGAAACGTCATCCACTCAACGGCCTGGCGATGCTGATCGACACGGATATTCCCGCGTTCATCAAGAAAGCCGTATTGCATCATCACGAGGATTTTCAGGGCGGAGGATACCCCATGAGCCTTGAAGGGCTAAACATAACCACACTGTCCCGTGTCTTGAGAATCACCGACGTGTTTGACGCCATGACGTCCCGCCGCCCTTACAAAGAGCCCATGGCCCCCATAAAGGCAGCGCGGATCATGATCGGAACGCCGGAAGATAAAAAAGGGGATGATTGTCCGGTAGAAGATGATCGTGATCAGGGCATGAGAAGATGCTTCGACAATGAACTGCTCCGGAAATTCGTCGTGTTTCTCGGCAATGCGAAACTGAGTGGATAACCCGATGGAGGCCTTGAAAGGCTCGCAGCGGATAAGGCCATTGCCGCCATTACACAACGGAAAAAGTGAGTTCCGCACAAGGTGATCATTGCTTCCCGGGGGACAGCCCCCCTGCTAAGTCGATCTCGATGGATTCATCTCCTCGGCTTCTCCTTTAAGAGTAATGGGGATTTTTCTTTCCCGGTTTTTTGCACGGATAGGCATATCGCGTGCCGACCACAAATCCGAAATGCTTGACTAAAGACCGTGACTGTGAAAGATTCCCTTTGCAGGGCGGTTTCGCATCCCTGAAATATACCATGGATAATTGGAGGTTGGCGATGGCCCTGATCGACCTGCGCAGCGATACCGTAACCCTTCCGACGCCAGCGATGCGGGAGGCTATCTCCCGCGCTGAGGTGGGAGACGACGTCTTCGGCGAGGATCCCACGATCAACCGTCTTGAAGCGATGACCGCCGAGCGGATGGGGAAGGAAGCGGCGCTCCTCGTCGTCAGCGGCACGATGGGAAACGTAACCTGCGTGCTCACTCACTGTGCACGGGGCGAGGAGGTGATCCTCGGCGACGGCTCGCACATCTTCCTCAACGAGGCGGGCGGGATGTCCGCCCTGGGCGGCATCTTCCCCCACACGATCCCCAACCTTCCTGACGGGACGCTACGCCTAAGTGAGATCGAGGCTGCCATCCGCGGTGAGAACATTCACTTCCCCCGGACCCGCCTCGTCTGTCTGGAGAATACGCACAACCGCTGCTACGGCGCCGCGCTGACACCCGAATACACCGCCGCCGCCGTTTCGCTCGCAAAGAGCAGGGGGCTCTCCGTGCACCTTGACGGCGCCCGGATCTTCAACGCCGCCGCCGCCCTCGGTGTGGACGTCCGGGAGTTGACCCGGGGCGTGGATTCCGTAAATGTCTGCCTCTCCAAGGGGCTTGCCGCGCCGGTCGGCTCCGTGATCTGCGGAAGCAAAGAATTCATCGGGAGGGCGCGGCGGATCCGGAAGATGCTCGGCGGCGGGATGCGCCAAGCCGGGATCATCGCGGCCGCGGGGATCGTCGCCCTGGAGGAAATGGTCGATCGTCTTGCGGAAGACCATATCAATGCCCGCCGCCTTGCGGAGGGTATTGCCGGGATCCCGGGGCTCAAGACCGAGCCCGGCCGGGTTCAGACAAACATCCTCTACATCGATCTTGTTGACAGGCGCTTCTCGGACGATCAATTCATGGCGCTTCTGGAGAAGAAAGGGGTACGGCTCTCCCATCCGGGGCTGGCCCGTTTTCGGATGCTCACCCATTACGGGATCGGCGCGACCGAGATCGACGCGGCGCTTGCGGCGCTTCGCGATGTGATGCAGGGCTGACGCTGTAAAACGGCTCTCATGAGCGGATGAAAACGATGAACCCAAGCCGGAACGAACAAGGGAAAGGGACGACGCCGGACGGCATCCGCCTCCGCTTTGCATCCGCCTGGGAGATTCTCCGCGACACCATCCGCAACTACCGGACGAACGGCGATACCAACCAGGCCGCGGCCATCGCCCTGTACGCCATCCTGTCGATCATCCCCCTGTTCATCCTGACGCTGCTGCTGGTCGGCGACCTCTTCAGCGCCGATCCGGAGATCCAGAAAAAGCTGATCGAGGGAATCCGCCAGTTCATCCCCTCCTTCTCGGGCAACCTGCTCACCCAGTTCGGCCAGATCGAGGGGAAGAAGGAGCTCCTCGGCTGGGCGGGGATCATCAGTCTGATCTGGTTTTCGGCGATGATCTTCGGCGCCATCGAAACGGCCCTGAACATCATCTTCCGTTCGAAGATCTACCGGAATTACCTCGTCTCGAAGCTTCTCGCCATCGCGATGATCCCGCTGGGGTGGGCGGTCGGCGTCGTCAGCGTCGGAATCACCTACGCGGCGGCCATCCTATCCCGGCAGCCCCTTCTCGTCCAGGGCGGTGTCTTCTTCCTGCCGGAGGCCTACGGGATCATTTTCCGTTACCTCCTCCCCTACTTCGTCACCGTACTCTTCTTCACGGTTGTCTACAAGGTGATCCCCACGGAAAAGGTCGGCCTGAAGAACGCCTTCATCGGAAGCGCGATCTTCTCCGCCCTGATGGAAATCGCAAAGCAGTTCTTCACCTGGTACGTCGCCAGCTACACCCGCTATCATGTCATCTTCGGTTCGCTGGAGGCGGTGGTCATTCTCGTCATCTGGGCCTTTTACGTCGCGCTGATCCTGCTGTTCTGCGCGGAGCTCATCTCTTCATACCAGAGGAGAGACATGATCCTCCTCGAAAATGCCCTCCTGAAACCCCGGGGCGGCCGCATCCATATCGACAAGCGGCTGTTCCGGAAATTCGGCCACCTCTACGCCCGGGATGAATACATCTTCCGCGAGGGGGATTCAGGCCGGAGCATCTTCTACATTTTGAGCGGCCGGGTCCGGATGGAAAAGAGCACCGGACAGGCGAAGAAGGTCCTCGCCGAGATGGGACCGGGCGAGTACTTCGGCGAGATGGCGGCGCTGATCCATGCCCCGCGCACCGCCTCCGCCCGGAGCCTGGAGGAGAGCCACATCGCCGTCGTCAACGGGGACACCCTGCGGAGCCTCCTGAGGGAGAGCGACGAGGTTTCCCTGTTCATGCTCCAGGAGTTCTCCAATCGGATCCGACATACCAACGAGGCGCTGGAGGGGCTCACCCAGTCCTGGGTCCGGCTGATAGCGACCATCTACTTCCTCAGATCATGGCCGCTCCCGGAGAAGCGTGATCCGGGCGCGGAGCTGGCGAAGATCACATGCAATGAGATAGAGGAGGTCCGCGAGGTGCTGGCGGAACTGGGCCGGCGCGGCGTCCTGACCTTTGCGGAGGGCCGCGTGACCGGCTTCAGCAGGGACGAGGCCCTGCGGCTGCTCGACGAGCAGGTGACCGTTTAAAAGCCTGTTGAAAAAGGCTTGTTTCTCCAGGCTGTTCAAAAATGTTCAGATGCAAGGCCCCCGAGATCCTGAGCCGTGAGGCGTACTTGCTTGTACGTTGAACGGCGAAGGATGAGGGAAACGCAGCAGATGGGCGTTTTTCAACAGCCTGTTAAAAGGGAAAAGAGAGGATATGTCCAAAAGGATCGATGCCGTCATCACGTCAAGGCCGTTTCTCGCCTTTCTCTACCGTTTCATCCGCGCCTACGCCTGGACGTTCCGCCTGGAGGTGGAAAACGAAACCCCCTGGATGGCGTTTCATCGAAACGGCGGCCGGGTGTTGCTGTGCGCCTGGCACCAGCAGTTTTTCGCTGCCATCCGTCACTTCCAGAACTACCGCGCCCATCGGCCGGGGCTCATGATCTCCCGGAGCAAGGACGGCGAAATCATCGCCGGGGTGGCCAGCCGAAGCGGCTGGGAGCCCGTGCGCGGCTCCTCTTCCCGCGGAGGCGCGCAGGCCATGAGAGAAATGATTGAAAAGCTCCAGCAGACGCGGCTGGCCGGCCATATCGTCGACGGCCCCCGGGGACCGGCGGGCGTCATCAAAAACGGTCTGATCCGGATCGCCCATGCCTCCGACGCGATGATCGTTCCCTTCTACGTCTTTGCGGACCAGGCCTGGTATTTCAAAAGCTGGGACCGTTTCATGTTGCCCAAACCATTCTCCCGGGTCAGGTTGCGTTTCGACGAGATGATCCGCCTTGCGGCCACCGACGATGAGGCGGAATTTGAAGCGCAGCGCGTGCAGGTGGAAAAGATTATGCTCCAGGGCCTTCAGGGCGGGCCGATCAAAAATTGAAGATCTCCGCAGCAAGCTGCGGAGAATCTTCGATCCTTAAGAGGAACAAACCATATCGTTTTTGCTCGCTTACCCTGCGGCAAGCCGCGGATGATGCGCTCGCGGGCGGATTCATTTACCACGGAACGCCCCGGTTCAGCAGCGGCAGGATGACGTCCGCTGAAATCGGGGTTTTAGGCCTCGTTGTATCACGGCCTGCCAGGCATCCAGCTTTTTCCCGTATGGCGTTCCCGCATTGGCCGGGCTCGTTGACGGCAGCCGTTGATACTGCAGCGAATGCGGTATGAGCGAAGGTTGTACATGCCTCATAAAACACTGTTCAGCCTTGGCTCCGTTAAAGAATACGTGCGTGATACTTGGATGCCGCAGGAAGAAAGACTCAAAATCGTTTGGGATCACCGAGACCTCCTCGATATCGGAATCCAGACTGCTTTTGCGGATGCATGAGTGAAGCACGTCCCATAATGCAATTCCGGAAGACTTCAGCATTCGCAGCCTGCCTTCGTAGGGAAGACCTGGATGAGCGCCGACAAGCTCACCCATGATCGGCCAGAAAATGTTACGCGGATGGGCATAGTACTCGCCTGCCGCAAGAGAGGCCTTCCCGGGCATACTCCCCAGGATAAGCGCCATTGCGGTGGTGTCTTCAATGGGTGCGAAACAGCGAGCGCGCGACATCATTGCGAGGCCTGACAACGATTATTCCGGATTGGTTGATTCCTTCGACTACGGTTTGATGATACGATATCTTAAACAAAGAAACAATGGATTCCTGAAGAACAACCCGTTTGTCATGTCCCGCCAAAATGAGAATGTCCTAAATCACCAAAGTAGAAATGTCCTAATGTAAGGCTGTAATTTTTCCCTAACGAAGGGGGGTAATTATGGCCGGGAGGGACATTATCGTCATGAGTATGCGGGAGGTCAGGCGACT
>JAPLJY010000259.1 GCA_026388345.1 Deltaproteobacteria bacterium
ATGAACGGCTGGACGGATCGGGATATCCCCTGGGTTTGAAGGGGGAGGAGATTCTGCCGGAGGCGCGGGTGCTGGCGGTGGCGGACGTGGTGGAGGCGATGTGCTCGCACCGCTCCTACCGGCCGATGCCGGGGCTGGACAAGGCGCTCGAAGAAATCGGGGCGCAGCGGGGGATTCTTTACGACCCCGCCGTGGTCGACGCCTGCCTGCGCATCTTCCGGGAGAAGGATTTCCGTCTGTTATAGATAAAAATTCCTCGCACCAAGGTGCAAGGAATTTAGAAACTTAAGGAAGTGGGTTATCCGTTATTATGCTCGCTTACCCTGCAGCAAGCTGCAGGGTAAGTGTTTGCAATTGTTTTCAAAAATCTGATCCGCAAGAGGAATAAAGGATATGCTGGTCCGCTGCTGGGGGGCGAGGGGATCCATTCCGGTCTCGGGCAGGGAGTATCTGCGCTACGGTGGAGACACGCCCTGCATCGAGATCCGCACCGGGGATGACCGCATCGTCATCATCGACGCCGGTTCGGGCATCCGGAGGCTGGGAAACCGCCTCATCGCCGAGAAACGTCACGACTTTGCGCTGATCTTCACCCATGCCCACTGGGATCACATCATGGGGTTTCCCTTCTTCAGGCCCATCTACCTGTCCGGCACGCGGATCTCGCTTTTCGGCTGCCCTTTCGCCCAGGACTCCGTCCGGGAGATGATCTCCCGCATCATGGCCCCTCCCAATTTCCCCGTGAATTTCGACGACATCACGGCGGATATCCGCTATCAGGATGCCTGTCAGGAAACCTTTCAACTCGGCAGTCTGACCATCACCCCCATCCCGATCAGCCACCCCAACCAGGGGATGGGATACCGTTTCGAAGAGGACGGGAAATCCTTCGTCTTTCTGACCGACAACGAACTCACCTACCGGCATCCGGGCGGCCTGGCATACGAGGATTACGCAGCCTTCGCAAAGGGGGCGGACCTCCTCGTCCACGACGCCGAATACCGTCCCCCGGAGTACCGCATGACCAGGACCTGGGGCCATTCCGTCTACACGGACGCGCTGCGTCTCGCCCTCGACGCCGGCGTCGGTCGTCTCGGCCTCTTTCACCACAACCAGGAGCGGACGGACGATGCGGTGGACGAGATGGTTGCGGACTGCCGGCGGATCGCCGGCGAGAGCCCGCTGGAGTGCTTCGCGCTGCATCAGGACATGGAGATCGTCATTTGAAACCACAAGGAGATACGGACATGATCATCCCGGAAGAAAGACTTCAGAAAAACCCGAGCGGCAGAGGCCGTCTGCACGGGGGCGCGGTCACGGCCTGCATCCTGATGACCGCCCTTCTGCTGGCCTTGCTCCCCGCACCCGGCGCGGCGCATCCCCCCAAGGATGTCGTCCTTTCCTACGACCAGGCCAAACAAACGCTGGAGGTCCGGATCACGCACGGCGTCTCCGATCCAGCCAAACACTTTATCGAGAAGGTCGAGATCAGAAAGGCCGGCAAAACGATCTCTCAGACCGAATACCGCAGCCAGCCGGAACAGACGACCTTTGTCTATTCCTACCCGCTGGATGCCGCTCCCGGCGACGTGATCGAGGTCAAGGCGGCGTGCAGCGTCTTCGGTTCCAAAACCGAGAAGCTGACCGTGGGGAAATAGGGCCGCGGCGACAAAAGCGGTAAGAACGATGTTCATCCCCGCCACCCCTGAGGAAGTCCGGGATCTCGGCTGGACGCGGCTCGATGTGATCCTGATCACCGGGGACAGCTACCTCGACAGCCCCTTCGTCGGCGTCTCCGTCATCGGACAGCGCCTGCTCGCCGCCGGATACCGCGTGGGGATCATCCCCCAGCCCGATACGGATTCCGAAAAGGATATCACCCGCCTCGGAGAACCGGGACTCTTCTGGGGCGTCACCGGCGGCTGCATCGATTCCCTGGTCGCGAACCGCACCGCCTCCGGAAAGAGGCGCCGGGAGGACGACTTCACGGCCGGGGGGATCAACAACCGCCGTCCCGACCGCGCGGCGATCGCATACGCCAACCTGATCCGCCGTTATTTCAAGGAGACGACGCCCATCGTGCTGGGCGGGATTGAGGCAAGTCTCCGGCGGATCGCCCATTACGACTTCTGGTCGAACCGGGTGCGCCGCTCCGTGCTGACCGACGCGAAGGCCGATTTTCTCCTCTATGGCATGGCGGAAAATACGGTCCTGAAACTCGCCGCGAGTCTCCGGGAAGGACGGGACGTCTCGGAACTGCGGGGCCTCTGCTACGCCGCAGCGAAACAAAAGCCTGGTTTTCTTGAGCTTCCCTCCTGGGAAGAGGCGGCGGCGGACCCGGAGTCCTTCGAGAGGATGTTCCTGACGTTCTGCCGGAACCAGGACCCCCGGACGGCGCAGGGGCTCTGCCAGCGGCAGGATACGCGCTGGCTCATCCACAACCCGCCGGCGCCGCCGCTCACGGAGGCGGAGCTGGACGAGGTCCACGGGATGAACTTCGCGCGGGCGGTCCATCCCTCACATCGAAGCTATGGCGAGGTCCGGGCGCTGGAGACGATCCGCTTTTCCATCGCTACGCACCGGGGGTGCTACGGGGGTTGTCATTTCTGCGCGATCGCCGTCCACGAGGGGCGTCAGGTCAGCTCCCGGAGCGAGGTCTCCATCCTCCGGGAGGCGGAATTGCTGACCTCCCTCCCCGGCTTCAAGGGGCGCATCCTCGACGTGGGCGGGCCGACGGCCAACATGTACGGGTTCGAATGTCAAAGGAAGCTCGCCCGCGGCGCCTGCCCCGACCGAAACTGCCTCTACCCCGAGGTGTGCGAAAACCTCTGTCCCGATCACGGCCGCCAGATCGCCCTCCTCCGGAAACTCCGTGATGTTCCCGGCGTCAAACAGGCGATCGTCGCTTCCGGCATCCGGTACGATCTCCTGCTCGCCGACCGGAAACACGGCGTTTCTTACCTGCGCGAGGTCGTCCGCCGCCATATCTCCGGACAGATGAAGGTGGCCCCCGAACACTCGGAGGAAAAAGTCCTCCGGTGCATGGGAAAGCCGGGGACCGGGTCCCTGCTCGCCTTCCGCGATCTCTTCCGCAAGCTCACAGCGGAGGCGGGAAAGGAGCAGTTCCTGACCTACTATCTGATCGCCGCCCATCCCGGCTGCACGCAGGCGGACATGGAGGCCCTCCGCGGCTTCGCCGGCCGGGAACTCGCCCTCCAACCCGAGCAGGTCCAGCTCTTCACCCGGGCGGGATCCCTGGAGCGGGAGAAGGATTTTCGTGGAAAAGACGGCCGCCGGCCGGGAGCTTCAGAAGAAGATTTTGGTTGCGAAAAACGACCGGTTCGGGTATGGAAACACCGCACAACAGCAAATCACACGGGAGGGAAACTCATGGGCAAAGATAAGGACGTTAAAAAGGATACCAAGAAAAAGCCTTCCAAAACGTTGAAGGAAAAGAAGGATGCCAAACGGCTGAAGAAGACGGGGAAGGCCGGAGAGGCCTGATGCCGTCTGGGGCGAAGTGCCTGCCGCAGCCGCTCGTGGACTTCCACGTCCACCTCTTTCCGGATCGGATGTTCGACGCGATCCGGCGACAGTTCGTTACGGACTACGGGTGGAGCGTCCTCCATCCGCTCTACTGGCGCGAGAGCGTCGCCTACCTCCGCGAGCGGGGCGTCGGCCCCGTCGTTTACTCAAATTATGCCCACCGGAAGGATATCGCGCGGGGTCTCAACGACTGGAATCTGAAAATTCTGGAGGAGCTGCCGGATCTTTACTGCTTCGCGGCCTTTCATCCCGACGACGAAGACGGCCTCGCAATGGCCGCCGACCTTCTCGACCATCCCCGGGTCCTCGGGTTCAAGCTCCAGCTCCTCGTCCAGCGGTTCTCCCCCGACGACGAACGGCTCTTTCCCCTCTGCGAGCTGGTCGCGGCAAAGGGAAAGCGTCTCCTCCTCCACGTCGGAACGGGACCGGTGGGAAACGAGTTCGTGGGCGCAGCCCCCTTCCGGAGGCTCCTCGCCCGCCATCCCGATCTCCCCGCGATCGTCGCCCACATGGGGGCGCTCGAGTACGGTCCGTTCGGGGCTCTCCTCGCCGACTATCCCCGGCTCTATCTGGACACGGCCTTTTCCTTCCTCCCCCGTCTCGGTTCCATGTTCGATCTCGGCAACGATTTTCTGGAGACGCACCGGGAGCGGATCCTCTATGGTTCGGACTTCCCCAACATCCTCTTCCCCCGCGAGGATGAGATCGACACCCTCCTCGGGCTCGATCTATCCCAGGCCTTCTACGACGCGGTTTTCCGGGACAACGGCCTGCGCCTCATCCGGGAGGCCTCGGCAGTATGAAATTTCCTTTAGCAGGCTGTTCAAAAATGCCCAGATGCAAGGCCCCCGAAATCCTGAGCCGTGAGGCGTACTTTCTGGTACGTTGAACGGCGAAGGATGAGGGAAACACCGCAGATGGGCGTTTTTCAACAGCCTGTCAGACGCGGCCGTAGTCGTCCGCAATCCGTTCGATATCGTCCTCTCCGAAATACTCCCCCGTCTGGACCTCGATGAAGGCCGTTTCCTCCTCCCCCGTGTTCCTTAGGCGATGCGCCACCCCACAGGGGATGTCGACGGCCTCCCCCGGCCGGAGGGCAAGCTCACGGTCTCCGATCGTCACGATCGCCTCCCCGCGGACGAGGTACCAGTGCTCCGCCCGACGGCGGTGGCGCTGAAGACTCAGGCGCTTCCCCGGAAAAACGCAGATCCGTTTGACCTTGTGATCCGGCTCGTCGGCCAGAACCGTGTAGTACCCCCACGGACGGTGATCGGTTTCCATGAAACGCCCCTCCCAAAATACCGCGTAAGGAATCGCAACCTTGCTGAAACCGCCGGTCTCACGAGAACATCGAGTATTTGTGCGCCGTCGTTCCGACGCCCGTCCGGAGCGCCGCCTCCGTCACCGCCCGGGCGACACTTTCCGGCACCTTCCGGTTGAAGACGCTGGGGACGATGTGTTGCTCCATCAGCTCTTCGGGGGCGACGCAGGAGGCGATCGCATCGGCCGCCGCGATGAGCATCTCCTGGTTGATCTCGCGGGCCCGGCAGTCGAAAACCCCCCGGAACAGACCGGGGAAGCAGAGGATGTCGCTCATCTGATTGTCATAATCCGGCCGGCCGGTCGCGATAATCCGGGCATAGGGTTCGGCCTCCGCAGGCATGATTTCCGGGACGGGGTTGGCCATCGTGAAGATGATGGCGTCTTTGGACATCCCCCGGATGTCCTCGACGGAAACCGCCCTGAATTCGGAGACGCCGATCAGGACGTCGGCGCCCCTAAGGGCCCTGCCCACCGTACCCTTGACCCGTTCCGGGTTGGTGAGGCCGGCGATCTCCTTCTTGACGGGATTCATATTCTCGCGGCGCCCCCGGTAGAGGATGCCGGCCCGGTCGCAACCGATGATCTGACCGGCGCCCGACGCCAGAAGCAGACGGATCGTGGCGATGCCGGCGGCGCCCAGGCCGCAGACGACGATCCGGACATCCGCCAGCCTTTTTCCCACCACCTTTAAGGCGTTGATCAGGCCCGCCAGGACCACCACGGCCGTGCCGTGCTGATCATCGTGAAAAACGGGAATGTCCAGCTCCTTCTTCAGACGGCTCTCGATCTCGAAACAGCGGGGGCCGGAGATGTCCTCCAGGCTGATGGCGCCGAAGCCGGGAGAGATCCACTTCACCGCCTGGATGATCTCCTCGGGGTTCCGGGTATCGAGACAGATGGGAAAGGCGTCAATTCCGGCGAAGTTCTTGAAGAGAAGCGCCTTTCCTTCCATGACCGGCAGCGCCGCCGCCGGACCGATATCGCCGAGGCCCAGAACGGCGGTGCCGTCCGTGACGATCGCGACACTGTTCTTTTTCATGGTCAGTTCATAGACGCGTTCCGGCTCGTCGTAAATGGCCATCGCCACCCGGGCCACGCCCGGCGTGTAGGCGATCGCGAGATCATCGCGGGTCTTCAGCGGAACCTTGCTCCCCATCTCAATCTTCCCCCCCTGATGGATGAGGAGGGTCCGATCCGCCACGTTGAGGACCCTGATCTCCTTGATCCGCCGGACCGCGGCGGTGATCAGCTTCGCCATGTCGAGATCCGCTGCGTTCGCGACGATATCACGGATGATACAGCCGTTGTTGAATCCGACGATGTCGATCGCGCCCACATTGCCTCCGGCCCTGCCGATGACGGACATCACCTTTCCGAGCATCCCCGGCCGGTTGGGAATCTCGACCCGCAGCACCACACTGTAACCTGAACCCTCCTCGATCATAAACTCGCCTCCTTGCGTGCCGATACGATGCAACCCGCGCCGATCCTCAAAATGGTCTGAAAAACCCGGCGATCACTTTATACGCCGCATTGCAGCAAAGTCAACGGGTATGAAACGGCCCGAAACGGATAAATATTGTCATGGATTTCATGATATTTCCGCAGCACTTTTCCCTCTTTCCGGAAAGTTGCCCGTCAATCCCTTTTCCGATGACATTCGGGGCGATTTCATGCTAAGAAGGAACGGACTCGAACCGATTTTCTTTCACGGAACGAATGATGCCGACAAATGCAACCTGCCGCCCCGTCACCTTCCTCGGAGAGGGTGAAGAGGGGATCATCCATGACATCGCCGGCGACCACGCCCTGATCAGCAGGCTCGCGGGGATGGGGATCGTCCTTAACGCGAGGATCCGCTTTCTCCATGCCAGCGGCGGCTTGGTGATCGTGCAGGTGGCCGATACCCGTGTCGCCCTGGGAACGGGCGAGGCCGCGAAGATCCTGGTCGACTGCCTCCTCTCCCGCGGTCAGGAGACCCTAAAGCCCGAAACCGCCCCCCTGCTTGTCGCCCTGGCCGGCCAGCCGAATGCGGGGAAATCGACGGTGTTCAACATCCTGACGGGGCTTTCGCAGCACGTCGGCAACTGGCCCGGGAAAACCGTCGAGAAGAAGGAGGGCGCCCACACGGCGGAGGACGTGGAGATGCGGATCGTCGATCTCCCCGGCACATACAGTCTGACGGCCTTCTCGGAAGAGGAGCGGGTGGCGCGGGATTTCGTCATCCACGAGAGACCCGATGTCATCGTCCTGCTGGCGAACGCGGCCGCCCTCGAACGGAGCCTCTACCTCCTCGCGGAACTCCTTCTCCTGGGTCCGCCGGTGATCGTAGCCGTGAACATGCTGGATGTGGCGGAAAAACAGGGGATCCGGATCGACACCGACGCCCTGGAGAGGGCCCTCGGCATCCCGGTCGTCCCGATGGTCGCCACGAAAAACAGAGGCATCCGGGAACTCGTCGGGCGGATCATCGCCGTCTCCCGCCGGAAGGAAATCTACCGGCCGAGACTCCCCGAGGTGTCGCCGAACCACCGCGACGTCTTTCTAAAGCTCTCGACATTGATCCGGGCCGAGGTTCGCCCCCCCTACACGGTTTCCTGGGTTACGGCCAAATTGATGGAGGGGGATCCGGAGATCTCGACGATGATGGAAGGGATTATTCCCGCCCCGGTCTGGGAAGAGGTCCGTTCGCTGCTGATCGCCCACGAGGATTCCCTTCACGCCGTCGTCTGCGGCCGCTACGACTGGGTCGAGGAGATCACCCGCTCCTGCGTCTCCCGGTTTAAGATGGGCCAGGTCGTCATGACCGACCGGATCGACCACATCCTGACCCGACCCGTCTTCGGCATCCCGGTGCTTCTGGGTGTCCTGGCCTGCGTCTTTTTCCTGACCTACAAGGTCGGCTTCCCCCTCCAGAAGCTCCTGGAAGGGCTCGTCGGCGGTTTTACCGCCGGCATCGAACCGCTTCTGTCGGCTGCGCCGGCCTGGCTCAAGGGACTGTTGATCGACGGGGTGATCGGGGGCGTGGGATCGGTTCTGACCTTTCTCCCGATCCTGCTGATCTTCTTCGCCACGCTGGCCCTTCTCGAGGATGTCGGTTACATGGCCCGGGCCGCCTTTGTCATGGACCGTTTCATGCATCTGGTGGGGCTGCACGGCAAAAGCTTCATCCCGATGTGCCTCGGCTTCGGCTGCAACGTCCCCGCGATCCTGGGCGTCCGGATCATCGAGTCGAAAAAGGCGAGGCTGCTGACGATGCTGCTGACCCCGTTCGTCCCCTGCACCGCCCGGCTCGCCGTTTTGACCTTCGTCGCCGCCGCCGTCTTTGCGACGCACGCGACGGCCGTCGTCTGGTCGCTCGTGGCGCTCAACATCCTCATCCTCGGCCTGACGGGAATGGTCGTCCACACCTTCCTGATGAAGGACGCCCCGACCCCCTTCATCATGGAACTGCCCCTCTACCACAGGCCGAACCTCAAGACGATCCTGAATGTCATCCAGGCGCGAACCGTTTCCTTTGTCCGGAAGGCGGGAACCGTGATCCTGACGGTCTCCATCCTCGTCTGGCTTCTCTCCTACTTCCCGAACGGACAGACGGAGACCAGCATCCTTGCCGCAATCGGCCGTTTCCTGGAGCCGCTCGGCCGGCCGCTCGGCCTCGACTGGAAGATGGTGACGGCGCTCCTCACCAGCCTCGTGGCCAAGGAGAACGCGGTGGCCACGCTCGGCGTCCTCTACGGCGTCGGCGAACAGGGGCTCCTCCAGGTCCTCCCCTCCGTGATGAACCACGCCTCGGCGCTCTCCTTTTTGACGGTCCTGATGCTCTTCGTCCCCTGCGCGGCGACGATCGCGGTCATGCGGCGGGAGATGGCCGACCGGCTCTGGTTCGGCGCCTCCCTTGCCCTGACGCTCGCCGTCTCCTATCTGGGCGGCATGGCGGCCTATCGGATCGCCCTCTGGGCCGGACTCTGATTGCACCCGCAGAGGCATCTATAACCTTGATGAAGATGAAGGACTTCAACCCGCATCCACCAATTAACGCTTGACAATTAATTTTACTAATATTATTGTCCGCCATCCCCAGATTTAAACCGGTCTTAACCAAGCATTTGTGAAAGGAGATGATCATGAAAGTGAAGTCGACCTTAATGGCGGTCGCTATTGCGGCCATCCTTTGCGTTCCCCCGGCGGCAACAGCGCAGCAAGTGACCCTGATGACCGGCCCCCAGGGCGGCGTGTGGGTGCCGCTCGGCGGCTCTCTGAAAGGCATGTGGGAGAAGGCGATCCCCGGACTTCAGGTTCAGATGCAGCCCGGCGCCGGCATAGCCAACATTCGCGGCGTCGACGAAGGCAAAGCGCAGATTGGTTTCGGCAACACCATTACGACGGTGGACGGGCTGGCCGGAAGGCCGCCTTACCCGAAGAAAGTGACCAATGTCTGCCAGGTTGCCAACCTCTACCCGCAGTATTACCAGGTGGTCGTTCCCGTCGATGCGAACATCAACAGCATCAGCGACCTGAAGGGCAAGATAATGGTCACCCAGCCGAAAGGCAACTCCTCGGAAATCATCAACGTGCACATGTTGCAGGTTTACGGCATGACCTACCAGTCGCTGGCGAAAGTGAATTTCATCAACTCCTACACCGATGCCGTAGAGATGATGAAGGACGGCCACGCGAAGGTGTTTACGCTGGGTACGACGGTTCCGGCCTCGGCGGTGATGGATCTGGCCAGCGCGCGCGACATCAAGCTGATCGGCATCGATGCGAATACACTGGCCGAGATGAAGAAGATCAATCCGGGTTACTCCAAACTAACCATCAAGGCAGGCACCTATCCCAAACAGAGCAAGGACGTCGACGTGATCGGCTATGCCACCCATCTTGTCGCCGCCTGCGACCTGCCCGAGGAGATGGTCTATAAGATGGTGAAGGCGATGGCGGCCAATGTGAGCGATATGGCGGCGTCGAACAAGGCGATCTCCGGATTAACGCCGAAGATCATGGCGGAGGATATCGGCGTGCCCCTCCACAAGGGCGCATTGAGGTTTTACAAGGAAGCAGGGGCGATATAGGCGCAAGGTTACCCCGGCAACCCGCAGTATTGTCGCGGGGCGGCCTCGGTCGCCCCTTTTTTTCATCCGAAGTTGTCGTCTCTAAGAGGAGTCGCTCATGTCGGAAGCAATCCCCGTCATATCCGAAGAGGTCCCGGCAACCCCGCCCAAGACCAAGGCGCTCAAGTGGACCGTTACGGTCGTCGCCATCGCCATGTCGCTGTACCACATGTACATCGCCGGCTTCGGACCGCCCGAGGCGATGATCTTCCGCGGCACGCACCTCCTGTTTGCGCTCACGCTGGTGTTCATGCTTTACCCGATCAAGCCTGACGGCGGCATCGGCTGGCGCATGTTCGACATGGTCCTGCTCATCGGCTCGTGGGCCTTTATCCTGCACATCTTTTTCAATTACGAGTACGTCACCTACCGCACCATCTACATCGACGACCTGAACACCTTCGACAAGATCTATGCGGTGGTCTCGGTGCTGATCGTCCTCGAGGCGACAAGACGCGTGCTCGGCTGGGCGCTGCCGATCACCGCTTTGGTGTTCCTCGCCTACACGGTCTTTATGACCAACCTGAAGCTGCCGGTGCTGATGGAGCAGCTCTATCTCTCCCTCGAGGGGATCTTCGGCCCGACGCTGGGGGTGTCGGCCTCCTACGTGATGCTGTTCGTGCTGTTCGGCGCGTTTATGGAGAGGAGCGGCACCGGAAAGCTGTTCATGGACTTCGCGCTCGCGATCACCGGCCACACCGCCGGCGGCCCGGGCAAGGTTTCGGTGATCAGCTCGGCCCTGTTCGGCACGGTGTCGGGAAGCGCGGTCGCCAACGTGATGGTCGACGGGCCGATCACGATCCCGCTGATGAAGAAGACCGGTTTTATTCCGCCGTTTGCCGCGGCGGTCGAGGCGGTCGCCTCCACCGGCGGCCAGATCATGCCGCCGGTGATGGGCGCGGCCGCATTCGTGATGGCCGAGTTCCTGGCGGTGAGCTACTTCCAAGTGACGATCTGGGCGGCCATTCCGGCGATCCTGTACTACGTCGCGGTGTTTTTCTCGGTGCACTTCAAGGCAAAGCGCGTGGGTCTGCTTGGCGTGCCCAAATCCGAGCTGCCGCGCCTCGGGGCGGTGATGCGCGAGCGCGGGCATCTGTTCGTGCCCATTGTCATTGTCTTCATCACGCTGGTCGCGGGCTATAGCGCCCCGCTGTGCGCGCTGGCAGGCACCCTCTCCTGCCTTCCGATGGCCCTTGTCCGAAAGACAACGCGCCAGGAGATCACCTGGAAATCGCTGCTTGATGCACTGGAGGACGGCGCGCGGAACACCCTCCTGGTGGCGATGGCCTGTGCCTGCGCCGGCATTGTGATCGGCTGCGTGACCCTTACGGGCATGGGCATCAGCTTCACCCAGTTCGTGGTCGGACTGGCGCGCGAAATGCTGCCCCTTGCGCTCACGCTCACCGCGATCGCCGGGATCGTCCTCGGCATGGGGATGCCGACCACCCCCGCCTACATCGTCATGGTCTCGCTGCTCGTTCCGGCGCTGGTGAAACTCGGCGCCATCGCCCCGGCCGCACACATGTTCGCGTTCTATTTTGCCATCCTCTCGGCGATCACGCCGCCGGTTGCGCTCGCCGTTTATGCCGCGGCCAGCCTTGCCAAGACCGACCTCTGGAAAGCGGGTTGGGAAGCGGTGCGCATTGGCGCCGCCGGCTTCATCGTACCATTCATGTTCGTGTACGAGCCGTCGCTGCTCATGATCGGCGACTGGCAGGACGTCGCCCCCTCGTTCATCACCGCCACGATCGGCACCATTATTCTCGCCGCTTCGCTGCAGGGTTACCTGATCCGATCGGCCACGATGTGGCAACGGGTGGTTCTGTTCGTTGCGGCGCTTTGCCTGATCAAGCCGGGCTGGATCAGCGACCTCATCGGCCTCGCGCTGCTGGCGGCGGTGCTTGCCATCCAATATCTTGCGAAAATGAGAGAGATCAAGCATGAAACGGCCTGAAGTCTTTGCCGCGCCGGGGTGATCCGGAATCTTAAATGCCGGTGTTCCGGAATTGTAATCTGTTGAAATCAGTCATCCAGGATACCCTTCGGAAATGTCTCTATCGCCAAGCTCTTTGCCCGGGGGGTAAACTCGTTTTTTTAAAGCAACCATCGGAGGCCCAGCATGAACCATGACAAAATTATCCTATCGGTAGCCACAACCGGCAGTTGGCCGACCAAGGCGCAAAACCCCGGCCTGCCCGTCACACCCGAGGAGATTGCCCAAGCGGCGGTGGAGAGTTGGCGCGAAGGGGCATCCGTTGTCCACGTCCACGTGCGGGACGATGCGGGAAAGATGAGCTGTGATCTGTCGCGGTTTCTGCGGGTCAGGGAACTGATCCGCGACCAGGGATGCGATATTCTGATCAATTTCAGCACCAGCGGCGGGGCCGGCCGCGTGGGCGAGGAAGAACGGTTTAACAGCCTGGCTGCCGGGCCGGAATTGGGGTCGTTGGACGCGGGCTCCATGAACTTCAACGATCGCATTTTTCTGAATCCTCCGGACTTTCTGGAGGAACTGGCCAGGCGCATGCTGGCAGCCCATGTCAAACCGGAAATTGAAGTCTTTGACAGCGGCATGATCGGCAATGCCCTGGCTCTGGAAGAGAAAGGCCTGATTCAATCGCCCCTGTGGTGGCAGTTCGTCCTGGGGGTGAAGGGAGGGGCCCCGGCCACGGCACGTTCCCTGCTCCACCTGGTCGACAGCCTGCCCGCAGGGTCGCTGTGGTCGGTGTGCACGGTGGGGTGGCGGCAGCTGTCGATGAACGTGCTGGCCATGGCCATGGGCGGACACGCCCGCACAGGCCTGGAGGATAACCTCTATTACCGGCGGGGCGAATTGGCCCGAAGCAACGCCCAATTGGTGGCCCGTCTGACCCGCATTGCCCGCGAGTGCGGTCGCGAACCGGCTACCCCTGCCGAGGTGAGGGAGATGCTCGGGCTGGCGCGAACGGGAGTTGGGTGATTATACCTGAACTCCAGCATGGGTATAGGGTTCTTTCTTTCAGGATGAGCCTATCCGACCGTTATGAGCGTTTGTTATGAACAACTTTTCAATAGCCTGTGAGATCCCGATCATGCAGGTGTCAACTGAAAAGTATCGGAGCACGGACATTTCCGGAAGCTATGCGGATATGGCCAAGGCCTTCGGAGGTTATGGTGAAAGAGTCACACAGCCTGAGGAAATTATTCCTGCGATCAAGCGGGCCATTAAGAAAACGGAAGAGGGCGTACCGGTGCTGCTGGAGTTTATTACAGCGAAAGAAATAGCCGTTTCCATGCAGCAAACAATCAGACAAAATAAATAGTTTATCCTGTCAAACAGGATTTTCCAAAGTTTTGTATGAACATGTTTTTCGAAAGCTGAACAAAGATTACTAAACAAAGATTCAATGTGAAAGGTGAAAGGTGAAAGGATTTCCCGGGTGGAATTCCAGTTTCAAGGGTGAATCATAAAATTCAATCATAGTAAATATCTGACGATAGTGATTTGCTTTGTCACCAATTATCTTACTCCCTTCAGCCGGTATGCCGCGACAACCGCAAGGTCCGCTTCGACCCAGTTGAGGGCCGGCAGCTCTTCCGGCTTGAGCCAGACGACGGCCCGGTGCTCGTTCAGGGTCATCTCCCCGGAGAGGATCTCGCAGACGAAGGGATGCAGGGTGACCGTGAAGGCCGGGTAGCGGTGCATCGAGGGCGGCATCGCCCGCTTGACGGCGACGCGGATGCCCATCTCCTCCAGCAGCTCCCGGTGGAGACAAGCCTCCGGGCTCTCCCCCGGTTCGATCTTCCCGCCGGGAAATTCCCACTTCAGGGGCATGCGCATGGAGCGGCTCCGCTGGGCGGCCAGGACGAGGCCGTCCCGCTCGATGATCGCGCAGGTCACGTGGAAGAGGTTCGGGTTTTCTTCGTTCATCTTCAGGCTGCCTCCCGGGCGGAAAAGGTCGTAAAGCCGGAACACCCGATCAGATCGGAAGTTCCGCCGCGTGACCGGCAGTATATAGGGATGCCCCGGGGGGTGTCAAACGGTTTTGAGACTGGCGCGCGGACATGGAGGACGTTTTTTTGACGGAGGGTTCAGATGATCCGGTATTTGTGATATAGGGGAATAACGGCGGCGGCCTTAAGAACAGCCCGACGCCTTATAACCCGCCGCTCCCGCTTGGGCGAGAGTGGCCGAAGAAAGGAAAAATCATGACCAATGAATTGATGATCCGCTCCGTTCTCGTTGTCGGTTCCGGCCCCATGGGCTGGGGCATTTTGCGTTCCTTCGCGGGTTCCGGTTTCGATACCACGCTGCTGTCGCGGAACCCGGACCGCCTTCCGCCCCTTCCCGAAGGGGCGCACGCGGTCGACGCGCTGCCGACCGACCCGCCGGACCTGATCATTGAATCCATCCCGGAGATACCGGAGCTCAAGATCGACTTCTTCAGGCGGCTGGGCAAGGCATACGGCGATGTTCCCATTGCCGCCAGCAACACCTCCGGCCTGCCCCTGGAAGACCTGGCCGCCGCTTATGGTTACCCGCACCGCTTCGTCGGCATCCATTATTTTCATCCGGCCGACGTTGCCCCTCTGGTCGAGGTGATCCCGGTCGCCGACATCGACGGAAGCGTCGTCCGGCGGACGGTCGCAGCGCTGGCAAAAACCGGAAAAGAGGCCCTGGTGCTCAAAAGACCGGTAGCCGGTTTCCTGGTCAACCGGATGCAGCACGCGATCCTCCATGAGTCCTATTACCTGATCGAACAGGGAATCGTCTCAGCGGAGGATGTCGACAAGGTCGCCCGACGATTGCTCGGCCCCCGCATGTGCATTACCGGCCTGATCGAGCAAAAAGACCTGAGCGGACTCGACACGCACGCGCTGGCCCAGCAGGCGATCGTTCCCCATCTCTGGCACGGTGCAGAACCCAGCCGCATCGTCCAGGACAAGTATCGGCACGGCGATCTGGGGTTGAAAACCGGGCGGGGATTCTACGACTGGTCGGGAAAGGATCCCGCTGAGGTCCGGAAAACAGCCGCCGACCGGCTCGCCCGTCTCCTCGAGTTTCTCGACAAGAGCGCCACATAGCCATTCGGTTCGCAGAACCTGTTGAAAAGAAAGGGCCATTTGCGGGCTGTTCAAAAATGCCCAGATGCAAGGCCTCAGAAATCCTGAGCCGTGAGGCGTTCTTTATGGTACGTTGAACGGCGAAGGATGAGGGAAACGCCGCAGATGGGCGTTTTTCAATAGTCCGCCGCTCAGGCGAAGATCTTTCCGGGGTTCAGGATCAGGTTCGGGTCGAAGAGGAGCTTGATCGCCCGCTGGAGGCGGATGCTCTCCGGCGAGAGTTCGAGCGGGAGAAAGCGCTGCTTGGCGATCCCGACGCCATGCTCGCCGGACATCGTGCCCCCCATCGCGATCACCTTTTTGATAATCTCGCGGACCCCCGACTCGGCGCTCTCCCTGGCGTCGCAACTGTCGGCGGTGATGCTCAGGTGGATGTTTCCGTCGCCGGCATGGCCGAACGCGTAGATCTTCACCCCGTGGGCAGCCTCGTATGCGGGCAGGCACTCCACGAACTCGGCGATCCTCCCTAAGGGAACGACGATATCCTCCTGCATGTCCAGGGGGTGATGCTCCTCGATCCGCAGCGATATCGCTTTGCGCACCTCCCACATCCGCGTGCGCCGGTCCGCATCCGCGGCGATGAGGGCATCGCTTGCGCCGCCCTTGAGACAGATCTCCCGGATCGCGGCGATCTCCCGCCGGATCGTCTCCGGGGCGCCGTCCGCTTCGATCAGGAGCATCGCACCGGCCTCCTTCACCCCCGCGAACGGGAGGAGGTCGCCAACCAGCCCCAGGCACCTGGAATCCATGAATTCCAGGGTGGATGGCATGTAGCCGCACATCAGGATCGTCGTGATCGTCTCCATCGCCGGGCCGAGCTTCGGGAAAAGGGCGACCAGCGTCGTCACGTCGGCGGGATGGGGAATGAGACGGACGATCAGCTTCGTGATCACCCCGAGCGTCCCCTCGGAGCCGACCAGAAGCCGCGTCATGTCGTAGCCGACCACCCCCTTGCGCGTCCGGACGCCCGCCTCGACGAGCTCTCCGCTGGGGAGAACCGCCTCGAGTCCCAGGATGTAGTCGCGGGTGGTGCCGTACTTGACGCAGGCGGGACCGCCGGCGTTCGTGGCGGCGTTCCC
>JAPLJY010000019.1 GCA_026388345.1 Deltaproteobacteria bacterium
GATTGTCCCCTTGGCGGGAATCGTGACCCGGGAGGAGTACAACACCTGCCAAGACCGCTCTATCGGTCACTACACCCACGAGAAGAACGCGCTGGCGGCGGCGGCCGGTCTGGCCGCGATTGAGGTGATCGAGAAGGAGAACCTCTGCGACCATGCGGCGCGTCTGGGCGCCCATGCGCTGGAGCGCCTGAAGGAGATGGCGGATCGGCATCCCCTCATCGGCTGTGTCATGGGGATCGGCCTCCACATCGGCATCGATCTTGTCCGGGACCGCAAAACCAAGGAGAAGGCGACACGTGAGGCGGAGGCGGTCATGTTCAAATGTCTGGAAAGGGGAGTGGCCTTCAAGACGATCGACGGCAACATGATCACCCTCCGGCCCGCCCTCGTGATCACGCAGGAGGAGATGGACGGGGCCCTCGATGTGATCGAGGAGGCGATCGGCGAGGTGGAGGGCGGTTCGAACTACTAACCGTTGCGTTTCATCCTCCGCGATCCCGGTCATACCCATCTCTCCCCGAAGAATTCCCCGCGGCGGGGTTCCTATGGCTTCATCCTATGAACATCATTTGAATAATTAATTTGACAGCAACGCACAGTATTGATACACACGGGACAAAATTTTTCCGTTCCCTGTGATGACAAGGCGGCGGACAATCTTTTCCATGCCGCTGTGGGGTTTCTATCAGCTTTGGGTCCGGGATGGGCATATCATTTGAGTAGAGAGGGGGGATCAGGCAATGGATAAAAATCAGATTTTGGAGAAATTGGCGGCGGTCGTCATTGATGGAACGGAGGACGAGGCGAAGGTGCTCGCCCAGGCGGTGGTGGCGAACAAAATCGATCCCCTCGAAGCCATTGAGCATGGTTTGACGAAAGGGATGGAAATCATCGGCGGCAGATTTGAGTGTGGCGAGGCCTATTTGCCGGAATTGCTCATGGCGGCGGCCAGCTTCAACGCGGCCATGGCTGTTCTGAAACCGGAGATTGAGGCTCAGAAGAAGCAGATGATCAAGATGGGCAAGGTCCTGATCGGGACGGTCAAAGGCGACGTGCATTCGATCGGTAAGGACATTGTGGCCTCTGTGATGGATACCGGCGGTTTTGAAGTGGTGGATATGGGTGTGGACAACCCCTCCCTGAACATCATTCAGGAGGCGGAGAAAATCCAGGCGGACGTGATCGCCCTTTCCTCGATGATGACCACCACGATGCCGGCCCAGAGGGAAGTCATCGATACGCTGAAGGAGATGGGTATCCGTCAGAAATATTTTGTCATTATCGGCGGCGGACCCGTCAATCAGGAGTGGGCCGACAGGATCGGCGCCGATGGATACGGCAAATCCGCCATCGATGCCGTAGCGCTCGTGAAGGGCTTGATGGCCAAAAAGAGGTAAAAGGAGGTCAAAAATGATCATTGTGGGAGAGCTCATTAATGCCAGCCGCAAGGCGATCACGGAGGCAATCAAAAACCGGGACGTCGAGGCGGTTCAAGCGGTGGCGCGCCAGGAACATGAGGCCGGCGCACACTATATCGATGTCAATGCAGGGATCTTTCCGGAGGAGGAAGAGGATTACATGCGCTGGCTTGTCCGGACGGTGCAGGCCGTCGTGGAAGGTCCCTGTTCCATCGACACCCCGAATCCCAAGGCCATCGAGGCCGGTCTTGCGGTGCATCAGGGGACGCCCATGATCAATTCCATTTCCCTGGAGTCCGATCGGTATAACAAGATGATTCCGTTGCTGGCCGGAACGGATTGCCGGATTGTGGCCCTGTGCATGAGTGATGAAGGGATGCCCAAGACGGCCGAAGATCGGCTGCGGGTTGCCGATAAGCTGATCAACGGGCTTGTGCAGAACCGGATTCCGCTGGAGAATATTTACGTGGATCCCCTGGTGCAGCCGATTTCCGTGGACGGGACGTTCGGCATTGAATTTCTTAAGGCGATTGCGCTGATCAGGGAAAAATTCGTCGGCGTGCACACCATGTGCGGTCTTTCCAATGTATCCTATGGCTTACCTGGCAGGCCCTTCGTGAATCAGACCTTCATGTCCATGGCCGTCGCGCAGGGTCTGGACGGCGCCATCATCAATCCCCTGGACAAGCGGATGATGGCCAACATCATCGCCGCGGAGGCGTTGGCGGGACGGGACAATTTCTGCATGAATTTCATCAAGGCCCACCGTGCCAAAAAGTTTGAATTTTAGGGAGTGTGTCCACTCCTATGGGGGATGAAATGGAAAATCGCTTTCAAACGTCCTTGACGGACCAGGACAGAATGTCGGTGACCTGGGAGCTGATTCCCGGCAGGGGCGCCCGGGAGAAGCTCCAGGAAGGCGCCCTCATGGCGGCGGAACAGGCGGCGAAGGGGGGGCGGATCGATGCGGTGACGATTACGGACAATCCCGGCGGTAATCCTGCGATCCTGGCCGATTGTCTGGGCCAGGAGATCTTGAAATTAGGGGTGGAACCGCTGGTGCATTTCACCTGCAAGGACCGGAAC
>JAPLJY010000112.1 GCA_026388345.1 Deltaproteobacteria bacterium
GCGCCGATGGCTTGAAGCCAATCCCGACGACGAGTTCGCGAAAGATGTTCGAGCCAAACTAACCTCGGAACCCGAGCGCTACGCCGCTTACACGCGTGAATACCTGGGCTGGGGCGTGTTCGCGCTGATGACGCGGTGATGAGGGGATTACCGGGCGACTCAGAAAGTGGGGAAAATCCAATCATGCCTAACAACTCATTCAAGCCGACGCCGCTTCGCGGCGCGGCTTAATTCAAGCGTTCCCCCGGACGCGCTTCGCGCCTCCGGGGGAATCGCGGCGTTCACTTCGTTCGCCGCGATTAGGCGGTACAGGCTCTCTAATGAAGGAGGCGATTATGCAATATCAAGACGCGAAAGCCGTAGCTGAGATTATCGCGATAGCCGTGGGTGGCGCTTGGGCCATCTATGGCTTCTTTGTCTTACAGAAACGCAATAGAGTCACTACCGAACTCCGGAAGATGGAACTGGAAAGCCAAAAGACGGCATTGGAAACCTGTCAGATCGAACTCCAGTTGCGGCGCATAGCAGTGGTCCGCGTGGATATTTCGGCAGCGACCTTCCGCCAACCCGATGGATCCGGGTATTGCATCCTTGCAGATGTCAGCTTGACAAACACCGGAAGCCGCGAAACGCGGATCGAATGGGATCGGCAGACTCCAGCATTTTTCGTTCGCCATGCGTCATTTGCGCCTGATGGCGTACCCTCATTCCATGGAGTCGAGATTGGAATGTGCCCGTGCAAGGTTCGCGACGCTAATGAAACGCCCGCTTCGACCATCATCAGAGCCGGCGCGACGGAGCATCTTGCCTTCGCAGCACAGGTCGAGAAGCCCGGGATTTATCTCCTCTCCTTTCGAGGCCCATTGGATCCCAAAGAACAAGCCATTTCCAAAGAAGCAGGCGCGACTTCGACCACCGCTTGGACGGCCCACCACTACATCATTGTTCCACAAGCGCCTTCGCCGCTCAACGACGCATGAAAGAGATCGAAATGCCTTGATGCTTGTATCAATGTTTTTGACAGGAGGAAGCCATGACCGTTAGCATCGTCAGGTTAGGCACAGCGCGAACCGAGGGCGAGGGCACTCGCATTGGAACGGTGCGTCGTCCGCCAAGGGGGGTGCCAAAGTCCGAGTTCGCATCGCAAAATTGGTACGACGTGTGGTTTCCAAATCTCGCTCCGAGCGCTGAAACCATGAAGCTTGGGCAAGAGGCAAGTACGCCAGCCCAGTGGGCCGCTTTCATTAAAAAATACCGAGCCGAGATGGCAACTCCGGAAATCAGCCGAACACTGGATTTGTTGGCGATCCTTTCACATCAGAGCAATTTTTCTGTCGGCTGCTACTGCGAGAATGAGGCACACTGTCATCGGTCGGTGCTGAGGGCGCTATTGGCCGAGAGGGGCGCAAAGCTTGAATGATTGCCATGGAACGTAAGGATCTGACACCGGCACTAATGTCATTTCTCCTCCTTGCTGATTTTTTCCTTGGGCGGCAGGGAACAGGGAGAGGACAGAAACCAATGATCAGAAGAGTGATTGTGGTATCAATCTTTATAGCCGGTCTATTGATAGCTGGATTATCACAGGCATCGAGCGCAGTCATAGAAACCCAGCACCTCATCGTAAGCGATGCCACCGGCAAATTGTCGAATGATCAACTGAAAAGCTTGGCCGATCAAGCGCAAGCGATGTTGGGGCGCATTCTTGCATTCTGGTCTGCCGATTCCGGAGTAGACCGATTGGAAAAGATACGGGTCGTTTTCGACGTACCACGCAGGGATGTCTATTCTAGTGTCTTTTACTGGGGGAAAAAGGATGGTGGACGTATACGCATCGTTCAAGTCTTCAAATCTGAAGGATCGCCTCAAATGATGGCGCACAAGCTTACAAGCGCGGTATTCCCCCAAAAGGATAAATTGATTCGCAACATGATGGGTATTCTTACAGAAGCGCAAGTCGGGAATCCGTTAACCTTTCCTATGTGTGGATTCAGCAGTAACGAATGGGTATTGGCTCTTCTGGAAACGAAATCATACATCCCCCTAAACGAATTGGGACCTGATCATGAGTCATGGGGCATGAAGGACGACGGGGACGGCAAACTTGTGATTCTTGATAAAGCAAAACAACACAAGGCATATGCCGAAACGGGGTCTTTCGGAAATTATTTATTTAAGACTTATGGAATCAATAAGATAAAGCGGCTACAACGACTCTCCCAGGAGAAGGATAGGCCATGGCAGGACGTGTTCGGGATCAGTCTGCAGGAACTTGAGGCCAATTGGCTGAAGCATCTGAGGACGAATGGAGAAACAAGGGAGGAAAATGTGTCGATAGTATTAAAGTTGTTTGAAAGAAACCCCGGAACAGCCTGCTCGGAGGCACAGAAGCTTGCACCTATGAAATAGTAGACAACCAAGGCAGTATGATTCAATTACTTACTCTGTTTTCCGCCCACCCTATCACTCCAGCGGACGGCTGCAAGCCGCCGCTGAGTTCTGTCGTGACACGTTTACTTGCCGGAGTAATAATACCTGCAACCTGTAAGGATACCAGTCGTTCAGATGAATGGTCCCGGGTTTCCCTCCCGGATCGAGTCCGGGGCAAGCTCTTGCTTTCGGATAGTTCTTGTGTCAATGTTTTTGCAGAAGGAGGTCCGTCCCCATGACACATAGCCCTTCCATCCTGTTTCCGGCGCCGGTCCTCCGGCAATTGATGGAACAGTTGCTGTCGGCGGCAGGCTGCGGGGTGGAGGCCGCCTGCGTTACGGCCGATGTTCTTCTGGAGGCAGACCTCCGGGGCTACCCCACGCACGGGCTGCTGCGCCTGCCGACCATGATCCAGCGTCTGCAGACCGGGATGATCAATCCCGCCGCCCAGCCCCGAATCGTGACCGAGCGTGCCGGGAGCGCCCTCGTGGATGCGGACCGATCGCTGGGTCCCGTGGGCGCACTCTTCGGTGCGCGCCTCGCCGCGTGGAAGGCGAAGAACGCGGGGACCGCTGCGGTGGGCGTGGTCAACGGAGACCACATCTGCATGGCGGGCTACTACGTGGAGCAGATCGCCCGGGCGGGCTGTGTCGGCATGATCACCAGCGTTACCCAGCCGCTGGTTCACCCCCTTGGAGGCACCGAGCGGCTGCTGGGAACCAATCCGCTCGCCATCGCGATTCCCATCAACGGGCAAGATCCTCTGCTTCTGGATTTTGCCACAAGCGCGATCGCCTACGGCTCGGTCCTGACGGCAAAGGCTCGCGGGGATCGTCTTCCATCGGGGGTGGCCCTCGGACCGGACGGGAACCCCACCACGGACCCCGGCCAGGCAGCCCAGGGGGCACTTTCCCCCTTCGCCGGCCACAAGGGCTTCGGTCTTTGCCTCTTCCTGGGCGTTCTCGCCGGCCCCATGCTGGGGGCGAAGGTAGGCAAGCCGCTTGGACAGGCGGTCCGGGAGGGGCACTACGACAAGGGGGATCTCTTTGTCGCGCTCGACCCATCCGCCTTCGCGGATCCCGAGCTCTTCACAGAGGCCGTCGAGGCCCATCTCGCAGAGGTGAAGTCTTGCCGCAAGGCCCCTGGCGTGACGGAGGTCCGGTTGCCGGGCGAGCGGGCCCGCGCCGAGAAGGTGCGCCGGCTGCGAGCGGGGGTACCGATCGAAGCAGAGGTCTGGCGAGAAGTCGTCGGCATCGCCGGGAAGTTGAAGGTAGCGCTGCCGGCCGATCACGGATGACTCGATATCGGGTAGCCGGGGGTTTCCCCCCGGCCCCACACCAATTGCTTTTCGAAGGATACAATATGGAAACACGCCGTGGCTTCATCAAGAAAAGTGCTGTTATCGGCGGCGCTCTGTGCCTCCCGGTTTCTCTGACGCGTGAAAGCCGGGCAGCTTATCCTGACTTAAAAACGCGCAATCCGAAAAGGATGCTGGTTTTATGGTATAGTCAGACCGGCCAAACGCGCAGACATGCCAGGCATATCGGCTGCATTCTTAAAGGAAAAGGTCTTGCGGTAGATGCATTCGATATGCAGGAATTCGATAAAAACCAGCTGTCGAATTACGATCTCATCATTGTCGGTACGCCGGTATTTTACTATGATACTCCCGCCAATGTCGGCGAGTGGCTGGAAACGATTCCTTCCATCAAAGGGACACCGGTGGCAGCCTTTGTTTCCTTCGGCGGCCCCGAAGGCAATCAGCATAACGCGTCAAGCCACATTCTCAAACTTTTGGCGGACAAAGGCGGGGTCCCTGTTGGAAGGGATACCTTCAGGAATATTGCTTCGTATCCAACGCCCAACTGGAGCAATCCCAAACAGATTTCCGGGCAACATCTGCCCAATGCGGCAACGTTTGATCAGGTGCGCCGTTTTACTGCAGATGTTATGGAAAGAATTACCCTCGGCGAAACCATTTCTGTCGGATATGAAGTATCGTTGAGGGAGGGATTGAGTTGGCTCCCTCTGGTCTGGCTGAACAAGAAGGCGATCAGCAAGCATACGGTGGATGCCCAAAAATGTATCGGCTGTCAAACCTGCGTGAGAAAATGCCCAACCAAGGCCATCAATCCCTCCCAGCAAACGGTTGATCGGGATAAGTGTCTGGCCTGCTTCGGCTGTCTGAACAATTGCCCTGCCGATGCCGTGGTGATGGAGTACAGGGGCGAGCGTCTATACGGTTTCCCGGAATATCTGAAGCGAAACAAGATTACGATTATGGAACCAGCGGAACTGAACACATGCAGCCTGTAATGATATGGAATCTACCTGAATATCGAAAAGGGTCGCCGTTAGGCGCTAAATTCTAAGGAGGTAAGTTATGTTAAAACATGTTTTGTTCTTGCTGAAGCCTGGTTTTTATGACGAAAAAGGAGGACCCTTTTTTTGTCCGGGTTGCGCAGGGGTAGAGGGTTTTCTAAAGTATGCGCCACAAGTTGAGAGTCAGCTTGATGTGCGGAGAATCGAGTTTCAGAGACCTCGCAGGGAAATTGTTGAATTGCTCGGCGCTTCGAATCAGGGATGTCCTGTATTGGTGCTTGTCGGAGCTTCCGACCTCCCGGCCGAAGCAAAAAAGAGCGAGGAGACTGGAAAAGCCTACATCTCAGGAACTATCCAGATATGCGAGTTTTTGGGCCGAACATTCGGCGTTGTCAGACCTCATCCGTAATTGTGGTATTTTCACCTGACATCGGGCCGGTCAAGGATACACGGAAAACATACCCGCGCACCTGTCTGCCCGGCGTTATGTGAAAAGACTGGAGAAGTATCAGCGACCATGAAAATATCAGTCCAAAAAAAGGAGGTTGAAGATGATCGCGCGACAATTGATCGAGACTTATCACAACGCATGGACCACCGGTGACTTCGTCACGGCACGCCGCTGCCTCGCAGATGATCTTGACTTCAAAGGCAGCATCGACACCTTCCACAAGGCCGATGATTTCATCGGCGCGCTGAAACGGTTCCAGGGCATGCTGCGAGGCGTAAAGCTTCTCAAGAGTTTCTTCGACCAGGACGGCGCCGCCTTATTGTATGACTGCGACACCGTGACCCCGGCCGGAGTGATTCGAACCTCCGAGTTCTTCACCACAACGAGCGGAAAGATCAGCGCAATTCAACTGGTCTTTGACGCCTCGGAACTGCGCAAACTCATGCAGCCATAGCAGTTCCAATACGATGCAACGGCTGACAGGGGCTATCAAGGCGGTCAACACGGCCGCTGCGCGATAAAGCCTCGCAGTGCCGGTTACCTTTTCGTTGGAGGAGTCCGTCATGGCTGACTTGTTATTGTGGCTATATCTGGCCAATTCAGTACTATTAATCAATCATGAAATTGATTCCGCTTACTGGAAAGAATGGGAACTATTTAAACTTCCAGGCGGCATTGCCGGCTTCCTGCTGCTCCATTTTCCGCTATTGCTTTTTATTCTCTGGGGATTAATATTCATTTCCAGGCATTCCTCATCAGGCAACATTTTTTCATTAATATTAAGCCTCGGTGGTATTTTTGCTTTTGTCATTCATGCGTATTTTCTCAGGAAAGGGCGAAAAGAATTTGATCAACCCATTTCAAAATGCATACTCGCAGCGACACTGCTTGTGTCCATCATTCAGTTGGCGGCTACTCTTTATATGATGATGATTTAAGTATCAAAGCGCTCAAGAGAGTCGCGGTATAAGGCTGCCGCGCCTCTTGGATTTCACATTGGATCTCAAATGAGGATCAGCATGGGAATAAATTCAAAAGACAGAGCGGCTGTTAAAATACCACCCCCACTTATTTTTTTCGCATGTTTGGGTGCCGGCGTCTTTCTGGAGTATTTATTTCCATTTCGGGTTGTCGGTTGCGCATGGACATTTCGAATGGTTGTTGGTTGTTTTCTAATTGTTGTTTCAAGTTTCATCGCGATCAGCGCTTTTAAAGCGCTGATCAATAACAAGACCCCATTTGACCCTGCAAAACCTACGGTGAGAATCGTTCGCGAGGGTTCCTTCCGATTTTCCCGCAATCCTTTGTACCTTGCCCTTTTGTTATTGCTTGGCGGAATTGCCGTTTTGCAATGTTCCATATGGCTTGTATTCGCGCTGATCATACTTTTTATCCTCCTTGAACGTTTTGCAGTCAGACCGGAAGAGAAATATCTGACAGACAAATTCGGTGACGATTATTTGGATTATAAGGCTTCAGTCAGGCGTTGGATTTGAACAGGGGAAAAGAGGGAATGTATCGATGATAGCCGGACCGGCATTACCGGTGCATGGCTTAAGGAGGGGCAAATGCGCATCGTAAAGATCATTCTGGCCATAGCGGTTCTGATCGTGATTTAAGCGGCAGGATTCGTTTACCTCGCACCCGAGAGTGCCGTGCATAGCTGCGCAAAGCTCCATGACCCAACCAGTCGCTCCGGCGGACCCGCAAAATTCAGCGGGCCATTGAGTTCATGCGTTGGGTGCATGGACAATTGAAACGGCAGATGCTATAGTATGGCTGAGGTTATTGAACATGGCCAATACATACACAGTATTCACAAAATAGGCGGCTAATGCAGACATGAAGATGATTCGCACCCAAACAACATTGAAAAAGATTTCCAAAGAGGATGACAGCTTCGTCCGTGCTCCTGAGGCGGAGTGTGTATCATTCATGTGGGAGTTGACGGCAGAGCTGTGGTCGCTCAAAGGAGCTGAGTATGTTGAACGAAGATTACCGCGACATGTTACACATCTTACTCGACAATGAGGTCCGCTTCCTCGTTGTCGACGCCTATGCCTTGGGCGCTTATGGTTATCCCCGCGCAACGGGAGACTTCGACATATGGGTCGATGCGTCGCAGGAAAACTCTAAAATAATCTATGTATCGCTTGGCGAATTCGGTTCTCCACTTACCGACATTTCAGAGCGGCATCGCTCCCCGCCGCATCGATATCATCACCTGCATTGATGGCGTTGACTTCCAGGAAGCGTATGAAACAAAAAAGACCATAGAAGTCGAAGGTCTGAATATTCCTTTCTTATCCAAAGAAGACCTTATCAAAAACAAGCGATCGACCGGCCGCGAAAAGGATAAGTTGGACGCTGAGTATCTCTCCGGAAACCAGGACGCCTGATGGACTGGCGCCGCCAACAATTGAAGCTCTCCGCAGCAAGCTGCGGAGAATCTTCGATCCTTAAGAGGAACAAACCATATCGTTTCTGCTCGCATACCCCGCGGCAAGCCGCGGGGTATGCGCTCGCGGGCGGATTCAATCAACCGGTCCAGATGAAGCCAGCCGGTTAAGCAGGGAGGGGCATATGCGCATCGCAAAGATCATTCTGGCCATCGCGGTTCTGATCGTTATTGCGGCGGTAGGATTCGTGTACCTCGCACCCGAGAGCGCCGTGCACCTCCTGGTCAATGCGATGCGGGCGCAGGCGGGACTGGACCGGAAAGAGATTCGACTCCCCGATGGCCTGCGTTATGTCTATCTGGAGGGTGGCCAGGGCGCCCCGCTCATGCTTTTGCACGGTTTCGGAGCGAACAAGGACAACTTCATCCTCGTTGCGGGATTTCTGACGAAGCACTACCGGGTGATCATTCCCGACCACATCGGCTTCGGCGAGTCGTCCCACCCGGCGGACGCCGATTATTCTCCGCCGGCGCAGGCCAGACGGCTCCGGAGCTTCGCACACGCCCTGGGGCTGACGGGTCTGCATATCGGCGGCAATTCGATGGGCGGCCACATCGCGATGACATATGCGGCCCTCTACCCCGGGGACGTGAAGAGCCTCTGGCTGCTCGATCCCAGCGGGGTGTGGAGCGCTCCCAAGGGCATGGTGCGCACGGCCATTGAAACGACGGGGAAAAACCCGCTGATGGTCAAGACCGAAGAGGATTTCGCGACGCTCATGCAATGGGTCATGAGCAAACCGCCCTTTGCCCCTCGTCCGATCCTCAACGTGCTGGCAAGAGAACGCATCGCGAACTACACCCTGGAGGAGCGTATCTTCCGGGAAATCACGGCCGACTCCGTCGAACCGCGGGTGACCGGATTGACCGTGCCTGCCTTGATTGTGTGGGGCGGCGAGGATCGAGTCCTCCATCCGGAATCGGCAAAAATCCTCAACCGGTTGATGCCGCGCTCCCGGGTCATTCTCATGCCGAAAACGGGTCACACCCCGATGTTCGAAAATCCGCAGCAGTCCGCCCGGGACTACCTGACGTTCCGGGCCTCGTTGCAGCAGTAGAAACGGTTTGCGGCGCCGGGTTTGCGCCGGCTTGAGGTGCAAGCGGTTTGATGGAAACTGAGTTTTTACAATTCTTCCTTCAGCGCCAATCCCAGTTCTTCCAGGATTAACGGTTTTTTTAAATATCGGCTTGCTCCCAATTTCAGGGTTTCTTTCACCTGTTCCGTTTCTGCAAAACCACTGACGATAATGGCTTTTTGGTGAGGATGAATCTTTTTGATTCTCTCGTACGTTTCACGTCCGTTTATCCCCGGGTCCATGATCATATCGAGCAACAACAAATCGACGCTCTGTTCCTTCAAATAATTGACAGCCTCCTCGCCTCCGGAAACAGACGTTGCTTTATACTGTAGCGCCTCCAGCAGCTCACAGGAGATTTCTCTCTGGCTTTTCACATCATCTATGACCAGAATCGTCTCGCCGCGGCCGTATAAATCATCGATGGGAATAGGGAATTTCTTGTTCTTGACAGACTCTCTTGTTACCGGGAAATACAGTTCAAATTTTGAGCCTCTACCGTCGCTTACCACATCGATGTAGCCGTCGTGGTCCTGTACGACATTCCAGACAACCGTCAGTCCCAAACCGGTACCGCTTCGGCCCATCACTTTTTTTGTATAGAAGGGTTCAAAAATCCGTTGAAGATTGTCCGCTGATATACCCGACCCATTGTCCGCTACCGCCAGGACAGCATATTCGCCGATGTTGATCCTATCATAGCCCTTCAGCGGTCGGTCGATATAGCGATTCATCGTTGATAAGACAACATTGCCGGTACCGTCAATTGCCTCGGAGGCATTGGATACAAGATTCATCACAATCTTGCTGATATGAACGGAGGATCCACTTATATTTAATAACTGGGGATCCAACTCGACTTTGACCGTAACCGCCGGGTGATACTGTAAGAGTTTGTCATATTCGGGAGATATTAAATACTCGCTGATGACATCGTTCAGATTCAGCGGTTCTTTGGGAATAACCACACCTCTGGCCACGGTTAATAAATCCTGAACAATGTCTGCCGCCCTTTGTCCGGATTTTTGTATGGTTTCAATCGATTTTCGAAGCTTGCTGTCTTCGGGCAGTTGCAGCAGAATCAGTTGCGGATAGCTGGCAATCCCGGAAAGAACATTATTCAAATCATGGGCTACGCCACCGGCCAGCAGTCCCAGGGATTCCATCTTTTTCAATCGGGTCAGTTTTGCCTCATTTTCTCTCCGGGCCTCCTCTTCGCGGATTCGTTCCGTTATATCACGCATGATGGCCAGAATGGCCGGTTTGTTTCTATAGCAAATAACACTTGCCCGAATTTCAACGATTCTCTCTTCAAGGGCCGATTTTCTGATACGCATCACCAGTGATTCAGACAGGGCGGTAGTATGCAGTAACCCATTGCAATACTGCATGAGTTTTGACCTGTTTTCCGGTGCGACATCATCGAGGAAATCCTTGGCTGCCGAATCTATCACAGAACGACCGACCAAGGCACTGCAGGCCGGATTGGCGAAGGCCGCCTTACCGTCTTGAATCACCAAAATACCGTCATTGGCAAATTCGGTAATGACCCGGTATTTATCTTCCGCCGATATATCAACATAGTTATCAAAGACGATCCAGAGGACGATCATGGAATATCCGAAAAACCCATATTCCATCACATATTGGACAGTCGGCATCCCCAGGGCGGCCAGTCCGTCATGAATGCCCAGCGCAATCCAGAATACCATACCTGTTAGATAGGGCGTCCTGTATCTGGAATCGGTACCTTTGTGCCTGAGCCATATGATTGTTGCAGTGATGCCGGCCAGAGCGGCATAAAGCATAAACAGGGGTCCGAGCGGTCCCAGATCCGGCTCAAGATAGGGCTTGGCCAATCCGAAGAAGTTTCGGGTGACAAATCTGTCGGCTACGATATAGTTGCTGGACCACAAAAGGACGAGAATCAGGCTGTGGAAGATTCCTGCCAGGACATGATAAAGTTTACTCTCCATTTCCAGAGAAGAGAATGTAAATCCATAAAAACAATGAACCAGACAAATAATGGCCGTAAATTCCAGCAAGCCGGCAAATCGATTCAGAGAGCCCGGAGGTGTATTGTACTCCAGAAAAATGCCGATCGCATAAAGCAAACCGGAGAAAGAGATGGCTGCGCCCCATCCATACCAAACGCATTTGGTCTTTCGGAAAAAAAATGTAACCTGTATAATGACCATCATCAGGGCTAAGATAGCCACCGATAATGACCCGGCCGATTGGGGCACGATATTTTCGACCATCATTATTTCCTTCTTTGACTGGTGTGCTCCAGTTGCCGGCGCACCAGGTCGGATAATGTTAATGACGATGCAAATTCATTAATATGCGTAATTCGCTCTTCCCGGGAAGATGGCATGGAAAAATAAATCAACAAAACAGATTGGTCAAGTTATTAATCGTATCGAATTAAAAATTTTGTCGATTTCAGTGATAACGGCGTGTCCGACTGGCTTTTCGGGGGAATTTTGGACATACCGCACCGAAGCGCCCCGATTGGTTGGGAAACCCGGATCCTCATGATGAAAATTGCCCTGATCTACCCGCCGACCTGCGATCCCACGGCGCCGTATCTCTCGCTTCCGACGCTGACGGGCTACCTGCGGGCGCATGGAGTGGAGGTTTGGCCGATCGATGCGAATGTCGAGGCCTATAGCCGCCTCCTTTGCCGTGAGGCCCTGACCGTCCTGGCCGGCCGTGTTGAAGAGCGATGGTCGAAGCTGAAACGCAAATCCGCCCTGAACCACGCCGAACAGATCGCCGGCGCGGCGTTGTGGGAGGCGCGGGAGGATGCCCGGAATGCCCCCGGCGGCATCGATGACGCCGTCGCCGTCCTCCGGGACCGGTCGGGGGAGCGCTTTTTCGATCCGCCCCAGTATGAAGCGGCGATTGCCGCGGTGGAAAGCGCTCTCCGGCTGGTGAGCGCGGCCCATGCGCCGCTGTCCCTCGATTTTACGGCGTACCGCACCCCCTTTTCGCTGCTGACGATCCGCGAGATCGAGGAGGACGCCCGCCCCGAAAGGGACCCCTTCCACGAATACTTTCAGGAGCTGTGCGCGCGCCTCGCGGCGGAGCGGGTGGGACTCGTCGGCCTTTCCGTCGCCTTTCCCGGCCAGGTCCAGCCCGCCTATGCCCTGGCCTTCATGATCCGCCGCCTCCTGCCCGGCGTGCATGTCGCCGTCGGCGGCCCCGCCATCACGCAGATCCTGCTTCGCCTCAAGGGAGCGTTCCTGACCCGGGCGCTGAAACCATTCCATTCGGCGGTCCTTTACGAAGGGGAATCGGCCCTCCTGGAGCTGGTCCGGGCGGTGGAACGGGGAGAGGGCCCGGCGGGGATCATCGAGGGGACAAAGACGATGGATCTCGGCGCGCTGCCGGCCCCCGATTTTGATGGACTGCCGCTGGAAAAATATTTCTCGCCCGCGCCGGTGCTGCCGTATGATCCGACCCGCGGGTGCTATTGGGGCAAATGCGCCTTTTGCCATTACGGCCTGGCCGAGTGCGGCACCGCCCGCTACCGGGAGCGCCCCGTCGAACAAGCCGCGGGGCATATCCGCCTCCTGGCGGACCGGTACGGATGCCGGCTGTTCCACCTGTCCCAGGATTCGCTGTCGCCCAAAACGGCGCGCCGTCTGGCGGAGGCGCTGAAATCGGCCCTCAGCCCCTCCCCGGGGGGAGAGCCCCCCGTCCGGTGGGCGACGGACATGCGCCCGGAGCCGGCCCTGGATGCGGAATGCTGCCGGGCTCTCGCGGAAGGCGGGGCGCTCGGCATCGCCCTTGGCGTGGAATCGGCCGCCCCGCGGGTGCTGCAACTGATCCACAAGGGGCTGTCGGTCCGGGATGCGGCCCGGGCCGTGAAGAATCTTGCCGCCGCCGGAATCGCCGCGGAGGTGATGTGCTTCACCGATTTTCCGACGGAAACCGGCCGGGAGGCGCTGATGATTGCCCACTTCATCGAAGGGCTGCGCGAGAGCATCGCCCTGTTCATCTGCGGCGAGTTTGCCCTCGTCGCCGGGGCGCGCGTGGCGCAGCATCCCCAAGAGTACGGCATCCGGGAAACGTGGCATGCGGCGGGCGATGAATTTTCGACGACGCTGTTTTACGAGGAATCGGCCCCCGGGAAGACCCCGGCCGACCGGGAAAGGATCGACGACGCCGTCGACAGGCTCGCGCGGTCCTGGTGGCTGCACCGGTATCCCTGGGCCGGTTCGCTCTCCACGGCGCACACGCTGCTCTGGTACGACCGGTACGGGGCGGATGTCTTCCGGCGCCTTGCGGGGACGCGGCGGGAACCCGCTGAACCCCGCCCCGGGAAACGGCGCCTCTCCCCGCGGCGCGACATCGAGCAGGTCTGGCGGCGCGCCCGGGAGAACGAAGCGGAGATCTGGCGGATATTAGTGACAGAAAAACGCACGGTCACCCGGGAGGCCTATCGCAGGCTGGCCGAAGCGTTGCCGTCCGTAAGGTTGGCGACCTCGTAACGTTCATGCGTACTTTTGATTTGATAATCTGTTGAATTGAGACTTGACAGACTTCCACCTACAACTACTCAGCATGATTCATTCAGCAATACTGAGAATTATGGATCGAAAGAGAGTAACGAAAAAATCATCCGGAGCGTAGCGATCGGCTGGATTGTCTTGTTAGCCCTTTGCCAAGAACCCTTCATGAAACACAACTATGCCTTTTGGAACCTTTTCGGTAAACGGCAAGGCAAAGAAAACTTCTTGAGGAACTCCTTCGCAAACCAGTTCTGGGAAGTTCTGGAAACCTAACCGCTTATAGTAGTTCGGATGACCCACAAGAACGCAACCTTGGCAGCCCAATTTTTTAAGTAAAGACAACCCTTCACTGATAAGGGATTTACCGATTCCTTTTTTTTGATACTCCGGCAATACAGAAACCGGGCCGAGACCGTACCAGCCTATTGCACTGTCAGATATTGTTACTGGCGAAAAAGCAATATGGCCTACCACCTGTCCATCAATCTCCGCGACCAGCGAAATAGTCAGAGCATTGGCCTCACGTAATGCATTTATTATGAATTGTTCTGTATGATTACTAATTGCAAGATTCTTGAAGGCGGCAATGGTCACTTTCGATATTGCTTCAATATCTGAACTTGTTTCATCCCTTATGATCATTTTAACTCCTTATTCTCACAGGTTATTTATCTTATGGCTAACATGAAGTTCAGCCGGAGCATGAGCAATCTGTCCTGTATATGTGGCACGTATCTACCGCATTTAACATTCGTAATCTACCACATAAATGAAATTTGACCTCCTGTTGAGTTCAGGAAGGAGCAAATAACCGATTAACCCACGGGCCAGCCACGCGAGAGGGTGATCGCTACCAAGCAACCTGTCTCCGGAAAGAAAATGATTAAGAGCCTATCCGTAAATAAAATAATTAGCCCTGAATATAAGCGGTTAGTACACGAAAAACGTTATTTACGGATAGGCTCTAAGTAACCTATTTGACAGAACGCACCGGGAGCGCCCGGGCGTCGTTAATGTCCGACTGGGAATACCAGCGCCGGCCACCATCTTCGAAAGAGAAGTAGGCAGCCTCGGAACCGTTTGTTTCTGAGGCCCAGGGAGCAGTACAAGTAAGACTAATCAATTTTGTTAAATGAACATCATATCCACATGCTGTACGATAAGTTTCAGACTTATCATACAGCCGCCCAAGTTCTTCCTGCGTTGGCATCCGCCAGTTCGTATAACCGCCCTCGCGATAATTCTCGCAATAGGATTTGGCTGCCGCCCAGCTGATATTGTCACCGTTGTCTTTCGCCGCCCACATCAGACCTGTTCCCGTATCCAGGACCGTCCCGTTATTATTGGCAATAAAACGACCTTCCCTTTTGATCTCTCTGGGACCAGCATTGGAAGTCCTCTCTGGAGTTGTCTTTTTCTTCAGTGCCGACTCGAGAGCGGTTACTCTTTCTTCCAATGCTTTCAGACGTAACTCCACTTTTGACGTTTGAGCACTCACAGTCGATGTGAGAAGAAGAGCCAAAGTCAATAGAAAAACAAAAATTGTCTTGATCATAAATTATTTCGGTTGGATCAAATTAATATATTCAGCTATTATCTTGCCCAAATCGGATGACAGGGATCGATCGGTGCCACCACCGGTCATTACGGCAGCAAAGGGATTGTTGCCGGTTGAAAGCGCCTTTTCCCGAACTACATTTCCAGTGGATGCATCTATTAATTCCATCAGTAAGCTCATGTCAGACCCGCCAGCCGCTGCACCGAACCAGAAGCGGGCAGAACCGCTCACGATTCTAAGACTGGTAATCGTCGTCTTTACTATGAGAGCGTCAGTATACTTTGTACCCGCTTTTTCTGTTTCAACCAAATCAAAGATATTCTTTGATTTTATAGCTGTGATTGCGGCATTTTCACAGTCGGCAACTACTCCTGGATAATCTGCTTCAATTTTTGGATCAACCTGAAACTTTATAAACACGATCTTGTCATATTTCTTTGCCAACGGCGTTTCCGCAGGCAGACCCGCATCAGACTTAATAGCCGAACCTCCTCCACAGGCAGAAAAAGCGAACAACAAGAATAGGCCTGCAATGAGTAACGACACTTATTCAAATATAGTCCTTGATTTCATATCGTTATCTCCTCTCTGTTTTTTTGTAAAATTCACTTCCTCGTCCGGATAATATAAGGGAAAGGTTATTGTGTGTCAAATTTTTCTTAATAAAAAGATTCGGCGTAAGATGATCATTATCAAAGGGAATCGAGACTATTTTCTGACTCTGGCAAATTGCGCAGTTCAGGAAGCTATACGTCATAACAGGTAGCTCCCGCATGAGCATGTTGTGGTAGGAATAACCAACCTTGCGATGGCTTTCCGAAAACATTGATGGAGTCGCCATTCTCCCCTCTGCCTTCCGGGGAAATTGTCTTGTATGACGCCGTTTTAAAGGTTTCCAGAACATAACTTGATACAAAGCTTCATAAGCGCCGTGCTAAGGCGGGCACAGATTTTCAATTGAAATCTTCACTGCAATTTATATATCGGGCTGTCCTTACCAAAATTGATTATCAGGGGTGTTTGGCTGTGACCGATTTCTTTTGATATATTCGCGGTCATCTTCTTTGAATACTCACCAAGGCCAACAACGGTTACCTTCCCATCTTTATTCTTGTCGGCTTCCTTATTGTTGTTCAAACCATCCAGCAAAACATGGGTGAAAAGACCATTTCCCTTATACCCGTCCATCGCCGCCTGTTTGTCATTGGCCGACGCATAAATATGAAGCCCCATCTTTTTGGCTAATACAGACATCCGGGCATCGTAAAGGCCGCTGACGATATAGTCCACTCCGCCTGCATGGCAGGTGTCAAAGATGAATAACTGGCTAAGGGATTTAATCTTTTTGGACATTTCGACAATTTCATTGGAGCTGATCATGCTATTATCGTTCACCATGCCGTCATAGTCATGGGTGAGCATGTAGTACTGATTTTGCAAGAGCACTCCGTGACCCGCCACGAAAAGGATAAAGCTGTCCTCGGGTTTGATTGTATTTGAAAGTTCATTAACCTTGTTGACGATGTTTGTCTTGGTTGCTTCTCTTTCTGTCAAGAGTAAATAGTGTATGTTCTCGGGTTTATATAAGGTGGCTGACTGAACTTTGAGTTTTTCTTCCAGGTCTTTTGCATCCTTTACGGCATATTTCAGGTTGACGTTCGCATCCTTGTACTGGTCAATACCAACGGCAAGGATATAGAGATGGGATTCTTCCTGTTTGAGCTGTGAATTAAAACTGACCGTCTTCATGTAACTCTGGACGGTGTTGCTGCTATTAAAGGCAGCAATGCTTACTTCGTTATCTCCGGGAACGGCGTCGATTTCTTTGCAGTCCTCTAAGACGTCTCCCTTGAGTTTGGTGGATATCGGAATGTTGTCGGCAGTTCCTATCACCGATACGCTCCGCATATCTGCATAGATGGCTTTGCTGTTTAGTGCTGCCAGTTGCGTCTTGTCAACGGTGGATCGAACAATCTCTCTATAATAGCCATCGGACTGGATAAGTTTCCCGTTGTGAAAGAGCCTGACCTCCCCAATGCCTCCACCGGTACTCTTTACCGTATAGCAAACCTTGACCTTCTGGGTGTTTGCTGCCTGAGGGGTAGTAATATTTACCAGGGGCGGGGGATTGACGCTGGCATCTTTCATTGAAATTGAAATAAGTCCACTTATGTCTTGGCCCCCCAGTTTAGCTGCTACAATATCAGGACGGTAAAACACATCGTAGAACTGATCAACACTATAATCTTTGCCTCCGAATTTTACTTTCAAGTACTGTGCCCCTTTTTCAGAAGCATTGTAATACCCTTCAGATGTGATAACAAGCCATTCGCCCCCTTCAAATCCAGCCATCATTGCGATTTCCGCTCCGGTTGCGAAGTCAAAAATTCTGACTGAGGCATCAGCCCCCATTGCAACTACACATTTGCCATCACATGAAATGGCAGCATACGAAATGCCGACGTTTCCTTCACGCTGATAGACAAGAGTTTTGATCTGAGAACCGGAAGACGCATCCCACAGTTTAATGAGACCATCTGCGACGCCACCCGAAATGATGTATCTGCCATCCCGGGAAAAAGAAACATACCCGACTCCCGGATGATAATGAGAGGCCGTAGCTTCATGCCCCTTGAACCTCATTAATTCTGTTCCAGAAAGAATGTCCCACAGTTCGAGGTACCCGCCATTATCCCCTGCAAGGGCATATCTGCCGTCCGGGGAGAAAGCCACCGAACCGACCTCCGGTTTTACAACAGAGCGCTCCTTGTCCCAGGAAAAATTTCTCGCAGCTCTTCCCGTTGAGACATTCCTTAAAACCATCAGGTTCCTACCCCCCGTATCACCACCCGAACGACTTCGCGGACCACCGGGTGCTGAAGGTGCACCACCCTGTCCGGTTAAGGCATACCTGCCGTCAGGGGATAAAGCCACGCTCAGAACATCTCCCGTTTGTGTAAATTCCCTTATCAAGTTTCCTGTGGTGATGTCGTAAAAGGCCATCGGCGACTCTCTGGGTTTCGTTCCTACAGATAGAACCTTCATCCCATCGGAAGAAACCGACAGCAGCCGGGAATTCATATCACTGATCGTACGTATTTCTTTACCGGAGGAGACATCCCAGAATTTAAGTTCCCTGCCTCCTGATACACAATATTTTCCGTCCGGAGAAAATGCTACGGGCATGCCGACTTGAACGGTGCCATAGGTGTGTTGAGTCCAGGGCACCACCGTACCTGTACCCTCAGTCCTGAATTGTCTGATCTGTGCGCCTCTGGACAAATCCCAGAGCCTGAACCCGTTCTCCTTCAATCCTCCGGTTAAAAGATATTTCCCATCAGGCGACAGCGCCGCCCGCACACTGACAAGCGGCGACTCCGTTAACTCCATCGCTGTATCGCCGCCCGTAACACGGATATGCGGTGTCGCAGTTGTCGTAATATTTGCACAGGAAGACAGGATTATACAGATGACAAATCCGAAAATGATTTTGAAAAATTTCATGCTGTCTCCTCCTCCGGATAATTTTGTGGATTATAAAGCATTAGCTGTAACGTTGCACGCAACTCCAACGAATATTCATTTGACTCCTTCGCACAAGATCAAAAGAATGGGACTTTATGTTCATGACAATCAACGCAACAGACACGGCTTTAGATATTGACATCTATTTACCTACAGCAAACCAATCGTCAGTTCTCTCAATCCATATCCCCAATACAGGGGGAGTAGTTTTCTCCAATACTGATTACTCCCGTTCCCAACTCTTTATGGGTTGACCCTTTTTGCTCATGCACCTGTCGAATTCAAAGTAAGACCTGTTTTTTTGGCGAGGATCTCCCTTAACGTGAACTTTGCAATCCGGAGAGACGTATGCATTAAAGTTAAAATTCAACTGAACAGCCAATGCACATTCCTCAACATCCTGGATCAGCTTCTCTTCAGGACACTGAGCCTGTGCATAGATCAGAGCCCCTGTCTGCTGACATTCCCATCGGTAACAAACACCTGGCTGAGAACTTGGCTTACAATCTCCTTCCCCCATCCTTTGACATTCTTGAGCATAAGACTCTCCACCCATCAGCACCAACACCGTCACCAAAACAGCCAAGCAAAATCGCCTTTTCATCCAATGACCTCCTTATGAACCATTTTCCCCATAGGCAACATACTTAAAGCCGCTCCAGTTTCACTGTAGGATGCTCTGCAAATCAGTTCATCCGTACCACGCGGACGATGTTATCGCCGCGCCGTCGACCGCCGTCCGGCAGGTCGGTCACATCCCGAAAACGCCCCTATCTCGAAGCCATATCGGTGCACTGATACGACTTATCTATACGATGTCATTATGATTCTACCGATGGCTCCGATCATTTTCAAGTCGGTTTTTTCTTGTTTTTCACCACCCGGGTGATGGCTTCGTCCAAGTAAAAAAAGGGCTAGATTTATTTTTTTGATTTTCTCGGTCTTCCTTGCCCCCGAAATTCCACCGTCTTTCAATTTTCTTTTCTATCTCATCCACATATTGTGAACTGCCGGTCAACTGACCCCTTTTCCTTCGGAACCATTCCATATCTTTTAGCATACCTATCGTGGGAACCCGAGAAAGCGAACTAACTAATGGGTGAGGACGTCATCGGTATGACGGATAACATCCGCAATCCAGGCGTTCACACTCTTTCCCGACGCCTTGGCCAAAGTTGCCGCCTTGTCGTACAACTCCTGGGAAAGGCGAAGATTTAATCTGCCGGATGTTTTCCGGTAGGGGGAAACCCCTTCCTCGACGCACATATCAAGAAAGACCTTCAAGGAAGTTTCCCCTTCACGGCGCAATCCATCGATATCGGTTGAGTAAAAATCGGCGCCGCCGTTCAACCCCACAAACTCACCCCGGAACATATTGATCTCAGGGTCGAAGGCGATAACAGCCTTTACGCCGTTGATCTCCATAACGTTCTTCATCACTTCACTCCATTCTTTTCAAACCATTTGCGAATACTCGCTACTGCTCCCTTGTCGGCATCGGGCGACGGGTGGGGACGATGAAACACCGTTCGCTCTCCAAACAGCCGGACGCCGACACGCGATCCTTCCCGTTCCGTCACCTCCGCCCCCAACTCGCGGAACAACGATTCAATATCGCGCCATTTTACCTTTGCGCCGGGGGGATGCGCAAAGATCAGTTCAAGGGTTTTGCGGTGCTTGCGCGTCATGGCTGAATGGTGCCAAATCATGGCGTCATTGTCAAGAGAGAAGTTTTGTTGTTTGCCTGCCTGAATAAAGGCGCACACGCTGCTCTGGTACGACCGGTATGGGGCGGATGTCTTCCGGCGCCTTGCGGGGACGCGGCGGATTATCTCTATGAAAGGAAGAAAAATGAATCGGAAAGTGCTCCGCGTCGGCATCATGCCCTATCAGGATCATAAGAAGCGATCCCTGGCCATCGCCCGCGGGGAATATCGTCCACGGCCCAATGAACCCAATATCTGGTTTGAATCGGTGCAATCCATGGCGCAGGTCCTCAGCAACGAAAACCAGTTGCTCCTGAAGACCATCCTGGATCGTAAGCCCGAATCGCTCAAGGAGCTGGAAGCGGCGACAGGACGGAGCAGCAGCAACCTTTCCCGTACCCTGAAGACGATGGCCCGGTACGGTATCGTGAGGATGGAAAAGGTGCGCCGAAATATCCGGCCGGTTGTCGAGGCAACGGATTTCACGGTTCAGTTCGGTTTGTACGCCTCTTCCCGCCGCGAAGATGACGCGGGCGCAGTTCGGATTTAATCACTTAGAACCAGTAGCCCAAGCGACCCTCTCCGAGACTTGAGCCAATGGGAAAGGATCGACGACGCCGTCGACAGCTTCACGGCGCCGTCGTGCGGTCAACCGTCGAGGGCGCCGACCATCAGGTCACCCAGCAATTTGCTGAACCGGGAGGGGTTCTCCAGCTTTCCCCCTTCCGCAATGACCGCCATGTCGAAGAGCAGGTCCGTGTAGTCTTTCAGGGCCGCGGCATCCTTGTCCTTTTCATAGAGAGCCTTGATCAACGCTTTTTGCGTCAGGGAAGAATCTTTTTCGTCTTGGCGGCGGCCAGGGCCGCCTCGTAAATCTTTTCCTCCGGCGAACCGGGTTTGAAGGCCCTCCACGAGGACCCGAATTCTTTGAGGTTTCAATGCTCGATGACGTTGCCTTCCTTGTCGCAACCCATGGCAGCGATGGGTTGCCACTGCCGGTTGGCGGTCTGCATCCAGTAATGGTTTATATCGTAGTCCTTGGTGAAGGTATAGGTAACCTTGGCGTACACCTCCAGGTACTTGATCCCCGAATCATCCTCAGTCTTCAGTTTGATGGCCCCGGTGTCGAGAAACCAGAAGCGCTTGCCGTCCTTGGAAACGAGCTGATATTGCTCCGGCTTGGCAATCTGGTGATACTTCTCATAAGCCAGCGACCACACCAGCGCCCCGGCCACCAGGATCATCGCCAGCGCTACTATCCGCATCAATGGCCTCATTCATTGCCTCCCTTCCGGCCGAGGGGCGCCGTTCCTCTATGGTTCTCTAAAGTCAGGCGTCGTCGTGGGATCAACCTTCGAGGGCGCCGACCATCAGGTCACCCAGCAATTTGCTGAATCGGGAGGGATTCTCCAGCTTTCCCCCTTCCGCAATGACCGCCATGTCGAAGAGCAGGTCCGTGTAGTCTTTCAGGGCCGCGGCCTCCTTGTCCTTTTCGTAGACCGCCTTGATTTTGGCCAGGAGGGGATGGTCCATGTTGAGCTCCAGGACCCGTTTGGTCTTCGGGACATCCTGTCCGCTCGCCTTGAGGATCTTCTCCAGATAGGCGCTCATGTCGTACGCCTCTCCCGAAAGGCAGGCCACGGAATCCTTCAGGTGGGTGGAGGGCTTGACCTCCTTGACCTTCTCCTCCAGGCGGGTCTTGATGAAATCGAAGAGGGCGGCGTATTCCTCTTTTTTCGTGTCGTCCACCTTCTCCAGATCGAGATCCCCCTTTTCGGCGCTCCGGAAGGTCTTTTTCTCGAATTCGTGGAGATCCCGGATCACCCATTCGTCGATGGGATCGGTCATGAGGAGGACTTCCAGATCCTTTTCCTTCAACCGCTCCAGGTGGGGGCTGTTCAGGAGCGCGGTCAGATTGTCGCCCGTGATGTAGTAGATCTCCTTCTGGTCCGGCTTCATCCGGCCGACATAGTCCTTAAGGGACGAGTACTTCCCGTCCGAGTGGGTCGTCTTGTAGCGCAAAAGCGTAGCGATCCTGTCCTTGTTGTCGAAGTCCTCGGAAATCCCGGCCTTGAAAATCGGGCCGAATTCCCCGTAGAAGGTCTCGTATTTTTCCTGCTCCATCTCCGCCAGAAGATCCAGGATCTTCTTGACCAGGTTCTTCTTGATGTTCCGGACGAGGGCGTCCTGCTGGAGGATCTCGCGGCTGATGTTCAGATTGAGATCGGGCGCATCGACGACGCCCTTGACGAAGGCCAGATACCGGGGCATGAGCTCCTTGCAGTTCTCCATGATGAAGACACGCTTGGAATAGAGCTGAATCCCGTGTTTCTGCTCCTGGGAGAAGAGATCAAAGGGGGCCTTCGAGGGGATGTACAGCAGGGCGCTGTATTCCGTTGCCCCTTCGAGTTTCAGGTGGAGATGGGTGAGGGGGGGATTCCAGTCGTGGCTGATGTGACTGTAGAATTCGCTGTACTCCTCGTCGGTGACCTCTTTCTTGTTCTGGGTCCAGATCGCCTTCATGGAGTTGAGGGTCTCTTCCCGGATCACCTTCTCCGTTTTGTCCTTCTCCGGTTTGCCGTCCTTGTCCAGAACGGGCTCTGTTTTCTCCACGTCCATGACGATGGGATAGGCAACGAAATCGGAATGCTTCTTCACGATGCCGCGGATGGTCCATTCCTCGGTGAAATCCGCCTCGTCCTTTTCCGCCTTTTTCAGTTTCAGCAGGATGGTCGTACCCCGGGTTTTCTTGCCCACGGCTTCGATGGTGTAGGAGCCGTCCCCGCTGGATTCCCACTTCGTGGCGCTTTCGCTGCCTGCGGCCCGGGTGATCAGGGTCACCTTGTCGGCGACGATGAAGGCACTGTAGAAGCCCACGCCAAACTGGCCGATCAGCTCCGGCGTCACACCGCCCTGCTTGCCTGCGGCGCCCATGCTCTCCAGAAATCCCGCGGTCCCGCTCTTGGCGATGGTCCCGATATTCTCCACGACTTCATCATAGGTCATGCCGATGCCGTTATCGGCGATCTCCAGGGTTCTCTTCTTTTTGTCCGCCGTGATCCGGATCTTCAGCTCCGGATCGTCACCCAGAAGTTCGGGTTCCGTCTGTGCCTTGAAACGGAGCTTGTCGATGGCGTCCGATGCGTTGGAGATGAGTTCCCGCAGGAAGATTTCCCGGTGGGAATAGAGAGAGTGGATAATGATGTTCATGAGTTGCTGGACTTCGGTCTTGAATTGATGGGTTTCCTTTTTTCCTTCCATGATGCCTCCCAATCTATATGATTTGATTGATTCAGATGATTTCCAAATCAAACGGTTTGTGCGGTGCTATCATCGTCATCATTTTCGGATTGTCAAGTCCCCGTTCCAGGGCATGATGAAAAGGTAGGTGGTGGGAATTCCTGCCGACTTAAATATGAAGGAACGGGCATTCATTCCCTTGGGCCTGGTCGTCCGCCCAGGTCGGGAGTTCGTGAAAATCCGCCCCCGGATTTGGGCCTTGCCGGACTGGTACCTATTCGGTGAGGGGGGCGGAGCAGCAGCAACCTTTCCCGTACCCTCAAGACGATGGCCCGGTACTGTATTGTGAGTATGGAAAAGGTGCGCCGAAATATCCGGCCGGTTGTCGGGGCAACGGATTTCACGGTTCAGTTCGGTTTGTACGCCTCTTCTCGCCGCGAACATGACGCAGGAGCCGTACGGATTTAGTCACCTCGAACCAGCGCACCTTTTGACCTTCATTCCGGCCGTCCTTGTTTATGATTGAGGATTACCCGGAACATGGACGGCCGCTTCCGGATTGCCTGCTGCTCGGATTCGTCGATCCCGATCCGATTCATGCGGTCGTAGCCATTGCGCCCCGCGCCGGGGAGGCGCTGAAGGCAGAGACAGCCATCCTTCATTGTCATTGCAAATATACATTGTATTATTGCATAGAGAATGATAAATAGGGGGCTATGGATTACCTCAAACGTCATATCGCTCCGCTGCTGCTCTCCCGGCTCCGCCAGGACCGTATGCTGGTCCTGACGGGCTCCCGCCAGGTCGGCAAGACGACCTTCTGCGAACGCCAACTGCCTCCGGAGCTGGACGTGTCCTACGCCTACATCTCTTTTGACGATCCCGACGAGCGGAATCGTTTCCAGAAAGCGGCTGTGTCGATTCTGGAGGGCCTGACGGCGCCGCTGGTCATCCTCGACGAGGTCCAGAAGATCCCGGGGCTCTTCGATCCCCTGAAGTTTGTCACTGATGGGCAGAGAAGACGTGGTGATCAAGCCGCCCCTCTGTTCGTGCTGACGGGCTCTTCCCAATTGCTCCTGATGAAGAACATCCGGGAGACCCTCGCGGGCCGCGTGGCGCTGTGCCACCTATATCCCTTCTCTCTGGCCGAGGTTGCCGAATGCCCGGCGCCGCACCTGCTGACCCGGATCTGGCAGACAAAGGCCGTTTCCGGCGACATGATCAAACGCTTTCACGCCCTTTCACCGGAAAAGGCGCGGCGGCTCCAGGGTCTGCGGGATAGACATCTTGCGTGGGGGGGCTATCCCGCCGTCTGGCAAAGGGAGAATGAATCTGAGCGGTTGAACTGGCTGAAGGATTATCGGAAAACGTATCTGGAGCGGGATGTGGCCGATGTGGGACAGGTCGCCGACATCGACCAGTTCGCTTTGGCGCAGAAATTACTCTGCGCGAGAACGGCCAACCTTCTCTCGCTCAGTGAGGTAGCCCGCGACCTTGCCCTGTCGGTCAACACGGTGAAGCGTTATCTGCACCTGCTCGTCATGACTTTCCAGTGCTTTCTTCTGCAGCCATACTATGAAAACGTCGGCAAGCGGTTCATCAAGAGCCCGAAGGTCTATTTCGCCGATACCGGCCTGATGCGGGCCATCCTGGGGGATCTGTCCGTCGGCGGAGGCGCGATATACGAAACCTGGGTTTTCAACGAACTGACGAAATGGAAGCAACTTCAATCCGTGGAACCGGAGCTTTTCTTTTACCGTACTGCGGCCGGTCGTGAGATCGACTTCCTGCTCGCCGGTGAAGGAGGGCTTTTGCCGATCGAAGTCAAGTCGCACGATCGGGTGTCGGCGGCGGACGGGCAGAGCCTGGAGGCGTTTCTGAAGGAACGGGCATCCGTTCCCTTGGGTCTGGTCGTCTACCCTGGACGGGAGTTCGTAGAAATCCGCCCCCGGATTTGGGCCTTGCCGGACTGGTATTTATTCGGCGAGGGGGACTGAGCAGCAGCAACCTTTCCCGTACACCTCAAGGCGATGGCCCGGTACGGACGGTATTGTACGGATGGAAAAGTGTGCCGAAATATCCGGCCGGTTGTTGAGGCAACGGATTTCACGGTTCAGTTCGGTTTGTACGCCTCTTCTCGCCGCGAACAAGACGCGGACGCCGTACGGATTTAGTCAACTCGAACCAGTGCACCTTTTGACCTTCATTCCGGTAGTCCTTGTTCATAATTGAGGATTATCCGGAACATGGATGACAGTTTCCGGATTGCCTGCTACTCGTGAGCGACCTTGAGCAGGTCTGGCAGCGCGTCCCGGAGCATGAAGCAGAGTATTGTAGTCAAAGCTCGTGGAAAAACGGGATATTTGGCCGCTTTCGTTTGGTAATGTTGGAGATACTTCAACAAGCCTTCTCTCTAAGCGCTACTTCCGCTTGGATGAGGTGGCTGTCTATTTCGCGATCTAGGCGCGGACTGTCTACCGCCTCTTGGACGAAGGCGATCTGCAGGCGAGTCGGATCCGGGGCTGCGTTCGGGTGTCGGTGGAGGAGATCCGGAGGTTTGAGGAGATCCTTACTGGAAATGAGCATTACCCGAAGTGATTCAAAATCGTTTTGACGCATCTTTGCGGATTCCGGTTCTTACCGCGAACAAAGATCAGCATGTGGAAGAGTCATAAATCACTGCACGATGAAACTTTAAAAATTTGGGATGAGGAGCGGATACATTATTCGAGGGCACTCGAATTTTCCCATTGGTGTTGAGAAGTTGATAAATTTTTGGAGGGACAATATTCTTCACTATGATATCGCCGGAGTCTGCCACTGAGATAAGGCCGTGGTCAAACATCCAATGGAAAGTGCGGCAAAGGGCAATGCCGTTTCTCACCGAATCGGGACCATTAAATTTAACAGGCCTGATATGAGCGGCCTCCACCTCCGTGATACCTCGGTCATTCTTTATAGTAATCCCTGTCATCGCACATGTTAAACCGTATTCCTCTTTCACTAACCTTGCGAAAGCAGCTTCACGAAAGGGTCTTTCGATAATTTGTTGAATGACGGGCCGTTTTGAATCAAAAATGACCAATGGTTCAGCAACTTCTTGCTTATTTTTTTCATTTATCTGTGCCAATCCAGCCGCAACAATAGCCTGATACTCGTCATCCTGAATAATTCTAACGGCCCTGCCAAATGCCCCTTTGTTGGTTGAACCATCACCTTTTTTGAGCCCACTTTCGTAATAGTATGAGCCCATTTTGAAGGGAACCGGTGCCGAAAATTCCACATAGTTTTCTACGAAAGCATAGTAATGATCTTTCAAGGCAACATCTTCTTTGATGTGGGTTACACGGGCTGTTGCGAAGTAACATTGACGTCCTGCATGGCCGGCTGGCGAAAGGTCTTCTCTTCTTGGCTCGTAGTATACAATCCAATCACCGATTGTCAGGGTCGCTTGACGTAAATAGGTCTTTGGAAAATGATACATCAATTCAGGAAGGTCCTTGTAACTCGGAGTTATTTTGTAGTGAAAATTGCTTTTGCCATAATCAGGTGCCTTGATTACAGGTCATCTTCCCCCGCCTTTAGCATTTTGTATGCAAATACACTGGTGTCCCAACGTTGATTTTTGATAGCATCCTAACTTCATAAAATATGGTTGTATTTGACGTAAAATGCCATTTATCGATTTGAAATTTTTCCCCCGAGTGTGCCAGTCTCCCTCATCTATGAATGAGGAGACAACG
>JAPLJY010000271.1 GCA_026388345.1 Deltaproteobacteria bacterium
GGGGGGAGATGCCGAACGGTTCGGAAACGCTCGGCATGACGTAGAGGTCGCTCAGGGAGAAGATCCGCTCAATCTCCTCGCCCTGGAGGAATCCGGTGAAATGGAATCGGTCTCCGATTCCCAGTTCCCCCACGCGCTCGACCATCTGTCCCATCATGTCGCCCGCACCGGCCATCACGAAGGTGACGTCGGGAAGGACACGGAGGACTTGGGCTGCCGCCTCGACGAAGTAGTCGGGCCCCTTCTGGAAGGTGATCCGGCCGAGAAAGAGGACGATATTTTGTTCCTTCGCAGCGTCTCGCCTTTCGGTGCGGTAGATTTGCTGCGCCTCTCGTTGGGAGACGGCGTTGTAGACGACGGAAATTTTCTCCGGGGGAATGGCGTAGCGTTCCGCGATCATCCGCTTCGTCCGGTGGCTGACGGCGATGATCCGGTCGGCCTTTTCCATCCCCTCCCGTTCGATCGAGAGGATCTCTTCGTTCACATTCTCACCGCTCCGGTCGTATTCGAGGGAGTGGAGGTGGAGGACGAGCGGCTGGCCGCTGATCCGGCGGGCCATGAGGGCGGCCGGGACGGTCATCCAGTCATGGGCGTGGATGACGTCGAAGGAAAGGGTGCGGGCAAGGACGCCGCCGGCCCGGCCGTAGCGAAGCACCTCGGCGATCAGGTCGGGGCCGTAAACACTTGCCGTTTCCGGGAATCTCTTTTGTTCCGAAAGATACAGGGTGTGGTAATGCCCCGGATCCAGATAGGGATGGAGCAGGGAGGGAAGGGGGCGGAGCATCAGACGCCGGAGCAGCGTCTCCATGCCGTCATCCCGGTCGTTATCGGACACGGGGACGCCGGAGGCGGAGACTAGACTTAGAAAGGGGGCCGCGCCCGCCTCTCCATCCTGCGGCAGGACGAAGGTGATCCGGTGGCCGAGACCGGCCAGGGCCGCCGTTATGCCGTAGCAGGCCGTACCCAGGCCGCCGCTCATCCGGGGCGGGAATTCCCATCCGAACATCAGGACGCGCATGGTCACAGCCTCCTTCCTTATTTTTCAGGGGCCATCCACCGCGGGGCGGAGTGTGAATCCGGGTCGAACCGTGTTCTTTAAGCCGGTACAGACACCGTCCCGCTACCCAACGAGACAACGATAACATAATTGCGTACGAAAATAAACCTTTAAGAAAGCAGGGGGAGCCACCCTTGGGAAAATGGAAATAGGTGTCGGCTACACTATTTTTCGAGGAGCGTGTAGAGGCGGATCAGTTCGGCGACGCTCCAGGCCTGGGCGATACAGCCGCCCGGCCGGTGGGGTGCATCCCCGTCGAAGACCTCCGAGACGTTCCCGATCCCTGCCTCGCTTAGGTGTTGCCGGAGAAATGTCCTGAGGTATTGCCGGAGGTTTTCCTTTTCCCGCTCGGGATCAACGGCGACGCGGAGGGCTGCTTCGCCAAAAGCGCCCAGGAGCCAGGGCCAGACGGTTCCCTGGTGGTAGGCGCCGTCCCGTTCGGCGGGGTTCCCCCGGTAGCGGCCCCGGTAGGCCGGATCGGCGGGGGAGAGGGTCCGGAGCCCGCAGGGGGTGAGAAGCTGCTCCCGGACGGCCCGGACGACGGCGGCCTGTTCCGCGGGGTCGAGGGGCGAGAAGGGGAGGGAGACGGCGAAGATCTGATTCGGCCGCACGGCAGTATCCAGGACGCCGTCGCGGAAAACGTCGCCGAGGCAGCCCTGGGGACACGATGCGGCATCGTGTCCCCGGTTCCAGAAGGCCTCCCGGAATGAACGGCGCAGAAGCGGGATGAGATCGCCGCCGGGAAACGCCGGTTCACCGAATCCGGCCGCAAGATCGCGGGTAAAACAGAGGGCGTTGTACCAGAGGGCGTTGATCTCCACCGGACAGCCGTGGCGGGGTGTGACGGGGATCTCCCCCACCGTGGCGTCCATCCAGGTCAGGGCGGTCAGCCCGTCTCCAGCGTGGAGGAGGCCCCGGGCGTCCATGCCGATCCCGAATCGCGTTCCGTCCATGAATGAGCGGATGATCCGTTTCATGACGGGCCAGAAACGGTCGCGGATCAAGGCCTTGTCGGGGGACATGATGCCGCATCGTGTCCCCGGTTCCTGCACGATGCGGCATCGTGTCCACAGTTCCTGAACGGCGCGAAAAAACCAGAGCGAACAGTCCACGGGGGTGGAGAGCTCGGGGGAGCCGTCACCCCCCGCCATGGATATCCGGTGGAGATCAACGCCCTCTGGTATAACGCCCTCTGCTTCACCCGCGATCTGGCAGCGGAATTCGGCGATCCGCCGGTTTTCGACTGCGACTTCATCCCGCTCTTGCGCCGTTCGTTCCGGGAGACATTCTGGGGACATGATGCGGCATCGTGTCCCCAAGGCTGCCTCGGCGACGTCTTCCGCGACGGCGTTCTGGATACTGCC
>JAPLJY010000230.1 GCA_026388345.1 Deltaproteobacteria bacterium
TTGGCGTCGTGGACATGGTCGTCGAAGGCGATCTGGTTCCACTCCTCCGGCATCTCCAGGAGGTGATAGCGCAGCAGTTCGCGGCGGATGGTGCGCGGTTTTCCCGATGCGGCCATGCGGAAGTCGTGCGCCAGCTCCAACTGCCGCGCCTGATCCCCCTGCATCCGGACCAGCTCCTTCATGATCTGGAGGAGGACCCTCGCGGTGTTCCGGCGGAGTGAACTGTGCGTGATGTTCATCACCTCGTCGTGGAGGGCGCGCAGCGCGCTCAGGCGGTCGTCGGCCTTTCCGATCTCCAGGGAGCGGAGCAGGTTGATCATCGCGTGGGCGATGCGGAATCCCTGGGAGGCGGCCATCTCCTTGATGCCGTGCGGGTTCAGGTAGGGGTTGAGCAGATCCTTGAAGCTCTTCCGGGAGTCCTCCCGGCTGAGGACATCCTCCACCAATCGGAGGAGCTCATGATCTTTTTTGTCGAAGAGAAGTTTTGAAAAAAGATGTTTCATGGGAGAAAGAACCTCGATGGGGAATAGATCATGCCTATCGGAGCCCCCGGAGATATTCCTCGATCCATTGATCGACCATGTCGATCAGGCTCTGGAGGGACCGGGAGATGTACTTGTCCTTGTGGTGGATCAGATAGAATTTCCGCGTCATGGCCGGATCGGAGAGGGGAATCGCCTTGAGGCTTCCCATCCCGATCTCCTTGCTGACGACCCGCCGCGTGATGACGGCAACGCCCAGCCCCTCCTCCACGGCGGTCTTGACGGCCTCGTTGTTGGAAAGCTCCAGCGGGATGGAGACGCTGATGTTGTGTCTCCGGAGGTACTCATCGGTGCTTCGACGGGGCGCCGATCCCTTTTCATGGACGATGAGGGAGTGTCCGGCAAGATCCCCGGGTTCGATGAATGATTTCGCTGCGAAGGGGTGTCCCGTGGGGACGATGACCATGTAGCTGTCCTCCAGGATCTCCCGCGCGACGAGTTTCTTGTGGGGGACGGGATAGGAGATGAAGCCGATGTCGTTGGCGAGCGTCGCGGTCCTTTCCACGATCAGTTCCGTCGGCAGGATGTCCATCGACACCCGGACCTTGGGGTTCACCCGGCTGAAACGATCGAGGATGAACGGGAGGTAGTAGGCGCCGAAACTTTCGCTCGCGAGGATCCGGATGAAACCAAGCTTTCGTTGCTGGAAATCCCGGAGGCTCTCCTCCGCCCGGTTCTCCATCTCGAAGATCGATTCGGCGATGCCGTAGAGGACCTCGCCTGCGTCCGTCAGGGCCATCTTCTTCCCGAAGCGGTTGAAGAGCTTGATCTCGTAATGCTCCTGGAGACGCTGGATCCCCTTCGTGACGGCGGGCTGGGTGATGTAGAGGGACTCCGCGGCGGCGCTCAGGCTGCCGTGCTTTGCCGCGAGGTAGAAGACCTTCAGCTGGTTCAGATTCATAACCTTTGATTATCCATAGAGTGAAATTTATTAGTTTGACTTAGTCTATGCCGATCTTTAAATGTTTGTCAAGACTTGTGTTAATGTATAGAACGGAACCACCAGATCAAGGTCGGAAAGGGAACGGAAAATGGCGGAGAGCATACTGAAGAAAAAGATGGGGCTCGAAAAAGAGATCGATGATTTTCTGAACCAGGTCAGCGAGGCGGGGCTTCTCTGCAAGAACGGGCTGGACGCCTATCTGAAGGGGAACATGGATGCCTTCCTCCAGGCCATGACGAGCATCCGTAACACGGAACACAGGGGGGATGACCTGCGTCGTTCCATCGAACAGGACCTCTACAAGAAGACCCTGATCCCGGAATCCCGGGGGGACGTCATGGAGCTCCTCGAGGACATGGACGCCCTTCTGGACCGCTTTACGGGACTGATCTGGCAGTTCGAGATTGAACGTCCCGACATCTGTTCCGAGTTTCATGAGGATTTCAGGGAACTCCTGCTCTACTCCGTCGAGTCCGTGGAGGCGGTTGTGCGATCCTGCCGCTCCTTTTTCAAGGATATCCATGTGGTGGCCGATCATATCCACAAGGTCATCTTCTGGGAGAAGGAGTCGGACAAGGTCTCGACCCGTCTCCAGCGGGCGATCTTCGGACGGCAGGATCTCCGGCTGAGCCACAAGATGCATCTGCGCTTCTTCGTCAAGCAGGTGGACCGGATCGCCGACGAGGCCGAGGACGTCGCCGACCGCCTCAACATCTACGTCATCAAGCGCATGTTATAGGAGACCGCAATGTTTGCCATTTTTCTGACCAGCGGCTTGTTCCTCGGATGGTCGCTCGGGGCCAACGATGCGGCGAA
>JAPLJY010000227.1 GCA_026388345.1 Deltaproteobacteria bacterium
GGCAGGTTTCTGATGGGCATAGCCCGCGACGGCCGCCGGATCGTCCGTCTTCGAAAAATAGGCGTAAATCGCGGCAAGATAGTTCTCCATCACCAACGTGTCCGCATCGAGACAGCAGATCACCCCTCCACCCGGCCCCCGTCCGCTGAGAATCGCCAGCGCGGCATCCATGCCGATCTTCCTCGCCGTCCCCACCCCGCCATCCCGGTCCGGGATCTCCGCATCCGCGGAAGAGGCATCAATGCAGCCCAGGCGAAGCCCGCTGCCGGCAATCCGTTCGAGATCGCCCCTCAGCACGGCAGGTCCGGCTATGGAAGGTTTGCGCCCTTCAATGAATTCCTTGAGGATGGTCAGCGTTACCTGGTTGTCGCGGATCTCGTCTTCAGAAGCGACAGGCGGCCGATGGTTGTTCACAACGCATACAACGAGGGTCCGGCGGAGCTCGCCGGACGGATTCGCGGCGATGCAGGAGAGCGTGCGGAAGAGAGAGAAACTTTCCGCCAGGGCCGGAATGACAACCGCCTGATCCACATCTGCGACCGATGCCGTTCGAAGGGAACGCATCGGAGAGACCGCATATTTTTTCAGGTATTTGTCGATGTTCAGGGGGCGATTCATTCCGTCAGACCCGCAATCAGGCCAAGTGCGGCGTCTTCATCGGCGCCTTCGATCCAGTGGATCCGGACGCCGTTTCTTTCCATCCTCCGGAACCAGGTTTCCTGCCGCTTGGCAAACTGGTGGATGCGGGTGTTCAACGTCTGAAACATCTCCTCCCGCGTGATTTTCTCTTGCAGGTACAGGCTGATATAACGGTATTCCAGACCGAAGGATTCGAGCCTCTTCCATGCGATCCCCCGGTCATGGAGGCGAAGTACCTCATCGATCATTCCGGCCTCCAGACGGACCTGCAGACGGAGGGTGATCTTCCGGCGCAGATCATTCCGCTCGCAACGGATGCCGATGACGAGCGGCGAAACCATGATGGGCGTTTCTGTGTCACGCGGATGCGCCTGTGAAAATTCGGCGATCTCGATCGCCCGGATGAGTCTTTTCGACTCCAGAAGGTCCGTCGTGTTGTGTGCATCCGGAAAAAGCGAAAGGAAACGTCGGCGGAGGGATTCCATCTGCTCTTCGGCCAGTCTCTCGCGGAGCTCCGGATTTTCAGGTACCGCGATCATTCGGTATCCCCGGAGAATGGCATCCAGATAGAGTCCCGTTCCGCCCGCCAGCACAGGAATCCGCCCCCGTCTTAAAATCTCCCGGAAACAAGGGTAGAAAAGTTCCTGAAAGGCAAAAACGCTGAACTCTTCCTCCGGATCACAGATATCGATCAGGTGAAACGGAACGAGGTCCCCACTGCGGCCGTATTCCGTTAGGTCCTTTCCCGTCCCCAGATCCATCCCCCGATAGACCTGACGGGAGTCCGCCGAGAGAATCTCACCGCCGATTCTTCTTGCCAGCCAGACAGCGAGCCCCGTTTTCCCCGATGCGGTCGGCCCCAGGACGACGAGAAGATTCCGGTGTTCCCTGAACCTCCGGCCCACCCGGTCATCCATAGCCATGGGATTCATTCCTTGTCTCCCGGTTGATCCGGAAACGGCCCGCGGGAACATCCGTTTTCCGGATGGTTGCAATGCCGGGCATAAAAAAATGTCCCGGCCGCTTCGGGCGACCGGGACATCCACGGTTAGAGAGGTTTCATTATAATGGCTGAACGTTTACCGCGGCAGGTCCTTTTTTGCCCTGCTCGATGTCAAAGCGAATTCGCTGACCCTCATAAAGCGTCTTGAAGCCTTCGCCCTGAATGGCACTGAAATGTACAAATACATCCCCGCCCTCATCATTCTCGATAAAGCCAAACCCCTTTTTCTCATTGAACCACTTTACCTTGCCTTCTGCCAAATCCGTACACCCCCCTTTCCTAAGATTTGTCCAAGCGGGCTTCACATCCCGGAGGCACAAAAAAACCACCCCTTTTCAGAACCGAGTCCTGAACCGGTAGTGGTTTGATTGTTCTGCAAGATATGAACACCCAACTTTTCCCTGTCCCGCCCTTTTTGGTTATCTCATAAGATCCTGCATGCAAGCTGCTTTGCGGGCGGATTGGTGTCCCTAACACCGATTTTTTGAAAAAGCAAGTTATTTTTTAAGACAATCCGTTCGGCCGATGGCATGATACCCAGTGTCCTGCACCGTCCTCCTCCAATTGCGGTTCCCGTTGCTCGCAGATTGCCGTCCGTAAGGGACATCGGGGATGGAAGGCGCATCCCGGCGGCGGCGCTGCTGGCGAGGGCATCTCACCGCTCAGGATTGTCCTTGCGGACTGCCGTTGCGGATCCATGGAGGGCACGGCCGATAGAAGGGCCCGGGTGTAGGGATGAACCGGGGCGCCGCAGATCTGTTCAGCCCCTCCCAACTCAACGATTTTTCCCAGGTACATGACGGCGATGCGGTCACTCATGTGCCGGACCACCCCCAGGTCATGCGTGATGAAGAGATAGGTCAGGTCGAATTCATCCTGCAGGCGCTTCAGGAGATTGAGGATCTGCGCCCGGATGGAGACGTCCAGCGCAGAAACGGGTTCATCGGCGATGATGAGCCGGGGGTTGAGGATCAGTGCACGCGCGATTCCGATCCTCTGTCTCTGCCCGCCGCTGAATTCATGCGGGTAACGCGTCAATTGCTCCTCGTCCAGACCGACGACAGACGCCAGCTCCCGGAGCCTCTTTTTTCCTTCCCCCCGAGCCGCCTGACGGTGAATGCGCAGAGGTTCTTCAATGATGCCTCCCGCCGTCTTCCGCGGGTTGAGAGAGGAGTAAGGATCCTGAAAGATCATCTGAACCTTCCGGCGGTACTCCTTGAGCGCCCTGCCCTTCCGCACGGGGACGTCCACCCCATCGAACCGGATCGACCCCGCAGTCGGCTCTTCCAGGCGCATGATCATGCGGGCGAGGGTCGACTTTCCGCAACCGGATTCGCCGACCAGGCCCAGGGTTTCACCGCAACGGATCTGCAGTGTGACGCCATCCACCGCCCGGATCAGGCCCGCCCGACGCGAGAGAAATCTCCCCGGTACAGCGAAATGCTTCTTCATCTCCCGGATATCGAGCATGATATCATTCATCGGTCTTTCCCATGCAGCCAGCAGCGACAATCATGCCCGGGGAAAATCTCCTGCAAGGCGGGCGCCCGCTCCCGGCAGACCGCAAAGACGTCCGGGCAGCGGTCCTGGAAACGGCACGCCGCGGGAAGGTTATAAAGAGGCGGAACCGCACCGGGGATGGCCTTCAGAAAGACATCTCTCCCGACCGGTCCGTTCATGCGGGGAACGGAATTCATCAGACCTCGG
>JAPLJY010000171.1 GCA_026388345.1 Deltaproteobacteria bacterium
CCAGAGCTATGCCTGCAAGGTGGGGGTCGGCGACGTGCTGATCGGCGCGTCGCAGACGGTCGCCGAGTATAACGGGGCGGCCAAAGCCTCTCACATCAAGGACAAGATCATCGAGATGAACCAGTTGAACGAGACGCTCTATTGCGGATGCATCGCCTGTGCATCGGAAGGACATCAAGAACCCAGCGGAACTTACCTGGTCGACACCCTCCTGGCCAATGTGCACAAGCAGAACGTCACCCGGCTTCCATACGAAATCGCCCGCCTGGCCCAGGACATTGCCGGCGGTCTGATGGTCACCCTGCCCTCGGAAGCGGATCTCCGTTCGCCGGATGTCGGAAAGTGGATCGAAAAATACTACCGAGGCGTCGAAGGCGTCCCCGTGGAGGACCGGATGCGCATCCTGCGGCTGATTGAAAACCTCACGTTGGGGTCCGCCGCCGTGGGATACCTCACGGAATCGATGCACGGCGCCGGATCCCCGCAGGCGCAGCGAATCATGATTTCCCGCCTGGTCGATCTGAAGGGGAAGCAACGTAAAGCCAAGAGGCTCTGCGGCATCGCCACGGAATCCGGGGGGAGCACAACTGGAACCAATCCTATGCAACAAGTTAAACCTATTCAATAGTTATCGGGATGGGCGTGATGAGAAAATCGTAAAAGTGGAGGCATGAAAATGAAAGCGGCATTTATACTGGTACCTTCCGAATCGAGGAGGCTCATTGCAAAAGGCGTTGCGGCAATGAAAGAGATAAAAGATGCGAGAGAAAGTGGATATACAATCATCTGCGGCGGTACCACAAACGGATATGTGGCACAGGAAATACTGGGCGTAACCGATATTCCTCCCCAAAAATATACGGCAGGTACAATTTGCAGCCGTGTAGTATGTACGACCGACATTGACAAGCGATCTCCTTTCCCAATCATCCTGTTTCAGGGGAAGAGGATAACCAAGACCATCCCTGAAGCCCTCAATGATTTTCACCTGGAAACCGTCATCATCAAGGGCGCCAACGCCATCGATGCAAATGGGAAAGTTGGCGTTATTTCATCCGGATTCGACGGTGGGACCATGGGGGCAACACTCGGTACCGCAGTATCACAGGGTCTTAAATATATCGTACCGGTTGGCCTTGAAAAACTCGTCCCATCTGTCGAAGAGGCATGTGCATGGACCGGGGCAAAGACCCTTGACTACTCCATGGGAGCCGATTTTGGAATGTTTATAACACCCAATGCCCTGGTCGTAACGGAAATCGAAGCCCTGAGAATCCTGGCAGGAGTGAACTCAAAACATGTCGCCTCCGGTGGGATTGGTGAGTGTGCGGGTGCCGTGGTGATCGTTTCCGAGGGCGCTGAAGATAATGTTAAAAAAGCGATTTCCATTATTGAAAAAATTAAGGGAGAGCCTGCTCTCCCCGATTTCAAGGGGACCTGCAAGACATGTCGTTATAAGTGCATATATGCCGGCAAGGATCAAAGTGATCTTCCTGAATGGTTGAGGGATTGATGACGCGAAACCGGCACGATGCGAATATAATGAAGGGGGGTAAGAATATATTCGTTACCATACATATCGTTTCATAGAAGGCAATTTGTAAATAGAAACGGCGCTCCAATCATTTAAACGTCCCACTAAACCGAACAAGATAAGAGAGGAGAGATCATGCAGAAAAAAACGTTTCTTCGGACGATGGTAAGTGTCAGTTTGGTGGCTTTTTTGATCATGGCCTTCGCGATTCCGGGGGCTCAGGCCCAGGCGAAATTTCCCAGCCGTCCCCTGACCATGATTTGTCCCTTCGCCGCCGGAGGGGGAACAGATGCCGTGGCCAGAATGGTTGCGGTCCTGATGGAGCAAGACCTGGGGCAGCCGGTCAATGTGGTGAACCGGACGGGTGGAGGCGGAGCCGTCGGGCATACCGCGGGCTCGACCGCCGCTCCCGATGGGTACACCATGACGCTCGCCACAGGGGATGTTACCATGCTCCACTGGATGGGGGTGGCACAGGTAACCTATAGGGATCTGAGGGCCGTTGGGCTGGCCAATTTCGATGCCTCGTCGCTCAATGTCCGGGCCGACGCACCATGGAAAAACGTGAAGGAGCTTCAGGACTATGCCAAGGCGAATCCCGGCAAGTTGAAGGCCTCGGGCACGGGAAAGGGCGGATGCTGGGACATAGCCCGGGCGGGCTGGCTGATGACAGCCGGTATTCCCGTTGATGCCATCCCCTGGGTCCCCAGCAGCGGCGCTGCCCCCTCCCTTCAGGATATGATGGCGGGCGGTATCCAGGTGGTTCCCTGCAGCCTGGCGGAAGCCCGCGCCCTGATTGACGCCAAAAAGGTCAGATCCCTCGCGATCATGGCAGAAAATCGGCTGGAACTCTTCCCCGATGTCCCCACCCTCAAGGAATCGGGCTTGAACTGGAGCTTTGGTGTGTGGAGAGGAGTCGTGGTCCCCAAGGGAACCCCGGATGATGTGGTTGCTATCCTGGAGAAATCCCTGGCCAAAGTGGTCAAGAGCCCCAAGTACAAGGAATTCATGGATAAGAGTGGCTTAGGGATAGTGTGGAAGCCGGCCGCCGAGTTTGACAAGTACATGGCCGCGGAGGACGCGAGCAACCAACAGGTCATGAAAACAGCCGGAATGATTAAATAACCCGAACCTTTTTCATGGGAAAGCGGTCGGGAATCTTCCTGATTCCCGACTGCTTTTCTTACTTCGAGGATATAATGATATGGGGAAAAAAGACTATATAGGCGGCGGCATTTTTGCTTGCCTTGGTATTGTTATATGGGTGCTCACTTTTTCATTTCCGGAGTTGGCAGCAATAGGCAGTGTACATGCACATCCCGGACCCTCTCTTTTCCCCCGGGTTCTTGGCACCCTCTTCATCTTCTTCGGGTCACTGGTTATCTTTAGCGGCTGGCGAACCAGTAAACTGCCTCCTCCGCCACCACCTCCCGAAGAAGAAGACGGCGTAAAAATAGCGCCATTGAATTATTTCAATCCCATTCTGGTCATGATCCTCATTGCTGCTTTTATCGCTTTGGCTCCGAAATTGGGCTTCATCATCACGGGAGCGGCGGTTCTTGCAGTATTGATGATAAAATTACATGTTGCACCCCTCAAGAGCGTGATTGCTTCGGTCTGTGTTATCTGTGTAATCTATTTTATATTTGCGAAAATATTGAGGGTTCCCCTGCCGCAGGGCATTTTAGCCCCTTTAGGCTTTTAACCCCTTTGGGATGGTGGGAAGATAATGAAGAGGATGGTAAAAATATGGAATCTGCAATTCAAGGTTTATTACTGCTCTTAGAGCCGAAGACCCTGGTGACGATCGTTGTCTGTAGTATCTACGGCCTCTTCGTCGGCTCGATTCCCGGCTTGAGCGCCACACTGGCGGCCTCCCTGCTGGTCCCGTTCACTTTCTTCATGGACCCCGTTCCCGCCCTGGTCTCCATCGTGACCATGTCGGCCATGGCGATCTTTGCGGGCGATATTCCCGCGGCCCTCATTCGCATCCCGGGAACCCCTTCTTCCGCTGCCTATACGCAGGATTCTTTCGCCTTGACGCAGCAGGGGAAAGCGCAATTGGTGCTGGGCACGGATGTTCTCTTTTCTGCTGTTGGCGGTTTGATGGGCGCCGTCGTACTGATGACTTCGGCGCCGCTTTTGGCTGAAATAGCCATGAAATTTTCAACTTTTGAATACTTCTGGCTCGCGGCTCTGGGACTCAGCGCGACGGTCATGGTTTCCGCAGATTCGCAGGCAAAAGGGGCCATTTCCATGTGCCTGGGACTATTTCTGTCCACCATCGGCGTGGACATTACCCTCGGCTACCCCCGCTTCACATTCGGCAATGTCGACCTTCTGAACGGTATATCCTTTATTCCGGCCATGATCGGCGTTTTCGGGATTTCCGAAATCATGCGCAATGTCATGGAGGCGGACAGGAAGATGATATTTGCGGTCAAGAAGGTGCAGACCAAAGGTATTTTTAAGGACGTCTGGCCGCTTTTTAGAAAGTATCAATGGAATATGTGGAGGTCCGGGGCTATCGGAACCTTCATCGGTGTGCTTCCCGGGGCCGGCGCCGATATTGCGGCCTGGATAGCCTATGCCGTCTCCAAGAGAGGTTCCAAGGAGCCGGAGTTGTATGGAAAGGGTTCCATCGAGGCGATAGTGGATGCAGGCACGGCGAACAACGCCTGCCTGGCCGGAGACTGGGTCCCGGCGCTCGTCTTCGGGATTCCGGGGGATTCGATCACGGCCGTCGTCATCGGGGTACTTTTTATGAAGGGGCTCCGCCCGGGGCCGATGATCTTCGAACAACAGCCGGAGATCATCTATGCGGTTTACTTAGCCTTTATCATCGCCAACCTCCTGATGGTTCCTTTCGGGTACCTGGCTGTGAAAACCAGCTCCCAGATGCTCCGAGTCCCCAAGCATATTCTTATCCCGATCATCATGATGATGGCCATAACCGGTGCATTTGCGATGAATAACGACGTGTTCGACATCGTTGTGCTGGGTCTTATGGGCATCGTCGGCTTCTTCATGGAAAGACACGGCTACCCGGTGGCTCCGATTGTGCTTGGCCTGGTCCTGGGGCCTATCCTGGAGCAGAATTTCATGGCGAGCATGATCAAGTCCGATTGGGATTTGACCCTCTTTTTCGTGCGGCCGATCAGTGCGATTTTAGGAGGCATTACCGTAGCCATGTGGGGCTTCCCGTTCCTGATGGCCTTTATTGAAAAGACGAAAAAGAACAATGGTGCCCCGGCGCATTAAAAATGGAGAGTGAAGGAATGGTTTATCGGTATATCAAGAAATATTAGGGGAATGTCCCCCTATAAAAACAAGGAGGGAAAATCATGATTACGAAGTTAGCAGTCGAAAAAACCCGTGGTCTGTTGGTCGCTACCCTGTTTATTTTCATCCTTTTCTCCGGCGTCAGCGTCTATGCGGCTGACAAACCCCTTGTTCTCAGCAAATACCCCAACATCAAACTCGGCTTCACAAGTCAGAACTTCGCCAAGTGGCTTCCCCCTACCGCCCCTAATCTCAAAACAATTTTAGATTTCGCCAGTCAAAAAGGGTTTGCTTTTATTGAATTGCGTGATCCCAACGCCGGCCTGTCATTGAACGATGCCAAAGAAGTGGCGGATTATGCCAGGCAGAAAAATGTCGAAGTCATTTATGCCATGGGTGTTGGCGGACTGGACGCCAACTATTTCGAGGTCTTCTCGCGCGGCCTGGGCAATACCATGGTCTTTAACGGACCCAAATTCGCCCGCACCGGCGCCAATGGCAGCGAGATGACGGACACCAAGAAACAATTCTGGTCCGCTACGGAATTCGCGCAACTCGTCCAGAACCTGAATCAAGCCGCCAATACCGCTAAAACCTTCGGTTACACCCTGTATGTCGAAAATGCCAACGAAAGCCTGGCCGGCGATGGCATTGCCACGTTCGGCATCGCCGACCTCTTCGGTCCGAAAGGCGTCAACGCCAATGTCGGATTCCAGCTCGACATGGCCAACTTCTTCTGCGTATCGCGTGTGGTAAACTCGCCCAGCGATGTGCAAAACTTCTTTGAGGCCAATGTGAAAAAGATGGGCTATTCTCACATGAAGACCTCTAAAAATCGGACCCCGCAGACTTTCCTCGACGGCAACGAATTGCCCTTTGACGTCTACCTCTCCTCCCTTTCCAGGAATGGCAAGGTCTATGTGACCATTGAACACGCCAACGCGGATACACTGGAGAATGCCTATACCAATCACCAAAAGAGCATCGACTATCTGCTTAAAAACTTCTAAACGGCAAGATGGCAGAGCTCTAACTTGTGAACATAATGTACGATTTCAGTCATCCGGAAATCAAAGCGGCAATCGAAGCGGTGGTAGCCTGCGCTGAGAAGCACGGCAAACCGGTTTTGGTCCGCTGTGAATCCATGTACCGTTGGTTACGAATTGGATAGATGAGATGCTTCCGTTGAAGACAGGGTTGCTGGATCCGGCCGTAAAAGATGAATTGTCCCGTTGTTTACACTGTGGAATGTGTTTGCAGGTCTGTCCGACGTACCACATCTACGGCACGGAAATGGATTCTCCCCGGGGGCGCATCGCCTTGATGCGGGCCGTGGCCAAGGGGCAGTTGAAAGCGGAGGAACTGCCGTCATCTTTTACCCGTCATATCGAGTTGTGCCTGGGATGCCGGGCCTGTGAGACCGCCTGTCCCTCCGGTGTAAAGTACGGCCACGTGATTAAAGCCGCCCAGACGACCATTCGGCAGAACACAAAGGAGAGCTGGGCGGCCACCGGCGTGAAATGGCTTGGGTTCAAGCAGCTGATGCCTTTCCGCGAACGCTTGAAAGTATTGGCTTCCGTATTGTGGCTGTACGAAAATAGCGGTTTGCAGACCGTCTTCCGGTCATTGCATTTCATGCCCCAGTCGCTGCGACAAATGGAACTGCTTCTCCCCCCCATATCCCGTGAATATTTCAATTATTCGGTTCCCGCACCGGCCATCGGCAAAAAACGGGGCAAGGTTGCCTTCTTTATCGGTTGTGTCCAGGAGGCATTTTTGGCCAAGGCCAACCGCGCCACCATTCGCGTGCTGCAGCGCAATGGTTATGAAGTCCATTTTCCGGCCGGGCAAACCTGTTGCGGGGCCGCCCAGCTGCACCAGGGCGAACTCGATTTTGCCTGCGAGTTGGCCCGCAAGAACATCGATGCTTTTCTGGACCATGGTTTTGAAGCGGTCATCAGCAATGCCGGGGGGTGCGGCGCCACGCTGAAAGAGGACTATGCGGAACTGTTCACAGAGGATCCGATCTACTCCGCCAGGGCCGCTCGTTTTTCTGCACTGGTGCAGGATTTCAGTGAATTCATGCTGGATCATCTGCACGAGCCGCCCAATGGGGTTGTGCAGGCCCGTGCCGTGTATTCCGATTCCTGCCACCTTCGCCATGTCCAGAAGATCAAGAAACAACCGCGCCAATTGCTCCGGATGATTCCCGGGCTGGAACTGGTGGAGCTGAAACGTCCCGATCTATGCTGCGGTTCGGCCGGTGTCTACAATATCATGCACCCTCAAACCGCAAACCCCATCCTCGATCTGAAAATGGAGGATATCAAGGCTGCAAAAGCCGACCTTCTGATCGTGAGCAATACGGGCTGTCACATGCAACTGATCGCGGGCACCAAACGGTCAAACTACCCGATACGGGTGCTCTATATCGCTGAAGCGTTGGAAGAATCTTACACAATGGGAAGCCAGGGATGAATCATACTGCTGATGAGATTGCGTCTTTAGCGGGTCTGTTCCCGGCCGGTCAGGTGATATGCGATCCGGTGGAATTGATCACTTACGAGATCGATGCCGGTGTGGACCGGGGAAAGCCTTTGGCGGTCGTTTTTCCGGCCAATACAGGGGAAGTCATCCGTGTCGTGAAGTGGTGCCGCGATCGCCGGATACCCCTCGTGGCTCGCGGATCAGGAACAGGTCTTTCCGGGGGGGCTGTTTCGGCAAAGGGAGGTTTGATCTTAGAATTCTCGCGGATGAAAGAAATCCAGGAAATCGACGGAACGGGTCTGCGGGCGCGCTTCCAGCCCGGCGTGATCACGCTTCATTTCTCCGATATGGTTACCGAGAAGGGTCTATATTATCCCCCCGATCCGGGCAGCGACCGTTCTGCGACCCTGGGCGGTACCATCGCAGAAAATGCCGGCGGACCGCATTGTTTGAAATATGGGGTAACGACCAATTATGTGATGGGGATGGAATTGGTTCTGCCTGATGCGCAATGTATCACCCTGGGCGGCCCGGCGCTCGATTATCCGGGTATCGAGTTGCCCGGCTTGCTGACCGGGAGTGAAGGGACATTGGGGATTATCACCAGTGCGACGGTCAGGCTGTTAAAAAAACCCCCTGCGGTGATGACCATGATGGCGGCATTCGATTCCGTCGATCAGGCGTGTTCGGCCGTCTCCGCGATCATCGGCAAAGGCATTGTCCCGGCCACGCTTGAATTGATGGATCAGAAGATCATGGAGATCCTGGAAGATTATACGCATGCGGGTCTGCCGGTGCAGGCCGGAGCGGCGTTGATCATCGAGGTGGACGGCTATTCGGCCGGCCTGCAACCCCAAATCGATCTAATAATAGAAATAATAAAGCGATTTAGCGCCTTTGGCTTTCGCAGCGCAAAGGATGCAGAAGAGAGAGCCGCCATCTGGTTTGCCCGGAAAAGTACAGCAGGTGCCATGGCACGGCTTGCACCTGCTTTTTTCGCGGTGGACCCTTCAGTACCACGATCCTTGTTAGGAGAAGCCCTGCGCCGTATGACAAGAATCTGTGAAGATCGTGGCTTGCCAATATATTACGTTTCCCATGCCGGGGATGGCAACCTGCATCCCCACATTCTCATAACGGATGCGGATGACGAGAAATTGATGGAGAATGTTCGTGAGACAGGCAAGCTCATGATGCAGGAAGCGGTGCATCTGGGCGGGACCATATCCGGCGAGCACGGAATAGGGGTTGAAAAACGCGAATTCATGAGTTTTATGCATACACCCGATGAACTTGCTGTCATGAGGGATCTCAAGGCCGTATTTGATCCGCAGAATCGGTTCAACCCGGATAAAATGTTCCCCACCGTCCCACCGGATCCTGATCTCATCCCGCAACGCCGGGTCCTCCCGGCCGTACAGACTCTCGCAGACAAGATCCGAACAGCCGTCGAATCCGTACCCCCGTCCAAGGTGTTTGTCGTCGGGCATCAGGTAGCCGATAGTGTTTCGCCTCCCGGGGATCTCAACCTGTCCAGTCAAACATTGGATGGAGTCATATCCTTTGTCCCGGATGATATGTACGTCGTTGCAGGAGCGGGCACTTCGTTACAGAGCTTGCGCGGATTTCTCGAATCGAAGAATCGGTATCTTCCTCTTGTTTCGCCGTGGGATGAAACAACCCTTGGCGGGCTCGTGGCCGCCAATCTCAACGCCCCGCTGCGTGCCCGCTATGGGGGGATCCGGGATCTTCTGCTTTGCATGACCGTAATACTGCCGGACGGCCGGGTGATCGATGCCGGCAAACCTCTGGTCAAAAATGTTGCCGGGTATGATTTGCCAAAATTGTTCGTTGGGTCGTTCGGTTGCCTTGGAATGATTACGAGTGTGACTTTTAAAGTACTTGCGTTCCCCAAAGCCCGTGTCACCTATTCCATTCCCGTCGGGGATTTTGCCCAGGCGATCCGTATGGGATTAGCCGTATACCGGCAAACTATCAATGCCTCTGCAATATTATGGATCAAGAAGAAAAATGCACTGCAGGGGAATTTAATATGTACATTCGAAGGCTTGACGGAAGATATTCAAATTGAGGAAAACCTGCTTCAACACTTGGCATCGGACAATCGTCTTACCAACATTGATTCTGTCGAGGATAATGATGGATCCGCCATCTGGGCGGATTGGGTCCGCTCCGAGTGCGATATGGGGCCTCTCGTTAAATACGGCGTCGCCCCGGGAGATTTACTTGAATTGATCGGCAATCAGCCTGATCAAACGGCATCCAACTCGGTATTCATTGATATTGCCAATGGTTGTCTCTATCTCGGCAACGATGACCATGCCTGCCTTGCCCGGAATGCACTCCAACTGAATGGATATGCTATCGACATAAGTAAAACACCACCAGATCAAAATCGTATTTTTAAAGACCGGAGTGGAACTCCTCTATTGACGGCCCTTAAGCAGCGTTGGGATCCCTCGGGTAACTTTAACCCATCCAGACCCCTGCTTTAATCGACCTCACTCGACAGGGGGTGATGAACATATTGAAAATATTTTGTTAAAACGGACCACTAGAGTTAAAAGTTGGTATTTAGTGAAGATCACATCTGTCCAAGATAGGTTTTGATAATTGAAAGGAGGTACCCTGAATAGCATTTTTGGTTAAATTCTAAACCAATATCTTACAAGTTGGTAACGACAGAGGCGAAATGCAAATGGATCAAAATGCACCAAGTGAAAGGGGGTGATCGTTCGTTCAGTTCCTTGGAGACAGCATGGATTAGAGATTGAATCGGTTCGCCACAAAGCGAGTTCTTATCGAACCTTATCAAACAGAAAGAGGGAGGAAAGTATGACAAACATAAAGCGCATTTTATCGGTTACTTTCTTATCCGTCATGATCGTGGCCATTTTCGGCAGCGGCATTGCAACGGCGGCTGAAGAGATCCGGATCGGATTTACCCCCCCTGTCACCGGTGAACACGCGGCAGCGGGATCTCTCCAGGTCAAGGCAATCAACCTGGCCCTCAAGGAGAACAATGCCGCCGGCGGGGTGAACGGGAAGAAGATCGACCTCCGGATCATTGACAACCAGTCCACGAACCCCGGCGCGCTGGCGTCGCTGCAGAAGGCCGTGGATCAGGAGAAGGTGCTGGCCCTGATTGGCTGTCTCTATAGCACGCAGGTCTTTGCCACGTCGGATGCCACCAAAAACTACGGCATCCCCACTTTTATCGGCGCCACCAATGTCAACCTTACCAAGCAGGGAAACCCATGGCTGTTCCGCGTGCGGCCCGATGACTCCATCGCCGCAGGCGCCATGGTGAAATACATCAAGGAAAACACCAAGTTCACCAAGATCGGAATCCTGCACGATGCGGACGCCTTTGGCACCGGCGGCGCCGACCTGGTGGAAAAAGGCGCCAAGGAGTCGGGGATGACGGTGGTGAAGCGGGAGAAGTCCTCGACCGCGGCGAAGGATTTCACCGCTGAGCTCCTGGCCTTTAAGAACGCTGGTGCGCAGATCCTGGTCTTCTACGGACACCAGGAAGCCACGGCGTTGCTCCAGCGCCAAATGCGCCAGCTCGGCTCTCCCTTCAAGTTTCTCGGTTCGCCCAGCAGCGCATCGAAAGACAGCCTGAATCTTGCCAAGGAGGCTTCCGAGGGGATTTGGGCCGTGGCAGATTTCGTGCCGGGACAGAGCGAGGAGAACAAGCGCTTCAATGAGGCCTACAAGAAAGAGTACAACGAGGAGAACGACCCCCTCAGCATTTGGACTTATGACGGTCTGAAGATTTTGGCCTCCGCCATCAAGAAGGCCGGGGAAGATCGCGGCAAGATCCGGGAAGCCATCCTGGCCACGCAAGGATATAAGGGCGTCCAGGGCACTTATTCCTTTACCCCGAACGGCGACGGCCTGAGTGAGGTGAGCATTGTTCAGATCGAGAAGGGCCAGCCGAAACTCCTGAAGATCGTTAACCTGGGTACGAAATAGGCGCCTCACGACGCACGGATCGACACAACATGCATCCGGTCCCGGTAGGGCTGCATGCCGGGACCGGATGCATCTAAGGAGGGATTCATCAATGGATTGGTCTACAAATTTTCAAATGGTAGCCGCAGGTCTGGCCATGGGTTCCATATACGCCCTTGTGGCCCTGGGGTTCGTCCTGATCTTCAATGCGGTAAACGTCGTCAATTTCGCGCAGGGAGAGTTCGCAATGGTCCCGGCCTTCGTAGCCGTGTGGCTGATGTCCTACCTGAATCTCCCCTTCCCCCTGACCTGCGTGGTCACCGTAGTCTTCATGGGCATATTCGGCATCGTCTTCCAGCGTATTGCCTACTACCCCCTGCGTCACCGCAGCTTCCTGCCGGTCATCATCAGCACCATCGGCGTGGGCATTTTTCTGAAGAACGGGGCACAGCTCATCTTTGGCGCCGAGCCTTTGTCGATGCCGCGGCCGACCTCCGAAACCGCGTTGAACATGCTCGGAGTGTTGGTAGATCCCCAGTACATCGTGATCATTCTGTGCACCCTGGCCCTTCTCGGCTTCCAGTACTTCTTCTTCGAGAAGACCAAGCTGGGTAAGATGATGCAGGCGACGGCGCAGGACAAGCAGATGGCGCGGATGCTTGGCATCCGGGTGGCGAAGATGATTGCCATTACCTTTGCTTACAGCTCAATCCTCGGGGCGGCGGCCGGAATCCTGGTTGGGCCTATTTTCTTCGTGTCCAAGGATATGGGAGCGATGATCGGGCTCAAGGCGTTCTGCTCGACCATTGTGGGGGGATTCGGGAGTGTTCCCGGCGCCATTCTGGGGGGGATTTTCCTCGGTGTGGTCGAGGTATTCGCGGCCTATTATGTCTCCAGCGCCTATCGCGACGCCTTCGCCTTCATCATTTTAATCCTGGTTCTCCTTCTGCGTCCGCAGGGGTTCTTCGGCGAGAAGATCGCCGAGAAGGCTTAGTGAGGATACGTCGATGAACACACGAATAAAAAGAATCGTTATTCCTGCCTGTCTCATCATTGCCATCCTTCTATTGCCCCGAATGGTGACGAGCAACTATTGGCTGAACCTGATCAACCTTGCCATCAGTTTTTCGATTGCCTGCCTTGGGCTGAACATCGTTTTGGGATATGCCGGGCAACTGTCGCTGGCCCAGGCGGCCTTCTGGGGAGTGGGGGCTTACACCTCGGCCATCCTTACCACCCAACTGGGGGTGCCCGTGTGGGCGGGGATGTTCGCTGCGTTCTTCGTGGCGGCCCTCTGCGGGGTGCTGCTGGGCATTCCTACATTAAAGCTCTCGGGCCACTATCTGGCGATGGCAACAATCGGGTTTGGGATTATCCTCCAACTCGTCCTGGTCAATGAAATCTGGCTCACCAACGGCTCCGACGGCATCACGAAGATTCCCTCGCCCTGGATCGGCTCCCTTGAGCTGAAGGCTCCCGGCGACTTCTTCTATGTGGCTGCTGTTTCCCTGGTTCTATTTACCTGGGGTGCCATCCATCTCAAAAATTCCCGTGTGGGCCGCGCCTTGATGGCCATCCGGGAGAACGAGATGGCGGCCGAAACCACGGGGGTGGACGCGACCTACTACAAGATCATGGCCTTCGCCCTTTCGGCGGGCTATGCCGGCTTCGGGGGCTGGCTGTTCGCTCACAGCTGTTCGCACTACATCAGCCCGGACACCTTCTCCTTCGATCAGTCGGTGATGCTCCTGGTCATGGCCGTACTGGGCGGAAACGGGTCGGCCATCGGGGCCATCGTGGGCGCCACACTGCTGACGCTGTTGCCTGAGGTACTGCGGTTCCTCAAGGATTCGTACATGATGGTCTATGCCGCCGGCATCGTGCTCATCATGATCTTCATGCCCAGCGGGATCGCCGGTCTGGTGAGCAACATGCCGATCAGCCTGCGGTTGCGGAAGTGGTGGAATGCCGATTCAGTAGCGGCGCTGCAGGTTGCCGCATCGAACTCCAACCCGGGAAACTTCGGTGCAAAACCGAAGGCCGCCGGCATTGCCGAGTGCACCGGATCAGGAGAGGTTCTGCTGAGAATCAGCGGGCTGGCCAAACACTTCGGTGGTTTGAAGGCGGTGGACGGTGTGGACATGGAGGTCCGGCGTGGCGAGATTCAGGCGCTCATCGGACCCAACGGCTCGGGCAAGACGACGATCCTCAACATGCTCAGCGGTCTTTACATCCCGACCACTGGAGAGATCATCCTGGACGGGAAGGCCATTGCCGGGCAAAAGCCGCATATCATCACCTCCCGGGGAATCGCCCGAACTTTCCAGAACATCCGCCTCTTCGGAGAGCTTTCGGTGCTGGATAATGTGCTCATCGGCCAGCAGTGCCACTCCAAGTCCGGCCTCGTGAGCAGCATTTTCCATCCGTCCTGGCAGAAGGCCGAAGAATCCCAAATGCGGGCAAAGGCATTGGAGATGCTGAGATTCGTCGGTCTCAACGGCAAGGAGTTATCCCAGTCCAAAAGCCTGCCGTATGGGCAGCAGCGGTTGCTTGAACTGGCGCGGGCCCTGGTTTCCGACCCCCAGCTCCTCCTGCTGGACGAGCCGGCGGCGGGATTGAACGCCGCCGAGACCGGAGCGCTGGTGGAGCTTCTGTTTCAAATCTGCAAACGGGGCATCACCATTTTGCTGGTTGAACATGACATGAGCCTGGTCATGAACGTTTCCGACCACATTACGGTTCTGAACTTCGGCCGGAAGATTGCGGAAGGGCCTGCCGAGGAGATCGAGAAGAATCAGGAGGTGGTCGACGCCTATCTGGGAACGGAGGTGGAAAATGCTTAAGATTGAGGGAATCGAAACCTGGTACGGAGCCATTCAGGCCCTCAAAGGCGTAACACTGGATGTAAAACCAGGAGAAATCGTGGCGCTCCTGGGCGCCAACGGCGCCGGTAAGAGTACAACCATCATGACCGTCACGGGTATGCTCAAACCGTTGAAGGGCAGGATCCTGTTCCTGGGTCAGGACATCACGGGAATGGAGGCCGAGGATATTGCGGAAATCGGGATTGCCTGCGTTCCGGAGGGGCGGCGCATTTTCCCGGGTCTGACCGTCCTGGACAACCTGATGCTGGGCGCGACTTCAAGAAAGCGTGCATCCCGGGGGGATATCCAGAAAGACCTCGACCGTGTCTTTGCAATCTTTCCCCAGCTTGCGGGATTCAGAGGGCGGCTGGGCTGGCAGCTGTCGGGCGGCCAACTGCAGATGCTGGCCATTGGGCGCGGCCTGATGTCCGGATCGAAGATCCTGCTTTTGGATGAGCCATCGTTGGGACTTGCACCGGTTCTGGTTCAGGAGGTGTTCCGGGTCATCAAAGATATCAACAAGGCGGGCACGACGATCCTGCTGGTGGAGCAGAACGCCCGGATGGCGCTGTTGATCGCAAACCGGGGCTTCGTGCTGGAAACGGGCAGGATGATGCTGACCGATACGGCGGCCAATTTGCTGGCGAACGAAGATATGAAGGAGCACTATCTGGGGGCCCATGCCCACATCAAGGAGGCGCGTCAGCGCCGACGCGACGAGAGAGCAGGCGCTTAAGCATTAAGAGCGCCTCAGGACTTTGATAAGTCGGGCCGAATTCGAGGTCGAATAAACAAGCGGGGAAAGAATGACTTCGGAGGTCAGTGCATGGGATACTGACCTTGAGGAACTCGAACGGATGCGATCAATAAAGAAAGCATGGGACTCTTTATCGATCCTCAAGCCTTGAAAAGTCTTCGACAATCAGTGATCGATGGATGGGAAATCCTCCGGTAAGTGCTTGTATACCATAAAGTAGAGGAGAATCGTTGATGGACGTGATTCGGATCAATGAAAGGGACCTGGTAGTTGTTGCACCGACGGGGTTACACAAGGGACAGTCAGTCAAGGTTGCCGGACGGGAGATATTGGTTCTTGACGACATCCCTCCGTGCCACAAAATGGCTGTTGAAAACATCGCAGCCGGAACCAGGGTGCTGAAATACGGTTGCCCCTTCGGTGTTGCGACAAAAGATATCCAACAGGGTCAATGGGTACACACGCATAATGTCCGCACCGAACTGGAAGGGATATTGTCGTACCAGTACGAGCCTAGACTGGAAGGAGCGAAGATAGGGGCGGAGGAAGAGAAGTATTTCCAAGGCTATTTGCGCAAAGACGAACAAGCAGGGATAAGAAACTACATCTTTGTCATCCCCACGGTCCAGTGTGCGAATGCTTCAGCGCAGAAGATTGCGGCCCAGGCCAACGCGCTTTTCCCTGTATCAGATCATTTCGATGGCTTCATCGTACTGCCTCATGCCTATGGTTGTTGCCAAACGGGGGATGATCTGCTGAACATGCAAAAAATTCTGGCCGGTCTGGCACGCAATCCAAATGCCGGCGGGACTCTTTTCCTGAGCCTTGGTTGTGAAGTAAATGCTCCTTCGGTTTTCAAACCGATTCTCGGGGATGTGGATCCCGATGCAGTCAAGATCCTCATCATGCAGGAGGTGGGAGACGAGATTGAAGAGGGGCTTAAGCGATGTAGTGAGATCTACGAATATGTGAACGCGTTCCGACGCACATCGGTTCCGTTTTCTAAACTGGTCGTAGGGGTCAACTGCGGTGGGTCTGACGGCTTGTCAGGGATTACTGCGAATCCTCTGGTGGGTGAGATGAGCAGTATGATCATCCGCCGGGGCGGCAGTGTGATCATGACAGAGGTTCCTGAGATGTTCGGGGCGGAACAGTTTCTGATGAACCGTGCCCAAGATGAAAAGATCTACAGCGCGATCGTCGGGATGATAAACGACTACAAGGCATATTTTGAAAGCCACGGTGAATCGGCGATAGGCAACCTGACTCAGGGCAACCAAGCGGGAGGTCTGACGACGCTGGAAGAAAAATCGTTGGGATGTATACAAAAAGGTGGCACAGCCATCGTGACCGACGTGTTGCTTTCCGGTGAATGGTATCGCAAGCCCGGCTTGGTATTGCTGAGCAGCGCGGGTAACGATTTCATCGGGGTCACGTCGCAGATCGTCGCAGGGTGCAATCTTATCGTATTTACCACAGGACGCGGTACGCCTGGTGGATTTGCCGCTCCAACCTTCCGGATTTCTTCCAATACGGCACTCTATGAGCAGAAGAAGCATTGGATAGACTTTAACGCCGGTGTTCTGCTCGAGGGGAGCGGCATCAAGGAAACAGCAGTTTTTCTGTATGACAAGATCTTACAGACGGTTGACGGAGAATACCATGCCCGCAATGAAATCAACAAGTATTTTGAGATTGGAATCTTCAAACAGGGGATCACGATATAGACTTCCGATGTGACGCCATATGGACGAGGGTGAAAGGAAGATGGAATCTTTGAATTTAACACGGTTTGCCGCCGTTGCGCTGCCGAGGTTCGTAAAGGTGAGGCAGCACTTTGAGAAAGAACAGATTGGCGATATTGCGAAAGAAGTCAGAACGCAGTTGGCACCTCACTTGACCAATCTCCAAGGGAAAAGGATCGCAATCGGGATCGGAAGTCGGGGAATTGCCAATATCAAGGAGATAGCCAAGACGCTCGTCGATGAATTGATTAGAGCGGGCGCCAAACCCTTCATCATTCCGACCATGGGCAGCCATGGAGGGGCAACGGCCTTCGGACAAGTGGAAGTTTTGGCATCTTATGGAATTACGCCGGAAAGTATGGGTGTGCCGATCGAAGCCTCTATGGAAGTGGCGAGTATTGGGGATCTTGAACCGGAGCTTCCCGTTTATGTCGCCCAGAGTGCGCTGCAAGCGGATGGTATCGTTGTAGTTGTCCGCGTGAAGGCTCATACCGCCTTCAGAGGCCCAATCGAGAGTGGCGTAGCGAAAATGCTGACGATTGGAATCGGCAAACAAATTGGGGCTGATTTCATATTATGTCGCCCAGAGTGCGCTGCAAGCGGATGGTATCGTTGTAGTTGTTCGCGTGAAGCCTCATACCGCCTTCAGAGGCCCAATCGAGAGTGGCGTAGCGAAGATGCTGACGATTGGAATCGGCAAACAAATTGGGGCTGATTTCATACATCATCAGGGCTTTGGCCGTTTTGCAGAACTGATTCCCAGGATGGCGCAGGCGGTTGTTGAAAAGACCAAGGTGCTGTTTGCCCTGGGGATTGTTGAAAATGCTTATGAACAAACCTACAAGATTGAGGGTTTTCCCGCGAAGACATTCTGGCGATGGAGAAGGAGATGGCCCTGCTCGAAGAGAGCAAAAGGATTATGGGACGGCTCCTGTTTCCCGAGTTTGATGTGTTGGTGATCGAAGAAATCGGAAAGGACATTAGTGGGGATGGCCAAGATCCTAATGTCACGGGCTTATATATAACCAGGTATTGTAATGATGGTCCGCGATTTCAAAAGAGCGTTATATTTGACTTGTCCGATGAAACCCATGGAAATGCCCATGGGATAGGGTGCGCCGACGTCATCACACGAAACTTATTTGACGATATAGATTTTATCAAGACGTATACCAACGCCTTCACCAGTACGGTGTTTTTACCGGTCAAGATTCCCATGGTTGCCGGCAACAAAGAGGATGCGCTGCGGATTGCTCTCAAAACCTGTAATGGTGTAGCCCCTGGGAAACAGCGGGTCGTATGGATTAAGAATACTGGTGCGTTGGAAGAAATCGTGATCAGCGAAGCCTTGCTGGAAGAGGCGAAGACCCATCCTCAAATCGAAATTTTGACTCAAGTCGGCGATATCGCGTTTCAGCAAGGAGAACCCATATTCCCGTGGTAAAAAAGGTTGGTGAAGTTTTGTATGATGATCAAATGATTATTGTAAATATATGAGTGAAAAACAGCGATGTCCGGTTAAGTAATTGCATAAGGAGCTGACCTGCCCCCCTTGGCAGAACTCTAACTCTAAATGTGGTACATCTTCCGGGGGCTGGTCAAAGACTCGTCGCCGTAGATGAAACAGAGCCAACGCAACAATTTTTTCATCGATTTGAAAGTCTCCTGTTCCGCGACGGTATGCCGGAACGTCGGGTCCTGCCGTATAGAGGAACGGCCTCGTTCGACCCGTCGGGAATTCAGGAGTTCATGCCACTTCCGGAGGGCAATGTCAAGGAAATATTCTAAAATAATGAAGTATTATAAATCGTTACATAATAATTCGCTTTCGGGATGGCATCAACATCAGATAACCTATATTCATTTTATGCGGGTGCTTTGAACATCAAGACGAATGTCTGAAAAAGGTCTTTTTGAAAATGGTGGATCATTTCGTCCTGCATGATTTTCAAAGCTGCGAATGGCGGCATCTTCTTCCGGTACGGGCGGTCCGAGGTCAGGGCGTCATAAACATCGGCAATCGAACAGAGCCGGCCGTAGAGATGAATATCCCCTCCGCGCAGCCCCTTGGGATAGCCGGAGCCGTCGATCCTCTCATGATGCTGGAGGACTATGGTTTTCGCTTCTTCCGTGAGCTGTCTCGTTTCATGGAGCAGCTTGTACCCCAGCGATGGGTGACGCTTCATCTCCTGCATCTCCTCGAAGGTCAGTTTCCCGGGTTTCGTGATAATCGACGGATCAATCCCGACTTTGCCGACGTCATGCAGAAAAAAACCCACCCCCAACGCCCGCATGTCATGATTGGTTGAATCTTTAAACAGGGATTTGGCAATGGCGATGCCCAGAACGCCCACGCCGACCGAATGGGTGTAGGTGTAAAAATCATGGGAAGTGATATCGAGGAGATAGTGCAGTGTGTCATCGTCAGTCAGGATCAGGCTGACCAACTCGGAGATGCCTTTTTGGGCCTCTTTCATGTTTTGCGTGTTAGGATTTTCCAGCAGACTTTTCATCATGGCAATAGAGTGCTGGCGGACGAGCCGTGATTTTTTCCGGGGCGGCAGCGACTCGTCATGGATGGTGGCGATAAGGTCATCCGTGACGACCTTCTGCTCAGGTTTCTGTTGTTCCGACGCAGATGGTGCCTGTGGTTCTCCCGCGGAGGCTATTTCAACCGGACGGCTTTTGGAAAGATCGATCTGGATGCCCTTGATTCCGAGTTCTCTGATTTTACTAATTTCCGCCTCGGATTGGATGAGGAAATGGCTTTTCAAAAAGGGATGCTCGTGCCAAGCCAGAGGCAGGATCACATACATGCCGATTTTCAATTCAGCCGGCGTCACAGATCGGAGATCAGGTTTTTTCATAAGTTATCTTCACCCTTCGACAAACTCAGGGTGACAGCTTCGACTTTTTACGAGAGCGTCATTTCTGACCGATGGAAAAACCAGGCGGGGGTGGGAAAGTTACGATAACGCCCTGGCGGGATGATAACATATATTCATATAAACACAAGCAGACAGACCTCTCCTTCATGACCCTTTTTCACGATGTGTTGCGGTTGAATCCGTCCGGCGCCGCTTTTCAGTTCGACTGGAGGATCTTGAGGATTTCCGGACCGAAGCGATGTGAGCCCTCGGCGGAGAGGGGACCGGGTCCGGCCAGGGTCGTAAGGGATGCGGCGTCCAGACGCGCAAGGGCGACGAGCTGCGGATCGGGCAGGAGCATGAAGCAGGCGCGGTTGATCTCCTCTGCCTTCTCGAAACGCCAGCGGTAGAGCAAGCGGAGCCGCTCCTTCTGTCCGGAGGTCAGTTGCGCGTATCCGGCGATGTTCCGGTGCGCCGACCGGTCGAGGACCCTCGGCCGCCAGACCACCGCGGTCATCCCGACGAAGAGGCGCTTCGCCTCCTTTTCCAGTCCCTTTTCATGCAGTTCCGTATCCAGCTTCCGGTAGAGACCGGGCAGGTGAGCCGTGTCGAGGGCGGCGTAGTCCAACTGTTCCTCGGAGAGGGGGCGGATATCCCACCGGGAGCGCTGCATCTTCTTTTCCAGCGTGACGCCGAGGTGGGTCGAAAGAAGTGTGGAGAGGGCGAGCTGCCGGAAGCCCAGGAGGGATGCGGCGCGGTGGGTGTCGAAGATGTTCCGGAAGGCGAAGGCGTAGTCCCGCTTCAGGATTCGGATGTCGTTGTCGCCGGCGTGGAAGATCTTGAGGATGTCCGGATCGATCAGCACGTCGCCGAGAAAGGAGAGATCAAGGCCCTCCGCCAGCGGATCGATCAGCCAGGTCCGCTCCCCGGCCTGGATCTGAAGGAGGCAGAGCTTTTCCCGGAAGTAGCGGAAGGAATCGTATTCCGTATCGAGGGCGATGACCGGGGCGGAGCGGATCGACTTTTCGGCCTTCGCAAGCTTTGCAGGCGTGTTGACGAACGTCCAGGTTTTTTTCATGACACCCCTAATTCTTTCGCTCCGGTTTAAGCGAGGCCCTTATCAGACTTTTCAACGGATCGCCATCCTTAATGCAAAATTCGCGAGAAAAAATGCGGCCATGACGGCGAAGGCGCCCAGATCGCGTCGGGAAAGCGCCAGTTCGCGGAGCGTGGTCCGTGGACCGCGCCGGTAACCCCGCGCCTCCATGGCGCCGGCGAGCTCGTCGGCGCGGCGGAAGGAGGAGAGGAGCAGGGGGACGGCGAGCGCCGCGACGGCGCGGGTCCGAAGGGCAAGGCTTCCCGTCGTGAAATCCGCTCCCCGCGCCATCTGCGCCATCCGGAGCCGGTCGTACTCCTCCAAGAGCATCGGCATGAAACGGAGCGCCATGGCGATCATCACGGCGAGGTCCTGCGACGGGATTCCTATCCGTGAAAGCGGCCGGAGGAGCCGCTCGATCCCCCCGACGAGGTCGGAGGGGGGCGTCGACCGCGTGAGGACGGCGGCGCCGAGCACAAGACCGGCGAACTGCCAGGTGACGTAAACCCCCCGGACGAGACCCTCCTGCGTGATCCGGACCGGCAGGGGGGTGAGCGACAGGATCGGCCGCCCCTCGGTAAAGAGGAGATGGACGAGGAAGATCATCGCCATGAAAACAGCCACAGGCCGGAGCGCCCCTAGGGTCTGGACGGGCGTCATGCGGGTCGCGCGGATGACCGCGATGAGAAAGGCGCTGATCAGAATGATCTCCACCCAAGTCGCCGCGAAGATGAGGATGCTGAGCGCGACGACGGAAAGGATCTTCACCCGCGGGTCGAGGCGGTGAACGACCGTGTCGCCCGGGAGGTACTGCCCCAGACGGATCATGACCCGCCCTCTTGCGGAAGGCCATCGAGACCGACGGCAACCAGCAGATCCTCTTTTTCAAACACCTCCTCCGGCGTTCCGGTCAGGAGAACCTGCCCCCGGTCCATCACCACGACCCGGTCCGCTCCTGCTACGTCCCGCATGTCGTGGGCGATGTGGATGATCGCCATCCCCTCCCGGTTCAGCTTCCGGATGATTTCCAGGACGCGTTGTTTCCCGGCCGGGTCGAGATAGGCTGTCGGCTCGTCGAAGGCGATGTAGCGGGGGTTCATGGCGACCACGCCGGCTATGGAGAGGAGGCGCTTCTCCCCGCCCGAGAGGGTTTGGGGGGCGCGTTTCTCGAAACCCGTCATCCCGACCATCGCCAGAGATTCATCGACGCGGCGCCGGATCTCCGCGGAGGGAAGGGTGAGGTTTCCCGGCCCGAAGGCGACGTCCTCCTCCACCGTCATCCCGACGATCTGACTGTCCGGGTTCTGGAAGACCATCCCGACCCGTCGGCGGATCTCCCGGACGGAGGCGGTATCGGTCGTCATCATCCCATCCACGCAGACCGTGCCGGCCCGGGGGAACAGGAGGGCATTCAGGTGTTTGATGAGCGTGGTCTTGCCGCAGCCGTTCGGACCGATCAGCGCCGTATGCGCGCCCTCTTCGATATCGAGACTGATTCCCTGGAGGCAGTCGGGCTCCCCGGCGTCGTAACGGTAGATCAGATTTTCGACACGGATCATAGGAGCTTCCCGCCGAGACGGTCCCGGAGCTTGAGTGCGATCCAGGCCGTGAGGGCGATCTTGATTACGTCGCCCGGGAGGAAGGGGAGGACGCCGACGGCCAGCGCCTTCACCGGAGTCAGACGGGCGACGAGGGCAAGCTGGAGGACGCCCAGGGCGTAGAGGACCGCCGTCCCCGCGACGAGCGAGAGGCAGAGCCACGCAAAGCCGGGACGCGCCTTCAGGGCGGCGAGTTTGCCGATGACGAAGGCGGCGGCGATAAATCCGATCAGGTAGCCGCCCGTCGGTCCGAAGAGGACCCCGAGGCCCGCCTTGCCGCCGGCAAAGACCGGAAGGCCGATGATGCCGAGGAGAAGGTAGACCACCTGGCTGAGCGCCCCGAGACGGCCTCCCAGGAGCGTCCCGGCCAGACCGAGAAAGAGGGTCTGGAGGGTGATCGGCACCGGCGGGAGCGGGATGATGATATAGGCCCCCACGGCGGTGAGCGCCCCGAAGAGGGAGGCATAGACCATGGCGCGGAGGGATATTTGTTCTGTGTTCATTGGTTTTCGCTATGCCTTTCCACTGCGGGCGAAGACTTCATCCGGACGCGGAATCTCGCCGGCCCGCCCTGTTCATGTTGACCGGGAGCGCAACCCGCAAGCCCCGCCTTGTAGGCGGGGATAAGGGGCGCAATTAAAAAAAGACAGCTTCCTTGCCGGGAAGTTCCCCGCCCTGTGGGCGGGGAACTTCAATCGAACATACTTCGATCCGGCTGGGTTATCAACCCTTTTCCTTTCTTTCCCGTTCCTGAAGCCGTTTTTCAATCCAGAGGCAGACCCGCATCAGCAAGCCTTGACGTTGGGCGTAAACAGGAATTCCCAGCACACTGCCGGTGACCTCGCTCCGCTCATAGCAGTCCAGGATGATCGGCCGTTCGGCCGGACCGGTTCGATCGATCCGGTAACGGTAGAGGGAACCCCGGTGATAGTAAAAGGGGGGACGGCTCTGGTCGAAGGCCTCGATGCAGGCCTCGTCCGCTGCGGTGAGAATCCTCCCGGTGCAGCCCGGGTCCGTCGATCCGTCCGCCGTCCCGCCGTTTCCGTAGAATCTACGTTTAAAATCAAGGAAGTCCCGGCGGTATTGTTCGACAAAATACCGGTAGGCGTCCGGGTCGGTCTGAAAATATTTCTCGACCAGGCCGCTCGCCGCGATCTCCGCCTTGCCGGGCAGGGCATCCACCACGCGCATCATCCGCTTTTTCTCCTCACCGACGCCGTTTAGACGCTTTTTTCAAGACCATCGCTTCTTCCGGCGAATAGACGCCGGTAGTAATCTTTCTAATATAATGATGAAATTATCTTGACAAGCGAAAAGTTGTGATTTATTAAATAACATCATTCAGAGGGAGATCCCTCAGTGCCACCATTTATAGAAAGGAGGTGCCCAAATGAAGAAGGTATTTGCTGTCATTATTTCCCTGCTTTTTGTCGCGGCGTTATCCTTTGCAGTCGTAGGGTGCAAGAAAGCCGAAGAGCAGAAACCGGCTCCGACCGCGGCCCCTGCCCCGGCCCCGGCCCCGGCGCCCGCGCCCGCGCCTGCCCCGGCCGCTCCGGCCGCTCCGGCGACAAAGTAAGAAAAGTTTCAATCGTCACGAAGAAGGAACCGGCCGAACAGCGATGTTCGGCCGGTTTTTTTATGCAGGCTTAGGGAAAAGCGCTCATACCGCGCTAAAACCTCGCCGCCCCGTGCGGAAAAAATCTGGACATCCGGCAAGAGAAGGTTTATGGAACGAAATATTTTATCCATTACCGGAAGTCATGAGAGGCCAGGATGAGATTCGACATTGCCAAGAGCGGAAGCGGACTCGTTTACGAGATCCGTCATATCGTGAATGTAGCCAACCGGTTGAAGCGGTCGGGTGTGGAGGTGGTCTGGGAGAACATCGGCGATCCCGTCCAGAAGGGGGAAAAGGTCCCCGAATGGATGCGGGAGGTCCTCGCCGACCTGCTGCGTGAAGACTGCGCCTACGGCTATTACCCGACGAAGGGGATGGAAGCGACCCGCGAATTCCTCGCGGAAAAGGTCAATCGCCGCGGAAAGGCGCAGATCACGCCGGAAGAGATCATCTTCTTCAACGGCCTGGGCGATGCGATCGCCCGCGCCTACAGCGCGATCCGCGTCGATGCGCGGATCATCATGCCGGAACCGACCTACTCCACGCACCTCTTGGCGGAGGTTCTCCACGCCTCCTTTCCGCCGAACACCTACCGGATGAACCCCTACTGCGACTGGTCCCCGGACATCAACGAGTTGGAGCGGAAGGTGAAGAGCCACAAGGCGATCGTCGGCATCCTCGTCATCAACCCCGACAACCCGACCGGCTACGTCTATCCGGAGGAGACGCTCACACGGATCGTCGATATCGCCCGCCGCTACGACCTCTTTCTGATCTTCGACGAGACCTATCAGAATATCATCTTCAACGGAAAAAAGACGGTTCCGCTGTCCGACATCGTCGGCGAGGTCCCGGCGATCTCGATGAAGGGGATATCGAAGGAGTTTCCCTGGCCCGGTTCCCGCTGCGGCTGGATGGAGGTCCACAATGCCGATAAGGATGAGACCTTTGCCCGCTATATCGATGCGATCCTGACCCAGAAGATGTCAGAGGTCTGCTCCACGACGCTCCCCCAAATGGCGATCCCACGGATCATGGCCCACCCGGAGTACCAGCCCTACCTGCAAGAAAGACTCCGCCACTATGAAAAGCTCTCCAACATCGCCTATGGGCTCCTCAAGGACCTCCCCTATGTGATGGTGAACCGGACCTGCGGCGCATTCTACATGACGGTGGTCTTCAACGAGGCGGTCCTCAACAACCGCCAGCGCCTGCCGATTCCGCAGGAGGATGTCCGGACCTACATTGAAAGCCTGGTTGCGGAACCGATCGAACCCGACAAGCGCTTCGTCTATTATCTCCTCGGCGCCACCGGGATCTGCGTGATCCCGCTGACCTCCTTCTTCACCGACCTGCCCGGTTTCCGGATGACGCTGCTCGATCGGGACGAGGCGAAGTTCGAACATGTCGTCCGGACCCTCGGCGAGAAGATCGTCCAGTACGTCGAATCGACGCGGTAGGAAAGTAGAGACATCTGGAAAATTAGGGACAGCTCATTGTTTTTCAAGGGAAAATAGGGAGCTGTCCCCATTTTCCGTGCGTTGCCCCTTATTTCTACTCTCTACTTGATCAGACGTCTGCGCATTTTGTAAAGCGCCAGCGGAAAGGCCGCCGCGGCAAAGGCGGCAAGGTAGCCGATTCCCGGCAGGAGTCCGGCGTCGATCCGGCCGTTCGTGAAGGCCCGCGCAAGTTCGGCCAAGTGGGTGAGCGGGAGGAAGGCGGCCGTCGTCTGCGCCCAGCCGGGGAGGTTCTCGACGGGGAAGAAGGTTCCGCTGAAGAGGAACATCGGCGTGATGAAGAGAAAGACCGGCAGGTTGAAGAGCTCGATGTTCGGGACGAGCGCCGTGCAGACCATCCCGGCCGCGCCGAAGGCGAGCCCCCCCAGGAAGGCGAGCGGCAACAAAAGGAGCCCCTCCGGGTAGCGGATCAGGCCGAAGAAACTGATCACGACCATCATGATTGCCGTCGCGATCACCGCCTTGGTCGCCCCCCAGATGATCTCGCCTGCGATGATCTCCTCTACGGTAAGCGGCGTCGCCATCATCGCGTCAAAGGTCTTCTGGTAGTACATCCGGACGAACGAGGCGTAGGTGTTCTCGAAGAAGGAGCTGTTCATCACCGTGATCGCGATGAGCGCCGGGGCGATGAACCGGACGTAGGAGATCTCCTCCCCTCCGTAGCGGATGTTTCCCACGAGCGCGCCCAGACCGACGCCGAAGGCGAGCAGGTAGAAGAGCGGCTCGAACAACGGGGGGATGAAGCTGATCTTCCAGCTCTGCCGATAGACGGTCAGATTCCTCTGCCAGACCCGGAAAAATCGGCGGGAGAGCGGCGGATAGAGTTTCATGCGCTTACCTCCTCTACCTCATTCGAAAAACAGATCCCGGAAGCGCGCATTGGAGATTTTTTCGGGGTACCCTGCCCCCGCAGCGTAGCGCCCGCCGGGAAAACTGTCTGAGCGCCGAAGGCGCGAGTTTTTTCCCGGCAGCGAAGCGAGGAGGCGCAGGGTCGAAAAAAGATCCGCGCGCGGAGGGATCTGTTTTTCGTAAATTTCATTCTCGCAGCTCCCTCCCCGTCAGCCGCAGAAACACGTCCTCCAGCGTCGCCATCCGCATGACGCACCCCCCATTATCGCAGAAACGTTCTTCGATCTCCCGGTAGAGGGCGGCTCCGTCCTCCACATCGACGATCAGCCGGTGACCGATGTTCTCGAAGACGGTCCCTCGTTCGCGGAGGAATGCCGGCAGCCCCTCCGCCGGGTCCGCGACCTCGATCACATGGCGGCCGACATGAAGGCGGACCAGTTCGGCCGGCTTCCCCTCGACGAGGAGGCGCCCCCGGTCCATGATGATCAGCCGGTCGCAGAGGCGGGCGGCCTCGTCCATGTAGTGGGTTGTCAGCAGAATGGAAAGCCCGTCCGCCCTGAGCTCCTCCAGACGCTCCCAAACCTGGTGGCGCGACTGGGGGTCGAGGCCGGTCGTCGGCTCGTCGAGGATGAGGAGCTCCGGCCGGTTGAGAAGCGCGCGGGCCATGACGAGACGCCGGATCATCCCTCCGGAGAGGTCCAGCGCCCGGGCGTTTTCCCGGTGGTCGAGGGCCATGAAACGCAGGAGCTCCCGGGAGCGCCGCGTCGCCTCGGCCTCGGGGATATTGAAGTAGCGGGCGAAGACCTCGAGGTTCTGGAGGACGGTGAGATCCGGATCGATGTTGTTCTCCTGCTGGCAGACGCCGATTCGGGACTTCACCGCGCGCGCCTGCCGGGTGATGTCGAGGCCGAAGACCCGGAGCGTCCCCCCGCTCGGCGGGGAAAAGGCGAAGACCATCCGGATCGTGGAGGTTTTCCCCGCCCCGTTGGGGCCGAGGATCCCGAAGCACTCCCCGGCGGCGACCGAAAAGGAGAGGTCATCGACGGCGACGAGCGCCCCGAAGGTCTTACGGAGGTGTTCCGCCTCGATGACCGCGTTCAACAAGCAGCCGCCTTTCCCGTTTTGAGATACGGGATCGCGTAGGGCCCCTCCCGGATAAAGGCGACCGCGGGTTCGACGCCCCTCTTCCGGTAATCGGCCACGGCGAAACGGAGGGCGTTTTCGACCATCTCCCGGACCGCCGCGGCCGGGTCATCCCCCGTTTCCGCATGCAGAAAGTCGAGGCCGCACTGACCGGGGATCAGGCAGTAATCCCCGCGTGGGATGGTGTGCGTGCAGTAGATGAAATCTTTTTCATCGATCTTCCGGAAGACCTTTGCCCACATCTCCGGCTCCCACTGGTCCTTCGTAAAGCGCCACCCGGGGGCCTCGATCATGTGCATGTAGTGATCGGTCCCCTGGATCTTGAGCATGTGGAGGAGGATTTTGTATTCCGGCCCGCCGATCGGCTCCTCATCGCGGTTGTCGGTGGCGACGATCAGGATCCCTCCCTTCCGGATCGCCGGGAGGGCGTTGTGGGCGGCCTTTACCGCCTGGTAGTGGTTCCGGCCGACATAGCCGCCGTGGGTGAGGATGATATCGTATTCGCGCTCCACGGGGACGGAAACATACTCCCGGACGAGTGCGCCCGCCGCATCATGGGCCGCCTCGAGATCCCCGGCAAACACGCCGGTCAGATGCATGTCCCGGTCGAGTGTTGCGTTCACGATGAAATCGACGCCCACCGTCCGGGCGATCGCCAGGGACTCCTCGTGACAGGGGTTCCCTTGAAGGATCAGGTTTTGCGCAAAGGGGGATTCGAGGAAGGCGGGGCTGTGGAACTTTTCGATGGTTCTTTTGTCGACGAGACCCGGGCAGATCGCCTTGCGCCCACCGGAGAGCCCCGCCATGAAATGGCTCTCCACGAGGCCCGTGGCGATCCGGAGATCGGCCCGGAAAAAGGCGCTGTTCACGAAGACGTCGCCGCCGGTCGCGCTCTTTCCGATGAAGGTGAGCGAGGCCTCGTCCTCGCAGTCATGGTCGATGACCGGGTAATCCCGGAGGATATCCTCGCCGAACATTTCGGCCCGTTCGTCGGCGGTGCTCGGCCGGTGCATGCCGTTGCCGATGACGATTCGGATGTTTTTCCGGGAAATTCCTTCCGCCTCCAGGCGGTTCAACAAAGGCCGGAGCAGGCCGTTTCCCCCGCGGTAGGGGACGGGGCGGGTGATGTCGGAGACAGTCACCGCTGCGG
>JAPLJY010000111.1 GCA_026388345.1 Deltaproteobacteria bacterium
ATCTACCCCTACCTTTTGAGAGGGCTTTCGATCACGGAAGCCAATACTGTTTGGGCAGCAGATATTACCTACATTCCCATGGCGAAAGGATTTTGTTATCTTGTGGCCATCATGGACTGGGCAAGCCGGAAGGTCCTTTCCTGGAGGCTCTCGAACACCCTGGATCCCTCGTTCTGTACCGAAGCCCTTGAAGAGGCGATCTCCTGCTACGGGACACCGCAGATATTCAACACCGACCATGGCAGTCAGTTTACCGCTGACGCATTTATCAGAATTCTCAAAACTCACAACATCAGGATCAGCATGGACGGACGGGGCCGATGGATGGACAACGTCTTCATCGAGAGGCTCTGGAAGAGTGTCAAAAATGAAGACGTATATCTCAAGGCGTACAGCTCAATGACCCATGCAAGAACTGAACTTACAAAGTACTTTGATCGATACAATAAAAGACGGCGCCATCAGAGGCTTGACAACATGACTCCCGATGAGGTTTACTGGAACACCATACCGAAGTTGACGGAAGCGGTATGAACCAGGGCAGCTCAACACTTATAACCCGCTCCAGGTTGTCTAAAGAAACCAGACCACCTCTGGAATTCTTTTCCACTTTCCTCGGTGATCTTGAAAATGCGGTAAGCCTCCTCGGATATGAATGTAATTTTCTAAACTGTGTGTCGCTGGAAACATTGAAGGAAACAAGGGAGTATTATCGCGGGGAACTGTTTTCAGACCGCGACGCGGTCAATGTATTTGTTTGATGGTGGAATTTTATGCATGATGAGAAAAAAACACTCCAGACAGCTGCATTGAAATATGACAGCAGGAAAGATGCGGCGCCGCACCTGACTGCCAAAGGGAGGGGATCGATAGCCGAAAAAATGATTGAATTGGCCAAAAAGCACGATATTCCCATAAAGAGTGATCCAGCCCTGGTGCAGATATTGAGCAAAATCGACATTGATGAGCAGATTCCCGTGGAGTTATACAAAGCCGTGGCGGAGATACTTGCCTTCGTATATTCCATGAATACCCAGCGTCGGGAAACCCAATCCGGCTGATCTCAGGTAGGGGAAATATTTTCCCTTCCTAAGTTGAATTTTACCGATACGATCCCCGCTTTTTTCTTTCCAGAGACTTCCTGCGACCCCAAGGCCGTCTGTTTCCCTTTCCCCGTGCGCATCACAGAGATCCATGCTAATTGGTATGTTGTTTGCTTATAGTGGTTAAAACGGCTGACAAAAAAGTTTGGGAGGTATCCATGGGTTACGGTGTCGGTGAGGTTGCACGGGCAGGTGTGGAAAAGATTTATCAACTTGACGTTGTTTCAAATAATCTTGCCAATACGGCCACTCCCGGATTCAAGGTCGAGCGTTATTGCCCCGGCGTCACCCGGGAGGACAGCAATACAAAGGAAGTCTTAAATCAAGACATGGCCTTCACGATGGTGGATTACAGCCAGGGCATGATGCAGAAAACGGATAACGCCCTTGATGTGGCCATCCAGGGGGAAGGATTTTTTACCGTCCAAACAGGGCAGGGGACGGCCTATACAAGAAAGGGTAATTTCACCATCAACAAGAACGGCCAATTGATTACACAGACCGGTGAACTGGTGTTGGGGGATAAGGGGCGGCCGATTACGATCACCGGCAAGAACATCGATATCGACCATGTCGGGAACGTAACGGTGGACGGCGCCGAATCGGGGAAGCTGCAAATCGCAAGGTTTGAAAATCCGCAGGTCCTCACAAGAACAAGGGACGGGCTATTCAGGGATCCCGGCGCGGCAGGCATGAAAAGAATGGACAACCCGGAGATCAAGCCCCGGCAACTGGAGATGTCGAATGTAAACGTTATCAAGGAGATGGTGGAGATGATGGACATTCAACGTTCTTTTGAATCTTACCAGAAGGTAATACTAACCATTACCGATCTCGACAAACTGGCGATCAGCCGGGTGGGAAAACTGACGTAGAACAAGATGAATTTAAGGGAGGCATAAAATGATTAGATCTTTATGGACGGCAGCCACAGGGATGGTGGCCCAGCAATTGGAACAAGATATTATTTCGAACAATCTGGCCAATGTCAATACGGTAGGATTCAAGAAATCCAGAGCCGATTTTCAGGATCTTATGTATCAACTGGTTACCAAGTCGGGTTCGCAGACATCGGCGGGGAATCAATTGCCGGTAGGCATTGAAGTGGGTCTCGGGGTCAAGCCGATGGCTTCGCAAAAGATTTTTACCCAGGGCGACTATCAGCAAACGGGCAATCAGTTTGATCTTGCGATTGAAGGGAACGGTTTTTTCCAGATAGACAATAATGGGCGTACCGCCTATACACGGGCGGGAAATTTCAAGATTAACAAAGATGGGATTCTAACCAATTCCGAAGGCTTAAAACTAACTCCGGAAGTATCCGCACCGCAGGGTTCGGTTGCATTCACCGTCGACAGCGGTGGGACCTGGACCGCATCAGACAATACAGGTGCCGTCCTGGCAACAGGCCGAATTGAGCTTGCCGATTTCATGAATCCGGCGGGTCTTACGAGTCTGGGGAGAAATCTCTATGATAAGACGGAAGGTTCAGGGGAACCGATCACTGGAAACCCGAGCGAGAACGGTTTGGGCACGATTTCTCAACGTTACCTTGAAATGGCCAACGTAAGTGTCATCGATGAAATGGTGAAGATGATCGTGGGTCAGCGGGCCTATGAAATTAATTCCAAATCGGTTCAGACCGCTGATTCTATGTTGCAGATAATCAATAACCTGAAGAGGTAATGAAGGGTTTGAATCATGACCCAGGAGTTGAGGAAATGACCAGGTTGTCGGGATATGGGAGTCGATCCTTAAGCATGTTGATTGTTTTGTCCGTAATCCTTTTTCTGCCGGGCGCCGCATTGTCCGCCACAAGAATTGCGGCGGATGATGTCAAGACTGCAATATCGGATTATGTGGAAAAGAATCATCCCTGGCCGTCCGGGAATGTCCGCGTCCATTTCCAGTCGAAAATATCCGATGCCGTTTTTCCCCAGGATTCGGTTACGATCGAGGTGTCGGGCCGACCGGAGGAAGATTTTATCGAGAATGCAACTTTTATGGTGGGGCTGTATGTCGGAAAATCCCTAATACAGCAAATGATGGTGAGGGTGATTCTGGAAGTTTTGACGGATGTTGTGGTCAGCAACAGGGCGCTGACCAGAAACCGTGAAATTGCCGCCGAGGATGTGCGCGTACTGAAAAGATGGGTCAGGCGGATTCCCGCAAATGTGGTCACGATGCCCTCGGAAGTCATTGGTAAGGTTCTGACCATGAATTTGAATCAGAACAGTGAGATCACAAAAAATATCCTCAGGACCCCGCTGCTGATCAAAAGGAAAAGCGTCGTTCGGATTACCCTCGAGAATGACAACCTCAGTGTAACCACCATGGGAATCTCGGAGGAGGATGGGGCGGCAGACAAGATCATCAGGGTCAAAAATCTGTCTTCGAACAGAACCATTTACGCCAAGGTCATTGGAGATTCCCTGGTGAGGGTGGAATATTAGCGAAGTGAGGCAAAGATGATGGGAAGCAATATGAAGAGGGAGGGTGATCTTCGGCGGAGATGCATGCTGGGGTGGATTGTTCTTTTTTTTCTTGCTGCCGGATGTTCTTCGAGAGCCGACATGATGCGGAGCGAACCGCAAACACACTTGCCGCCACCCCGGGCCGTTGCACCTCTCCAGCCGGGATCGATATGGCCGGGCGAAAACGGTAAAAACATGTTTTTTACCGACAACAAGGCCAGGTATGTAAACGATATCGTAACCATTGTCGTCAGTGAAACAACAACGGGCACCAGCAAGGCAACCACGAACACGGCCCGTACGACAAGCGCGACAGCCGGGATCGCCACCCTCCTCGGGCTTGAAAAAACGATTGCGGAAAAGAACGCCAAACTGGCCACACTTGAGCTGGGAGGATCGACTTCCAATTCACTGAAAGGCGCAGGGGATACTTCCCGGGGAAGCACTTTGACGGCAAGGATTTCGGCCAGGGTTGTGAGGGTTCTGGATAACGGGAATCTGGCGATTGAAGGCCGGCGTCAATTGACGATGAACGCCGAGGATCAGTTCATCATGATCAGCGGCATCATCAGGACGGATGATATCACTTCGGAGAATTTGATTGCATCCCAGCATATTTCCGACGCCAAGATCTATTATGTCGGAGAAGGCGTGATCAACGACAAGATGAGGCCTGGGTGGCTTACCCGTGTCATGGATTGGGTCTGGCCGTTTTAGATGGAACCTGACAAAGGATGGTATGAACATGAAGGCAAAAATGAAGTCTGTCTGCGGGATGGTAATGATATTTTGTTTTTTGTTCGATGCATCCTCTTATGGGGCGCGGGTAAAAGACATCGCCGGCATCAGCGGCGTCAGGGACAATCAATTGATCGGCTATGGTCTTGTTGTAGGTCTGGCGGGTACGGGGGACGATGTAAAAAACGGTTTCACGAAGGAGTCCTTGGCAAACATGCTGAGCCGGCAGGGGTTGGCGATGAAGGACAAAACGCTCAAAGCGGAAAATGCGGCGGCTGTTATGGTCACTGCAACCTTGCCTCCCTTTATCAAAACGGGGAGCCAGCTCGATGTTTTTGTTTCATCCATCGGTAATTCCAAGAGCCTGTATGGAGGCACATTGCTCATGGTGCCCCTGCGCGGCGCCGATGGAGAGATTTATGCCGTAGCCCAGGGGCCCATTACCTTGGGAGGGTTTGCGGCGGGAGGGGGCGGCGGCAGCAGCGTCAAGAATCATCCGAGCGCAGGGCGGATTGCCAACGGCGCCCTGGTGGAAAAACAGCTCAGGTATGATTTTGAAAAGAGCAGAACGTTGAGCATCAACCTTTACAATCCCGATTTTACAACTTCATCCCGACTGGCCGCTTCCATCAACAGCGCGATCAAAAACGTGGCGGCGAAAGAGGAGGACTCCTTCTCCGTTTCCATAAAATTGCCGGAGGATGGCCGTGTCAATATATTCGAGCTGATTTCGCAGATCGAAAACCTCGATGTGCCGGTGGATTCAAGAGCTGTGGTGGTTATGAATGAGAAGACCGGGACGGTGGTCATGGGCGAAAATGTAAGGATTGCCACGGTAGCCATAGCGCACGGCAATCTCAGCATACAGATCAAGGAGGATATTCATGTCTCTCAGCCCTTGCCTTTTGCGCCCTCTCCTCCGCTGGGTGGTGTCCCGAGGACCGGAAAAGAAGGGGAGGTCATCGTGGCACCGGGAGGGCAGACGGTTGTGACGACGGACAAAACCACGACCGTGAATGAAGAAAAAAAACAACTTATGGTTGTGCCGAGGGGGGTTACGATTCAGGATGTCGTAAAGGCACTGAATGCCGTGGGCGTTACCCCCCGCGATCTGATCACCATCATGCAGACCATAAAAGCGGCGGGGGCTTTGCAGGCTGATTTGAGGATTATCTGAGGATTGCACTATCAACGAATGGGCGGCTGGGATATGGGCCGCTCGGGGGTGAACGATGGAGCCCGGAGGGATTGATTCAATACAGGGTCTTGCGCCGGATAGGATTGCTCAGGATGGCGACAAAAACGCGAAGGAAAGACTGGAGAAGGAGAGAAAACTCAAAAAAGTTTGTGCAGATTTCGAGTCCATTTTTATCTATCATATGTTAAAGAAAATGCGAAGCACCGTTCCCAGGAGCGGTCTTGTAAATGGAATGACGGGGAAAGATACCTATCAGATGATGATGGATCAGAAGGTTTCGGAGGAACTGTCAAACAGGGGAGGTCTGGGACTCCAAAAAATGCTTTCCAATCAGATAAAAATGGAAGATAAGCATACCGGATCATCCACTGAACCTTCCCGCATCAAGCCGCCGGGTATCTAAGACGGCAGGAACGAAGCAAGCTTCGAGGAATTTACCATGAGAGATTAAAGTTTCTTCCCCAAGCTGCCGATAATGAAATTAAAGCGATTGAACAGGGGGAACTGACTATGAAGATTGGCGATATAAAAGATACGACATCCCAGATGGTCCAGCAGTACCAGCAATACAGCGGTGCGAATCAGGCTATGGATAAGCCGGCGACAGCCGCCGCTACGCCTGAAGAGAAAGTAGATCTTTCCACCAGATCGAAGGAACTCCTGCAGATCAAAAATGCTGTTGCTCAACTTCCCGAAATAAGGGAAGAAAAGGTTCAGGAGTTGAAAACCCAGATCGAAAAAGGGACATATAATATCAATGGCGGCCAGATTGCTGAAAAAATGATCGGAGAATCTCTGATCGATATTTTTTCCTGAACTCGCCATCAACCTTCCCGATCTCCTGAGCACGGATTTCTATCCTGTTCCATATTGGCTCCTCGCTAATCGGCTTGCCCATACATTTTAGCGAGGAGCCCATTTTTTGATCATCTGCACATCTTTCGACCAAACGGAACGTTTCAGGAAGATCTTGTTGGCCAGAGGTTTTTTTTCATCGGGAACTGGACCGGGAGAAATTATTTCCGCCTTGAGAAAGGATTGCCGCTGCCGATCCTCAAAAAAAGCGCTTTTCTCATCAATTGTTACTCCGCCGGCAATATATGTCAAAGCCGACGGGGTTTCCAAAAGCGGGAATTCAGCCCTGCCAGAGGCTTCACGCGCTCCTGCTTTTTATAGCCATAAGGTGGAACCAGTTCTGAACCATGATGATCCTTCCGTGGCATAATCCTTGCTTATATTGAACTGACAAACTAGGAGTGCAATATGATCACGTTGGACATCAGCCAGGAAGAAAGTGTGAAAAAGGATTGTGATTTTGAAAAGCTTGTAGATTCCTTGTTATCCGTGCTGGCAAAGGAGATTGAAGTGTATGAGGAGCTGCAAGCCATTGTTCAGAAAGAACGGGGGACTCTGGCGAGGCCTTCTCTCGAGCTTATCTCCGACATCAACAGCAAAAAGGAAACCTGCATATTAAAGGCCAGAATGCTGGAAGAAGTACGAGCGAATATTGTAAAAAAGATTGCCGGGCACCTCGGCAGGGAGGAGAAGGAGATTAATATCAGCTTTCTTGCCTCCCAGGTCGGGGGACGTCAAAGGACGGCGTTGAAAGCCCGGCAAAAGATCCTTTTGACACTCGTGGGTGCCATCAAGGAAACGAACAAAATGAACAGGGAGCTGTTGGATTACTCTCTTTCGTATGTGAGAAATTCTGTAAATTTTATCAACCAAATCATGTGTAGCGGAGCCGACTACGCAAACACCGGTAAGCTCAAGACCGGCAGCAGGAGAGGCATCATGCTGTGCAAGGAGGGGTGAGAACGTGTCTGTCAGCGGCCTTTTAAATATTGCAAGGGATGCCATCACCAGCAACCAGATCGCCATCAACGTTACGGGTGCGAACATCGCCAACGTCAATACGCCGGGCTACACGCGGCAGCGTGCGGAATTCAATGCGATCAGCAGCGTTGATGTCTCATCCGGCCGGGCCGACTTTGGCGTAAGTGTGGATAGCATAGAGCGGCTTTACAATCGCTATCTGGAAACGCAGATCGTGGACCAAGCCCAAAAGGCAGGATACGATGAGGCGCGGCAGGAGATACTGGGAAGGGTAGAAGGTGTTTTTAATGAAAGCGGGGATAGCGGTCTCAGCGATTCGTTAAGCCAATTCTGGAATTCCTGGGAAGCCCTATCCTCCGATCCGACCAGTCAGGTCGCGCGGTATTCCGTGGTATCCGCCGCGAGCAATCTTGCCTCCCTGTTTCGTGAAAACAGCAATGTCCTCAGCGGGGTGCAGCAGGATATTCAGGACAGCATGGCCTCCACCGTAGAGGATATAAATTCTATCACCGCTGACATTGCCGTTCTGAATAAACAAATCCTTGCCTCGGGAGCGGAAGACGGGAGCGGGAATAATCTTTTGGACAGCAGGATGGAGCTTGTAAAGGGCCTCGCCGATAAAATCAATATCAGCTATTACGAAAATAGTGACGGGACATTGAGTGTTTTTCTCGCCAACGGCAATATCCTCGTGGGGGGTAGCAGTTCCGAACAGCTTGGCGTGGACAACGGCGATATTTTCTTCAAGAATAATCCCGATCAGGCATTAAACGACGTCATTACCGGCGGCCGGCTTGGGGGGATGATTGAAATGGGTGAAGAGACGGTAAGCGGTTATCTGGACAGCCTGGATCAATTGGCCAATGGTATTGTGATCGCCGTCAACGATCTGCATACGACCGGATTGGATGCCGATGGCGTTATCGGGGCGGTTTTTTTTGATGACCTGCTGCCGGGGGCGAAAAACATGCGGGTCAGCGCAGCCATCCTGGATGATCCGCAAAAGATCGCCGCTTCCGATAATGCAGGAAACAAGGGAGAAAATGCCCGTCTGATCGGCTCTGTCCGGGATGATCTTTCCATGGATGGCGGTGCATCCACCTTCAACGATTATTACGCCTCGCTGGTGGGACGGGTCGGCTTCGATGTAAAAGCAGTCGACAGCAGCATTGAACGCAATACCGCCGTTACCAATCAGTTGATGGCGCAGAGAGAGGAAGTGTCCGGCGTTTCCCTGGATGAAGAGGTGATCAATTTAATGAAATACCAGTTCGGGTACAACGTTGCCGGGAGATTGGCAAAGACGGCCAATGACATACTCGATGTGCTGATGGCGCTCGGTCAATAGGGGGAACATCATGATATCACGCATCTCGGACAATGCGAGATTCAACACGATCGCAGGGAATATATCCAATCTTCAGGACAGCACGCGGAGCGCAGCGGATCAGTTGGCCACGCAAAAGAGAATCAATCAGCCGTCCGATGATCCCGAGGGGACAACGATTGTGCTGAACCTGCGTGCGGCAGGCGCATCGATCGATCAATACAAGGAAAATATAATCAGCGGTGAAACCTGGCTGAAAATTACAGAACTCAATCTCAGCAGCATCAACGATCTCGTGATGCAGGCACAGGCTGTGGCTCAAAATGCGGAAGGGACATCAGCCGACAGGTCTGCCGCCGCCGATTCCATACAGAACATCATGGATCAGATGCTTTCCCTCGCCAATGCCAAACTGGATGGGCGGTATATCTTTTCCGGATCGAAAACGGATACCGAGCCTTTTGCCGTAGCCGTAAACGACACACCTCCCCCGGCGCATTTCTATGACTATAACGGGGATAATCAATCCCTCAACATCAACATCGGGCAAAATTCTTCGACCGGCTATAACATAATCGGTGATGCCGTTTTCCCTGCTTCCGCGGGGGGCGGCGTAGCCCTGCTTGAAACGCTCGACGCTCTGAAGACGGCCCTGCTGTCCGATGACAGCGCTGCCATTGCCGCGGCGGTCACGGATGTCGAAAATGCCTGTCAGCAGGTGCAGCAGCAGGTGCAGGACAGTGTTGCAAAAACGAGCGCCATGTTGAGCAATCTCGAATTTGCCAACAACCACCTGACGTATCTGAAGAATCTGGTGGGAAGCATGATTTCGAAGAGTGAAGATGCAGATACCGCCCAAGTGACAATGGAGTTTCAAATGCAGGCATTGGCGCTCAATGCCTCATACACCGTAGCCGCCAAGATGAATGAGGGGAGCATTCTGAATTTCCTGCAATGATGATGCCTCCTTTTACCCCTGTCCGTTGAAGATCATGCCACACAGTTCGCTCATTTTGGCTTGAAGGGATTGTATCTCTTTCGACGGGATTTCACGAATTACATCGCCCGTTTCCTTGTCCACGACCTTGACGGCGATTTTATCACCATTCTTCCCGTAGAGACTATATTGCAGGCTGACATTCATGCTGTCAAGATGGCTCTGCATTTCCGCGACCATCTGTTTTACATGCGCAGCGCTGGCTTCGGCATTCCCGCCTGTCGTCTGTGCAGGCTGGGGAGATTCCATCGTCCTCCCCGGTATCCCGGGCGCCGCCACCGCGACCGAAGCCCCCGTCATTGCCCCACTCATATCCACAGAGCTGATATTCACTTTCCTCACCCCCTTTTCTTTTCTTTCTTTAAGACTACTATCGGCATTCCTGCGATAAAACTTGAATCGCCTGTAATTTGCAGGTGTAATTTCGGGGACATCCATGATAAGTAATGTCAAGGGGAAAACGGAGATTTTCCCTGACCTCCCGGATTGACGGACTCCCCGGCGGCTTTTTTGAATACAATTTGCCTTAACTCGACCTTTTTCTTCTCTCTTTTTGGTCCGCGTTAATCGCGATCACGCGACCAGACATCCATTTGCTGTACCAAGGTCTGATAAGGTTAGCTTTACACCTCATCTTCGGCGACCTCTGCAGAAGATTGAGTTTGGGTCAACCCGCCGGCCTCGAAACAGAATAAGCGTTGCATTGCGTTTATTGCATGCACAGTCCCCAGACGGCAAGGCCCGGCGGGAAGATCTTCATTTCGGCAAATCTATGTATTTATACAGCTTCTGTTTCAGGCTGCCTGCATTTCTGCGGGAAGTTTGAAATCGGCCTGTTTCTTGTCAACCGCTAGCATATACGCAACGAGCCTTCTTGCAACGGCAAGCGTTGCCCTGTTCCGATTTCCTTTCTTTAACTCCCGCTCATGCACAATGGTCAGTTGCTCGTTCCAGTGCGGCGCCAGCTTGGCGGCCTCGATGAGCATGGTTTGCAGGTGCTTGTTGCGTTTCTTGGAAATCGGCCCCCGTTGTTCCTTGCCGGCCGATTCCCGTTGTGCGCTGCACAGGCCGCAGTAACTGACTGCCTGGCGAATCGATGCAAATCGTCCGGGATCGCCAATCTCCAATACCCAGGTCAGCGCCGTGATCTCGCCTACTCCGGGGATGGTCATGAGACGTTGCACCCGATCATGGATAAGGGTGTTGGTGCGCAGCGTCTCTACAAGCCTCTTCTGAAAAGTGCGAAACATCTCATACCCTGAACGGCTCAGCTTCAATAACTCCTTCACGGAAGGAGGGATTTCCTCAACCCGTTCCAGAATCTCATGGAAGTATTTTCTCCCGTGTATGCGTCTCTTGCTGTAGCTCACCCCCATTTCCATGAGCAGACCGGAAATCTTGTTTTGCATCTTGACCGCTGTCCGTACAATGTGGTTACGATACCGCAATACCCGACGCAGCTCCCGGATCTCCTCCGAAAGCATGTGGCATTCCGGAAGCAGATTCACCCGCAACAAGTCGGCTATCTTCTCGGCGTCAGCTCGGTCATTCTTCTTTTTTGCTGCCGTTATCGCCTTCAGCATCTCCGGATGAGCCACTTTCAGCGCCACTGCATGCGGTTTCAAAAAGTCGTAAACCCATCCGGTGAAAATAGTCGCTTCCATCGCTCCAACCCAGGGGCCTGGCAATCCTTGTACCCATTCGCCAAGTGACTTTCTATCCGCCTCTATCTTCCCCTGACCGATGAGGGAACCGTCAATCGCTTTAATGCAATAGGATATTGTCCTCTTGTGAATGTCTAATCCAATGTAGTAATATGTGCTCATGGAAACCTCCTTCTGGTCTGTTTCTGGGCGAGACCATCTCGACCCAGCCGCTTGCATCAACAAGC
>JAPLJY010000051.1 GCA_026388345.1 Deltaproteobacteria bacterium
CATCACCGCGTCATCAGCGCGAACACGCCCCAGCCCAGGTATTCACGCGTGTAAGCGGCGTAGCGCTCGGGTTCCGAGGTTAGTTTGGCTCGAACATCTTTCGCGAACTCGTCGTCGGGATTGGCTTCAAGCCATCGGCGCATGGTGAGCCACTTGGCCGCCTCGTATCTGTCCCAGCTGTCTTGGTCTGCCAAAACCATTTCCACGACGTCGTAGCCGAGGTGGCCGAAAGACGCGAGAAGTTCTGGAAGCAGGAGAAAGTCGGAGATTGAGCCGGCAAGACACCCCCTGGCAACATCTTCCGTCGGCGGTAACTGCCGCCAGTAGGGCTCGCCGATGAGGATGATCCCTCCGGGGCGGAGGCTCTGCGCCAGAAGCTCGATGGTACCGCCGACTCCCCCGGCGATCCACGTGGCGCCGAGACAGGCTGCCACACCGGCCTTCTCGTCAGAGACGTAGCCGGCAGCATCGCCATGGATGAACTTGACTTGATCGGCGACACCGAGTTCTTCAGCGCGGAGTTTCGCTTGCTCGGTGAACAACTGGCTCATGTCGATGCCGGTGCCGATGACTCCGTAATCGCGTGCCCAGGTGCACAGCATCTCCCCCGAACCGCTGCCGAGGTCGAGCACTCGGGTCCCCGTTTCCAGACGCAGCGCCGCGCCGAGAGTGGCGAGCTTTTCGGGTGTGAACGGGTCATGGATGCGGTGAGCACTTTCGGTGATGTTGAATATCCGTGGAATATCCATTGCAGAAAATCTCCTTTCGGTGTGAATAGATTCGGTCACTGCCTAACGGGGCCGCATAACCGGCTGGCAAAGGAGCGCAGCGGATTTGCCAGTCTATGTTGATGCGGTTGTTATGCAATAATTTCTTCTATTGGCAATATCTGCTTGCCATGCCGGACAGTGAGAATTGATATCTGTTTCTTTTCAACACGATATATGATGCGATAATTGCCGTAGATCAGCTCTCTAAATTGGTCATTTCCAATCTCAGGAACAATCCTGCCGATTTCGGGTGAAGACTCCAGTTGCTTTACTTTTGAAAATACAGTGTTTATCCATTTATCTGCTGCTGATGGTTTGTCTTTGGCTATATATTCAGCTATTTCAGAAGCTCTATCAACAGCCAATGGTGACCAAATAATTTTCATTTCTGCACTCTTTTCAAAACTTGATCTTTTGCATCTTCATGCGCAATTCCTTCTCCATTTGCGAGTTGGCTGAGAGATGTCTGAACATCTGTCAGAAGCTCAAGTCGCTCCTGCATGTTTTCATATTCAGAGGCATCCAATAACACGGCAACCCCTTTTCCATGTTGCGTAATTATGACAGGTCTTTTTGTGTCACGGACCTGCCTGATATAGTTTGCGATACTTATCCTTACCTCAGACAATGGCTTGATATCTTGATCAATTTTCAATCTCTGCATTTTTCACCTCACCATATTACGAAATTTTGTACATTATAGCGTACAGTATTTAGCATAAGCAAGGACTTTTTTCCAGCATAACGATAAAATCAGCCGCGACTGTAAGGAGTCGGCTGGATTGCCGGGTTATGGGTTGCTCTTCATGTTTCACAGTTGTCCACTTGCCTTTCCCGCGTGGCAGATGGCTCTATCTCTATCGGTTCAAGTCCAAAATCACTGGCCTCATTCCGGCGCATCCTGCACAAGGCAACGTCGTAACCGCACCGGGCAATAATGTTCTTGACCAGTGCTATGTCCGCATCTGGGGTTGCCAAACCGAAGCAAACCTGTTTGAGAAAGTTCCTGTCGATGGACTGAATACCTGCTGTCTTCCTAACTATTCTGGCTTCTTCCTCATGCCGCCACAATTCGGCTTTTACAGTAAACGCCTTCTTTATGAGTAACCGGATGAATCTGTCGAGTGACACAGATTCATCAAGGATGTGGAGGAACCAATCAGATAGCGGGTCTGGCCCATAGTCAACTTTGACTATTCCAAGGATGTCGTTGACTGTCTCATCGAAGAAAGCCTTTGGAAAGCCATAGGTGAGGCAGACGCCGCGGTGATTATCGGCGTAGTGGGACCACATCAATGTATTTTCGAGTGTAAGCGAAAACGAGCATACCCCAATATTCTCGACAAATGCCCTGATTTCATCGCTTCTCACGTCTTCGTTCATGATTCTACGGAGTTCTTTGAGCGTCTCTTGGTTTGCGCCTTCTGCCCTGATAATTGCGCGTTCCAGCGAAGCGCGAAAATCAACTCTACAATCGAATGGGTCGTTGAGCGCTTCGGGCCGGGCGAAATGAAGTTCACTATTCACGAGCGATTGCAGGAAATGTTTATCAATCCTCCTGAATCTGAATAGGATGTAATCATCTATGTTATTCGCCGGTAACATGACCGCTTCTATTTTTCTGCGTTCTGGCTGTAATGCACTGAAATTGGACCTCGACAGATTGCACCAAGGCCACCCGTATAGCAATCGACGGTGACTGTTGTTCCTTTCTTTGGTTTCCAGATGCCTATCATGACCACTGCTGGCTTCTTCCCTGGCACCTTCGTCAATCCCTTGTGGTTCATCCACCGATCAAAAGCCGGTTCCAATTGGTTATTGTCGTAGGTCCATACTACTTCAGATACTTTCCCGTTATCAATGACGATGTAGACTTCTGAAGCCTTTCCAAGTGGGCCTTTAAGAATGTTCAGGTCTCCGGCCCAGATACTATAGTTCATGGCATAGGTGCGGAGCTGACCGCAGCCTGACGCTTGGTTCTTTATCCAATCCGAATAGCGCTCCTCTGTCTTGATTGTTGCTGGTGGGCCAAATAGCAGTACAACTTCGTCGGGTGTTGTCTTTCCAAAATCGAAAGCTTGCCAATAAAGCTCATCAGCCGCATCGGACAAAGTCGATAACGATAGAAACACTACAGCTATGACAATGAACTGTCTGAAAGTCAGGCACCCAATCGCTCCGAGATGACCCCTATGCTCTCTGCTATCCATGTTGGTTCTCCCTTCTTTCCCATAACGTCAGGCATAAGGCGCGGCGGCTTTTGCCGTCGCCCTTAATGCCGTTGTTATGTGATGCACTTTTACTTCTTGCCTTTAAGGTATTCATCAAGTTTCACAATGAGAAATTTAACAACCATGTCAGCAAAATGGAATACATCCAAAACCCTCTGTTGATCTACCCAAGGTTTCACCTGGGCTTGAATCATAGGATTATCCTTTGCCGGAATATCAGCTTCCTCAATCTTGCCTGTAGACAGGTCGATGTTCTTCACCTTTCCAGCAATGACGTCTTGGGTGATTTTCCTTATGTTGTAATGGCTATACGGGTTACGAATATCCTCTCTGAACGAATGAAGCTGTTTAGCCATCTTTGAAGGCAATAGGCCATTTTTCTTTGCCCTGTTGATTGCTGTGCCGAATTCGATGGTCTCAAATTCATCCCATTTGTTGGAATCGTATTTCTGATAACCTCCTGCTTCTTTAACGTACGTCACATGTTTAAGAGTGAATTCAATAAGATTACCAGAAAGAGTAATTGCAGCGCCATTGAGCCCAAAGAAAATGCATTCACGGATTTCTTGGTAAAGGGATTTTACGGCAGGCGGCAATCTGTCAGGCAAAATTGGTAGATGCTGGGCTATATCAAGGGCTGAATTGAGACGCTCTTGGAACAGTTCTGGAATGGTTTTTGAGGGTACAACCCGAATTGGTAGACCTTGGTCTTTGAGCTTCTCTATATCGTCCGGATTGGCAATAATAGTATCGGATCCCTCCGCAAGCTCATCAAGTTTCTTTCTGATATTGTTGTCCATTATGGTACTCACAGTGGGTCATTTTTAGGTTGTCATTTACAAATTAAAACCTCTCACATAACGAAAAAATCAGCCGGAGCGAAGCGATCGGCTGTATTGCCTTGTTCGGCAATTCTGTATTTACTTCTTGCAAGGATATGCATAGTAGAACGCATTGAACACAACTGCTGCTTGCGGGCGATCAAGCAGCTGGGGGTTGTCCTGAAGATACTTGATTACTATGCGGAGCGCTTGTCCGTTATTGAGGTTATTTTGTGGAAGACAAGTAAATGGAGCACTCCCGTTCTTCTCTTGAAAAATCTGGCTAACATAAAGGGCATCTTTGAATCCAGCCACATAGTTTAAACACTGCGCTGCCCTATGTTGCTGTGCCTTAGGTGGCAACGGTTTACCCTTATTTAGAACCTCTTTCATATAACCATCTTGAGCCATTTCAAGGGCAAGAGTACAATCCCTGAGAACGTCTTTGCCAGTAGCTACTTGTTCTGCCGAATAAAGTGTTCCTGAGAAGCCAACTGTAAGTGTTAATATGATCAAGAACGATATTAGTGTTTTCATGAACCCCCCCCCTTCTTCATCTACATATTTCTTGCCGAACGGAGCCATCACCGGGAGCCAGCTTTATCGGCGATCCGGTGCATGGCATGGTTATGCCTTCTTACATAGTTGTTCGAACCCCAATAAGGTGGATGGACTAAAAGAACGAATTCCCAATTTAGGGAGCCTTCTGGGATCGGCTTTGTAGCCCTCAAGCTGCTCACTGAGGTCGCTTACCTTATCTATTGCCAGCAAACACTTAACCTTATCGAAGTACGATCTCGAAACTGACCGAGCAAAAATTTCGAAAGCACTATGATATCCGTAAATATAAACCAGGGTGTCTGGCCACCAAGATGAGAAATTTTCACTATCTCGCTCAGCTCTTAGAAACAAGACAAAGTCGGTTTGCATCAGATCTCTAAAAGCAACTCCCGATCCTTTTGATCTTTGCTCCAGGATATCAGCCATGACGGACACTCTGTTTAGTTTAAGGCGTTGATTTCTATGGACCAAGGACCTCATACTCTCGCTAAAAACTGTGAAGCTTACCATGACATTCCGGCCATAATCGGAATTCCCTGGCAAATAGTACTGCTGCGACAGTAGATTATTCGCCTGTTGGAAGCGCTCATGCTTAATGAAAATTGTGACGACATAGAGAAATAGTTCGTGAATCAGAAACTTAAAGTTATCAAATTCCCATTCAGTCCAACTGGTAACATCCTCAGGTTTTTGCATGTATGGTATCAGGCTCTCAAAAAAACGGTGAGTCCTTTGCACAACTTCAGGAGTTGGCGAGTATTGAGCGACGGTCGTGAAAAGTTGGATGGCTTCGTTCCGAAATGGAAGGAACTCTTCAATGCTTTTCACCACGGCATCATCAAATTCTCCGTCGTACTTGGATATCCTGAACTGCTCAAAATTAGAGGCAAAAACGTTGCAGTACTCATCAAATGTGCCAGCGGAGTATGATCTACCATTTCTTAGTGCCTCAACACATCTTTTGAATGTTGCTGTCGTGCCAAGCGAAATGTGCCCGCCATCAGCTAGAAAAGAGGGTATGCTGCCAATATTTGGCTTGACGTAAAGGGGCTTATCAAATATCCACCTCAACAACCTCTCAAAATTCTCCGAATATTTGTCAGCTTCGCTCAAATCGATGTATATGCGAGACTTGTAATATGTTGGAAGAAACGGTTTGTCGTCATTATCTTTTTCGGAAATGACAGCCACGAATTTGTCTTGGGCTTGGTTATCGTAAACCTCCTTAGAAATTATCTGAGTCTCTGTACCTACTCCACCCGACCGGCCGTCGGCTTTCGCTGCATATATTTCATCAGACACAATCACGACTTTTTTTATCTCTGGATTCGTAACCATTTGCTCCATGAAAGCGACAGCGTCATTACCTTCCTTGAGATCCCACTTATCCAAGATCACATCAACTCCGGACTCGCGCAGCTCTGTGGCTAAATCCACGACCCATTGTTCGTGCTCTGGGTTTGACCAACTATAAGATATGAAGAGTTTTGGAGCAGTCATGCGTAAACACCTCCTTGGGCATAACAGCGTAATAGACGGAAAATATTCCATCATATCAGGCCATATAGATGGAAATAATTTCCACTTATTATGATATACAATTTAGAAAGATGGAAAAATGGCAGAATTATTTTCCACTTATTACTGAACACCTTGCCATTTTCCACTTATTGCGCTATTCAGGGGATAATATGGAAAATAAACCGAAGTTCCACCCAAATCAGAATCTCAAGTTAATGGACCAGGTTCGAGAGGTCCTTCGATATCACCACTATGCTTATCGCACGGAACAGACCTATTGTCAATGGATACTTCGTTATATCAAATACTTTGGCGGCAAATCCCATCCGCGGCTTCTCGGGGCGAAAGATGTAGAGGCCTTTCTCTCCCATCTGGCCACCGAAGGCAAGGTGACCGCTTCAACACAAAGGCAGGCGCTCAACGCTCTGGTTTTCCTCTACAAACATGTCCTGGATATTCAACTGGCCGGAGAGATCACTCCGGCGCGCGGCAAGCGCGTGGCAAGTCCACCCACCGTTATGACTCAAGCCGAGGTTCAGCGCCTTCTTGCCGCGATGGAGGGAAAGTCCGCCCTGATGGCAAAACTTCTTTACGGCAGCGGGCTGAGGCTGATGGAATGCATCCGTCTGCGCGTTCAGGATATCGATTTCGGCCAGAACCTCATTTTCGTCAGAGGAGGCAAGGGAGGAAAGGATCGTACAACCATCCTGCCTAAGAATCTGTGCGACGAGATGCTCAAGCAAATCGCAGCCGTTAAGTCTCTTCACCATCGGGAGCTCGATGAAGGTTTCGGTGAGGTCTATATCCCGGAAGGGCTGGCCAGAAAATACCCCAATGCATCAATGGAAACCGGTTGGCAGTGGGCTTTTCCCGCGAAATTACGGTCCCGCGATCCTCGTTCCGGCAAAGAAATGCGTCATCATGTTCTCGAATCCGTCTTGCAGAAAGCGGTGAAAAGGGCTGCCCGGAAAGCCGCGATCGACAAAAGGGTTGGCTGTCACACACTGCGTCATAGCTTCGCCACGCATATGTTGGAAAACGGGACCAATATCCGCGTTCTTCAGGAACTTCTCGGCCACGCGGATGTCAAAACCACCGAGATCTACACGCACGTAATGGCCCGCGATATTCGCAGCCTGCAAAGCCCTCTCGACCGCATCTGACCGCCGATCAATGCTACACCGTAATCCCCGGTGATGGGTGAAGGGGATATCGATCGGAACAACACGAGGATCTCTTTCAATTAAATGGTATAACGTTGAAGCATGTTCTTGAATTGAATCACGGGGCCCGGATCGATTACCGGGTCAGGATCTCCCTGCGGGCGCGCAACCTCCGCCTGTCGCTCTCCCCGCGTGGCGGTCTCACGGTGGTGGCTCCCCGGGGGTACGATGTCCGCCGGATTCCGGCGATCGTGGAGAAGAAGAGAACCTGGATCGAGGCCCATCTCCGGCGGTTCGCGGATGCCTCCGAGGCCGCCGACCGAAGACCGGCCGCGGTGCTGCCGGAGACCCTTGAGCTTCCGGCCCTCGGGGAGTCGTGGTGCATCGAGTATCGTCCGACGAATACGCGGGTCGTCGGGGTGATCATCGAGCAACCGGGGCGGATCACCGTCTACGGCGCGGTTTCCGACCACGACGCCTGCCGCGAGGCGCTGAAGCGCTGGCTGCACCTCCGGACGCGCGAGGAACTGGTTCCCTGGCTGGCCCGTCTCGCCGGGCAGAGCGGTTTCAAGTTCAACGAGGCCCTCATCCGGGGGCAGAAAACGCGCTGGGCGAGCTGTTCGTCCAAGGGGACGATCAGCCTCAGTTTCAAGCTGCTGTTCCTGGAGCGCGATTGGGTCCGCTGCGTGCTGCTGCACGAGTTGTGTCACACGGTCCGCATGAACCACTCCCCCCGCTTCTGGGCGCTTCTGGGCGGCCTTGAACCGGAATGCCGGGCGATCCACAAGCGGATGCGCGACGGCTGGAAGCGGGTTCCGGCCTGGGTGGAGGAGCGGGGAGGGGAGAACGGACCCGGGGGTGTCTTGAAAAAAGGGAGGAACGAATGCTGAGCAAGGAAGAGATCATCGAAAAGGCGCACGAATGCGGATTCGAGGATGCGGGCGTCACCACGGCGGAGCCCTTCGACTCCCAGCGGGCGCTCCTCGAAGGGATGCGGGAGGAGTACGGCTGGGCGATCCAGTCGGGCCTGGATCTGATCGCCGGGACCGACCCGAAGACCGTTCTCCCCGGGGCGAAGTCGATCATCGTGCTGGTGGAGGCCTATTTCCGGGAGGCCTTCCCCCCGTCGCTCGAGCGCCACTTCGGCCGCTGCTACCTCGACGACGACCGGATGATCGGGAACCGCCTGGGAAAGCGGGTCAAGGCCTTCCGATCCTTTCTTCGGGACAACGGCGTCGATTCCAAGGTTCCCTTCCATCTTCCGCACCGGCTGGCCGCGGCGCGGGCGGGTCTCGGGACGTTCGGGAAGAACTGCCTCTTCTATTCCCGGAAGGTGGCCGCCGGCGGGTCCTGGGTCCTCCCCATCGCCTTGGTCGTCGATCAGGTCTTCGCGCCGGACGAGCCGACCCTCGAGATCGGCTGCCCCGACTGGTGCCGGAACGCCTGCCTCGCGGCCTGCCCCACGGGGGCGCTGAAAGGTCCGCGGAAGCTCGATCCGCGCCGCTGCATCTCCTACCTCACCTATTTCGGCGGCGAGATGACGCCGCGGGAGTTGCGGGCGCCGATGGGGCTTTGCGTCTACGGCTGCGACCGCTGCCAGAACGTCTGCCCCCGGAACGCCCCCTGGCTTGCCCGGGAGCTTAAGGTAAACGAAAAGGCGGCGGGGATGGTTGACGATTTCCGCCTGGAAAAGCTCCTTGGGATGGACAAGGCCTGGTTTACGGAAAAGATCTGGCCGCACATGTTCTACATGTCCGATGCGGACCTCTGGCGGTGGAAGACGAACATCGCCCGGGTCATGGGGAACACCCGGGATGAGGCTTACATCCCCCATCTGATGGAGGCCTTCCGCCGGGAGGGTGACGAGCGGGTGAAGGTGATGGCCGCCTGGGCCATCGGCCGCATCGGCGGCAAGGCGGCGAGGCAGGCCCTTACGGCCTTCCTCCCGGAGAGCGCCGGCCTTGCCCGGGCGGAAGTGATCGCGGCGCTGGAGGAATCATCGACAGATCGGCTTCGGGCATGAGGGGGCTTGAAAAACTAATTCTTGACATCGGCGGCGGAAAGGTCTATACGCACCATGCTTTCAGATTTGGTTTTGGCTGTCCACCCTCCCCAGAGCCGGCAATAAAGGCTTCTGGGTTTTTTTGCGCCTGCAAAATAGACAGGCCTCGGGGGCGGGGTAAAGCTGGAAGAAGACAGGAGGAATATGGCAAGACAAGGCCAGGACAAGTTCATCAAGCGGCAAAAAGAGCTCGAGCGCATCAAAAAGGCGAGCGAGAAAATGGCCAAACGGCAACAACAGAAAAAAGACGACATTACGAAGGAAATTGAAGGAAATTGAATGAGTTTTAAACAGTTTAATCTAAACACGCAGATCGAAAAGGGCATCGAGGCCCTGGGTTACACGGCGCCGACGCCGATCCAACTTAAAGCCATGCCTGCCGTTCTTGCGGGCAAAGACGTCATGGGGATGGCTCAGACCGGAACGGGCAAGACCGCCGCGTTTGCGCTTCCCATCCTGCAACGGCTGATGAACGGGCCGCGGAGAAGCCTCCGCGCGCTGATCGTCGCCCCGACACGGGAATTGGCGGAACAGATCCACGAGGCCATTGGTGGGCTCGGCCGGGCGACGAAACTCAAGAGCGTCACCATTTACGGCGGGGTGAACAAGAACCCGCAGATCCGGAGTCTCCGCCAGGGGATCGACATCGTGGTGGCCTGTCCGGGGCGCCTGCTCGACCTGGCGGACCAGGGCGAAATCGATTTCTCCCGTATCGAGGTTCTGGTCTTGGACGAGGCGGACCGTATGTTCGACATGGGCTTTCTGCCGGACATCCGGAAAATCATCAAACGGCTGCCGATCAAGCGGCAAACGCTGCTCTTCTCCGCCACCATGCCGGAAGACATCCGGAAGCTGGCCAGGGAGGTGCTGCGTGACCCCGTCACCATCAAGATCGGCACGGGGGCTCCCGTTTCCACGGTTTCCCATGCCGTCTATCCGGTGGCGCCGCACCTCAAGACGGCCCTCTTGATGAAGCTGCTCGAGCGGACGAACACGGAATCGGTTCTGGTCTTCGCCCGCACGAAGCACCGCACGACGCGCGTGGCCGAGCAGATGCAACGGGCCGGCCTCTCGGTCGCTTCGCTGCAGGGGAACCTCTCGCAGAACCGGCGCCAGGATGCGCTGAGCGGCTTTCGTGATGGCACGTATCAGATCCTGGTCGCCACCGACATCGCCGCCCGGGGGATCGACGTCTCCGGGATATCCCATGTGATCAACTACGATATGCCCGACACGGTCGACGCCTACACGCACCGGATCGGCCGTACCGGCCGCGCCGCGAAGACCGGGGACGCATTTACCTTCGTGACGCCGGAAGACAGGGGCTTTGTGGGGGACATCGAGTATGTCCTCGGAGAGAGAATCGAACGGCGCACGCTGGAGGATTTCGACTACAACGTGCCGGCGCCGGCGGGCGGCGGAGGATCCGACCGGCCCTCTTTCGGGCGGCAGGGAAGATCGGCGCCCGTTTCGCGATATGCCCCGGTGAAAAGGGGAGGCGATTCCCGGCAGGGAGCCCGGCAGGGAGCGGCGCGCCCTTCGGGACGCCGGAGCGGCGGAAGATCGCTGGAGGGATTCTCTCAGTATCGAAGTGCATCCAAGGCGAGATAAAACGTCTCTGCTGATTTACTTAAGCAGGATCTCGTACAATTTGGGCCTGGCCGTGGTGAGGATCACCCGGCCGCCGAAACCCGCCGCCTTCTTCAGGGCGGCGGTTTTGTTTTTTACCTGGATCTTCGGATCGCCGATCTCCCCGATGCGGTAGACGATCCGGGAAAACGGCCGGGAGAGCCCCCGGGCGTCGAACGCCCCGCCGGTGTGGTACAGATCGTCTACATCGCGAGCGGAGACGCGCGGCGGGGGCGAACCGTCCGGGTCGGAGAAGGTGACCCGGTCCTGGACCAGAAAGCCGCCCCGGGCAAAGAAGCCTTCCGTGACGTTGAGACCGAACTGGGAATTACGCCAGGTGAGGGTGACCGGTTCCCCGTCCGACACGACAACAGAGAGGATCTTCTCCCCCCGGCTTTCCTCCGTCAGATCGATCCGCGTGTAGCCCGAAGGGGTGACCTGCGACAGAAGCCCAAGGCCAAGGAGCGAGAGCGATATCAGGGTGATGAGCGTTATTTTGCGGCGCATTTGATGCTTCCAGCAGTCTGAAACGCCCATCTGCTGCGTTTTCCTTATCCTTCGCCGTTCAACGTATTCTGGGGACATGTGGGGACACCTTGCCGCAAGGTGTCCCCACATGTCCAACGTGCGGTAAAGTACGCCTCACGGCTCAGGATTGGTTCCGCTTCGCTCCACGATTCTGCGATTTCGGGGGCCTTGCATCTGGACATCCCGTATCCTGTACGGGACAAGCTTTTGAACGGCCTGCATAGACTTTTTCAACATGCAGAAGGCCGTTCACCCTCAACAGCAATCCCCCCGCCCCGCGGCGGGGGGCTTACCTGCCTGGATTTTGCGGACGGTCTATTTCAGAGCGCCCTTCTCCTTGAAGAATTTCTCCGCGCCGGGGTGCAGGTACTTGAGTGCTTCAGAGGTGACCTGCCCGACGGCCGTGGCCGGCGTCATCGTTGTGGCCCCCTTCCAGACCGCCGCGAGCTCGGCCTTGTTGTCGAAGATTGCCTTCAGGATCTGGTAGAGCCGCTCCGCCGGGAAGGTGTCCATCGCCTGGAGGACGGCCGTGATGCCGAGCGCCTCGATGTTGGCATCCACGCCGTTGTAACAGCCCTTCGGGAAAACCGTCTTGTGGAAGACACCGGGATTGCCCTTCATGATCCTGTCCGCCGCCTCTCCGCCGACCGGCAGCAGCACCATCTTTGTGCCGGGGGTGGAGGCCATGTCGATGATGGCGCCGGTCGGGATCGCGCCGCTCCAGAAGAACGCGTCGATCTTGCCGTCCTTGAGCGCCGCGACGGACTCGCTGGCCCCGAGTTTCTCCTTCTTGATATCCTTGTTCCAGTCGATGCCGAGCGCCTTGAATGTGAAGTCGGCCTGCTCTTCCGTGCCGCTGTTCGGGGCGCCGACGGAGACGCGCTTCCCCTTGAGCTGCATCACGTTCGTGATGCCGGTGCCGCTCGTGGTCACGATATGGAGCGGCTGCTCATAGAATCCCATGACCATGCGGATCTTGTGTTTTCCTGTAAGGCCGGGAACCTTGCCGTCGTTCGCCCAGCCGACATGATAGTCATAGGCGAAGGCCAGGCCCGCTTTTCCGGCGCCCAGGAGCTTCATGTTGTCGATCGCGGCCGTTGTCGCTTCGGAACTCGCCTCGGTATTGGGGACGTACTTGCCGATGATACCGCCGATCGCGCCGCCGAGCGGATACCAGACCCCGCCGGTGCCGCCGGTGACGATGCTGAAGGAGTACTTGGACTGGGCATTCGCCCCCACCGCAATGAAGAGCGATACGGCAAGGACGAGCACCAGACATGCAACCGTTTTGAATCCCCGAATTTTCATGATCCACCTCCCATAAATTTGTGAAGTAAAGATGCCGTAAAGCGAAGGACCCTGCAAATTCAACCCCGACCGCTGCGTAGACCTTGAAACGGTACGGATCTTAAAACCTTTCCATTTGCATTCAGACCGGTGTCTCGCCTTGATGAACGATGCCGCGCGTCACCCGCAGGTGGTGCAGGATCATCAGAACGCCCACCGCCAGCGGCGCCAACCCCGGAACGGACCAGCCGATGGGGGCGATCACCATCGCGACGGCCGTGATGATCAGCAGCACCCGCTCGACCATGGGGAATTTACCGCGCAGGAATCCGATGATCCCCAGGGAGACGAAGAACAGGGAACAGAGGCTCGTTGCCATGGCCAGCAGAAAATCGGGCCAGTTTCCCCCCACGATCAGGAGGCTGTAACCGACCGTGGTCGTCGAAAAGTAGAAGGGCACCAGGAAGGCCGGCAGGGAGTACTTCCAGGCCTGCATCATCGAGCCGAACGGGTTTCCGCCCGTGACGGCCGCCGCTGCGCAGGGGGAGAGGCCCACCGGCGGGGAGACCTCGGAAAGGACGGCAAAGTAGAAGGCAAGCAGGTGCGCCACATGCATCGGGATGCCAAGTTTGACCAGGGCCGGCGCGACCATAACGACGGTCATAATGTAAGTCGCGGTGATCGGCAGGGAAAGGCCGATCAGCATCGAGGCGATCATGGCCAAAAACAGGGCGGCCAGCACAGACCCGCCGCTCACGGACATGATGATGGAGGAGACCTTGAGTCCCAGGCCCGTCAGCGTGAAGGTCCCGACGATCAGGCCCGCGGCGGCCAGCAGCACGGCGACCGGGAGCATATTCTTCGCCCCTTCGATCATCGCCGTGATGATCTTCCGGGGGGTCAGCCATTCATTCCTGTCCCGGCTCAGGAAACTCGTCAGAATCGTCGCGGCGATCGCGCCGAGCGCCGCGTATTCGGGCGACTTGTTCCAGATGACCAAGAGCGCCACCAGAACGACGATCGACAGCAGGTGATACCCCTTGGTGAGCATCACCGCCCGGACGGTCATCGCCTTGGTTTCCGGGGGGGTGAAGTGGTATCGGCGGGCCTCCAGTTCCACCATGAACAGCGTGCCGGCGTAGTAGAGGATTGTGGGGATGGTCACCATGACGACCACGTCCCAGAAGGAGACGCCCATGAACTGCATGATCAAAAAGGCGGCGGCCCCCATCAGCGGCGGCGAGAGGACCGCCCCGATCCCGCCGGTCGCGATCAGCCCCGCGGCCATGTTCGGTGTATAGCCGGCCTTCTGCAGGATCGGCCACATGATCGGCGTGACCGACATCGTGGTCGCAACACCGCTCCCCTGTGGCCCGCCCAGGAGCGCCGAGGTGATGATCGCGCCCCGCCCGGCGCTCGCCGATTGCCGACCCATCGTCGCGAGCGACAGATCCAGCCAGAAGCCGCCGGCGCCCGCCACGTCCATGAAGGTGCCGTAGACGACGAAGAGCATCACGAACGAGGCGCTGACCGAAAGCGGCACGCCGAAGATCCCCTCCAGCGTCATGTACATGTGGCCGACGATCCGGTCGAGGTCATAGCTTTTGTGGGAGATGATGTCGGGGAAGTAATTCCCGAAATACATGTAGAGCAGAAATCCCACGACGACCAGGGTGAAGGTGTTGTCCACGAGTCGCCGGGAGATTTCCAGCAGAAGGATGATCGCGACGATGCCGAAGAAGAGATCCAGCGGTTCCGGAAGCGTGGAGCGGCGGATGAACTGGTCCATGTCGATGAAGGTGTAAGCGATGGCAGCCACGCCCAGGATGGCCAGGAGCAGGTCCAGCCACCGTGTCCAGCGGCCGGCGTTCGGCCGCACAGGGTAAACCAGGAAAGCCAGTGCGAAAATGAAGGCCATGTGGACCATCCGGAACGCATAGGTTTCCACAGGGAATATGGCGCCGTAAAGCGACCAGCCTACGAAACCGACATAGAGCGCGCCGATCGCCATGGCCGCTTTACCTTGCATCTCACGTATCACTTTTCGCCTCCATATTCGATAATTTTATGAGAAGCACTCCGGATGGAATACCATGTGACGTCTATGAGGGAAACCGTACTGATCGCGCGGACTATAAGGGAATGTTGCCTGGGTGTCAAGGCTAATCCGCTTCATCCAGGGCCACCTCAGGCGCCTTGGTCTTCAACTGAACCCAGATCCCCCGGCCGATGGAGAGGATCGCGAGCGCCATGAAGACGGCGGAGATGGGACGGGTGAAGAAGATGAACGGAGACCCCTGCGAAATAAGCAGGGCCTGCGCCAGAGAGGTCTCCAGCATCTGTGCCAGGACGCTTGCAAGCACCATGGGGGCGATGGGAAACCCGAGCTTGCGCATGAAGTACCCGATGACCCCGAAGATGAGCATGGCCCACACGTCAAACGCCAAAAACCGGATGCTGTAAGTGCCGACTACGGAAAAAAAGATGATCAGGGGACCGAGGATATAGAAGGGGATGACGGCGATTTTGGCCCACATTCCGACCAGCGGCAGATTCAGAACCAGCAGCATCACATTTCCGATGTACATGCTGGCAATGACCGCCCAGACGAATTCCGGATTCTGCTTGAAGAGCATCGGCCCCGGCTGAAGGCCGTACATCATGAGCCCGCCGAGGAGGACGGCCATCGATGGCGCCGTGGGAAGCCCGAACGAGAAGAGCGGAATAAATCCGGCGGTGGAGGTCGCATTGTTGGCCCCTTCCGGGGCGGCGACGCCCTCGATCGCCCCATGGCCGAAGCGTTCGGGATGCTTGGAGACCCTCTTTTCGAGGTCATAAGCCACAAAGGTCGTGACCGAAGGTGCGCAACCGGGCAGGAGGCCGAGGAAGAAACCGACGCCCGTGGAACGAATCATTGCCCCCGTGCACTGCTTGATATCGGCCCAGGTCGGCATCCAATCGCGAATCTTCGTCATGTTGATGGCGGTGATCTTCTGCTCTACGTTTATCATCACCTCGCTGATCGCAAAGAGGCCGACGATTACGCTGATGAAATTCACCCCCGCCATCAGATCGACCGATCCGAAGTTCAGGCGTGCTGCCCCGGTGAGCGGGTTCTGTCCGATCAGGGCCGCCAGAAGCCCGATGGCCATGGAAAGCACTCCCTTCAGAAGGGCGCGGCCAGAGAGGCTGATGACGAGGCTTAACCCCATGAACATCAGGGCAAAGTATTCCGGCGGACCGAAGGCGAGGGCAAAATTCGCGAGGAGCGGGGCGAAGAAGGTCAGACCGACGAGGCTGAGCGTCCCGGCGACGAATGATGATATAGCGGAGATGGCCAGGGCCGGGCCGGCTTTTCCCTGCTTGGCCATCTCATAGCCGTCCAGCGCCGTCGGTACGGAGGAGGCCTCCCCGGGGATGTTGACAACAATGGCGGTGGTCGATCCGCCGTACATGGCGCCGTAGTAGATCGCCGCCATCATGATGATCGCCGGTGTCGGCGGAAGCACCGTCGTCAGAGGCAAGAGGATTGCGATCCCGGAGGCGGGACCGATGCCGGGCAGCACGCCGACCAGAGTTCCGATGAAACAGCCGACCAACGCCCAGAAGAGATTCTGGAAGGAGAGGGCCGTCACGAAACCTTGGAACAGATAGTCCCAGGAAAAACCCATACCGCCCTCCTAACCTTCAAAAAGAAAACCTACCGGAAAAGAGAGCTCCAGCAGATGGATGAACAGGTAATAGGATACTACCCCGGATATCAGACCGATCAACACCGCCGTGATCCATTTCGACCGCTTCAGATACCAGATGGAAAAGGTAACGTACAGAAACGTACTGAGCGGCAGCCCGAGCGCATCCATCAGGGCGATATAAAAGGCCAGGCTGAGGAGATTTACGAGGATGATCTTGATCCCCTCCCTGTCTGGCCATTTGATCGTCGGATCTTCTCCACGGAAACGCCAGGATTTTACGGCCAGCCCGATTCCGCAAAACAGGATGATAAAACCGACGATATAGGGCAGCGTGCGGGGGGGAAGACGCTCCTCCATTCCCCCCTTGATCATCGTCGACGCATACAGGGTGACAAGGCCGAGCACGGCGAGAACACATCCCGCAACGATGTCGGCCGATTTTTGTGTCTTCACAGCCACCTCCGGTCATTGATGAGGACTGAAAAGGTATCGCCCCTGTTGATTCTGAAACAAGCAACCCGGCCTGGCCGCCTGTCCCCCTGAGCCAGGCCGGGTTTGCCCGCTATTTCTTCAAGCCGGCGACCAGTTCCTTGTAGATGGTGGTCATCTTCCCGAGATACGCCGTACTCTCCTGGTGGCCCATCGCAATCGGGATGAACCCCTGCTTTTTCATCTCGGCAACCACATCCGGGTGTTTGGCCGTTTCAACGAAGGCCGTTTCCAGCTTCTTGATGATATAGGCGGGCGTCTTGGGAGGAACGGCAACACCCCGGTCAACGGCCTCCGACATATCGAACCCTAATTCCTTCAATGTGGAGACTTCGGGAAATTCCGTAAACCGTGTCTCGCTCGCAAAGGCCAGAACACGGTGCTTATCCTTGAAGCGCGTCAGATCATCCGAGGCGCCGAAGATGGCCGCGATATGCCCTCCCAGAAAAGCCGTCATCTGGGGGGCCGAGCCGGTGAAGGGGACGTAGGTGATCTTGGCCCCGGTCAGCTTTTCAAACCGGAGCGCAGCCATATGGTAACCGGAGAAGGTTCCTGACCCGCCCACCGTGAGGGCGCCCGGATTCTTCTTTGCGTAGTCTATCAATTCCTGAAGGGTTTTGTAAGGGCTTGTATTGAGAACGGCCAAGCCCAGCGGCGTCCGCTGGTAGAGAGACACCGGGATGATCTGCTCCGTTTTATATCCCACATCCTGCTGCAGGGGCTGCAGAATGACATGGGGAATATTGAACCCGGCCATGGTATATCCATCCGGTTTGGCCTTCGTCAACTCCCGCCATCCGAGGGCGCCGCCGCCGCCCACCTTGTAGTCGATCAGAACTTTTTGGCCGAGAATCTTCTCAAGATGAGACTGCTGCATTCGTGCCACCCGGTCCGATTGTCCACCCGGATCAAAACAGATCATATAGTTGACCTGCCTTGTCGGGTAAGGCTTCTCCGCTTGCGCATACACCTGCTGTCCGAACCAACCGCACACCAGCAGGCCCAATGCAATCAACATCGCTGCTTTCTTCATGATGCTTTCCTCCTTGAGTTGCATAACGGAAATCCTCCGAAGACGCACAAGCCCTTTTCTTGGGAACGAGAGCTTCGTACAACCACTTCAATATGCGATGATACCTTCCGACGCGCGGGGAGCAGCCCCAGCATGCCGCTCCGGGGTTGTCCGATAGGATCGGTGAGCATCACCAATGTACCCTATACTATAGGATCTTCACCAAAATTAGCAAGGCTTTTTGCTTTTTGCGATCGTCCATGCGAAGTTGTATCCGGGGTCTGCGACAATTTTATAGATAGGGCGAATTGCATTATCGCCCTGCGATGCAACATTCTGAGCAACCGGTGGGAAGATTTCTGGGTGCATTGTGCGGCCGTGTGAAAATCTCTCTCACGAATTTGTCGCATACCCCGGGGGAAACCGGTGAAATTTCCCACGGAATTTCCTCTGGAAAATTCCCCGAGGCTTGATTCACCGGGGTGATGGCGGCGTTTGATCCGGAAGCGCCTCAGGTTTCCCGGCTACCCTTTATAGGCAATTGCGGCACGGCAGGGAAAGATCGGGCCGGACCATTCAGTTCTGGCGACCTCTGAAACAGGCGGATTGTCACGCGACACGGAACCGCTGAATCGTTTCCTCGGGAATCTCCAGACCCAACCCTGGTTTTTGCGGCGGCAGCATCCGGCCGTCCTTGATCTGCATGGGCTCCGCAAACGCGCCCGCCACCCAGGGCATGTATTCGATGGAGCCGGATTCCATGACGCCGCAGGCGACATGAATCGAGCTTTCCATCATGTGGTGCGGCTCCACCGGCAGATTGGCAACGTCGGCCAGGGTCACCACCTTGACCATTTCGGTGATGCCGCCGACCCGGATGATGTCTGGCTGCAGAATATCGACCGCACCGGCCCGCAGGTAGGCGTCGAATTCATAACGCGACCCAAGCGTTTCTCCCATGGCAATGGGGATGTCCAATTCCGCCGCGAGTCTGGCGTGACCGGGAACATCCTCGCACAACAGCGGTTCCTCGAACCACGCAATCCCGAGCTGTTCAAGCTCGCGACCCACTCGTACGGCCGTCGGGAAGTCCCATTTCTGGTTGGCGTCCACGGCGATCCAGGCCTTGTCGCCCAGGGCCTTGCGGACCTCCCGGACGCGCTCGATATCGGTCCGGTAATCCGCATGACCGATCTTCATCTTGACACCAAACATCCCCTGAGCCAGATATTCCTCGAACGCCGCCACCATCTCGGAGACGCTCATGTAGAGCCATCCGCCGTCGGAATAGTAGACCGGCGCGCTTTCCCGGCGGCCGCCCAGGAGTTTGTAGACCGGCAATCCGGCTATTTTCCCCTTGATGTCCCACAGGGCCAGGTCCACCGCTGCCTGGGCCTGGGTGACCAGGCCGCGCCGCCCTCCCGTTTGCATTCGCCTGTAAAGCTTGTGCCACAGGCGTTCATGGTCGAGGGCGTCCTCGTCGATCAAGAGCGGCGCAAAATCGTCCTGAAGGATACAGCGGGTGGCCGTGTCGCCCCCCAGCAGGCTCCAGGAGTATCCGACCCCTGTCGTCCCGTCTTCGGTGGTGATGAAGACAACCGGCATGTTGACTTTGCTGACCGGACCGCCTTTCTTGCCGCTGGAGGAGGCCGCCTGCATCGGGCGCGGCAGCGGCATGCGCAGCAATTCGGTCCTGACTTCGGTAATTCTCATGATGATCTTTTCTCCTTAAAAAAAAAGCTTTCTCTCCTGCGGTCGCCTCAGGGAAGCGATGTTCCATTCGCACCGGAAACCATTGACCCGATCGGATGGAACTCTTGTCATGGGATGAAACTTTTTCGGCTCCCCGTCCGTTGCGGACGGGGAGCCGACAGCAAAGCTCTCAACGGCAAGCCTTTAATATTATTAAATACTTGAGAGGATCTTCTCTATTTCTTGATCCGCCCCAGTTCCTTCATGATCTGCTCGTATTCGACCATCTTCTTCTTCACCAGGGTCAGGGAGGCCTCGGGACCCATGAACTCCGTCTTGAAGGCGTTCTGATCCATCTTTTTCTTGACCTCCGGGTCCTTCATGACCTTCTCGAAGGCATCGGCAAGAATCTTGACGATCTCATCCGGCGTTCCCGGAGGGGCGGCGACACCACGGTAGGCCCCCTCCACGATATCGTATCCCTGTTCCTTGAAGGTCGGCACGTCGGAGAGGACCTCCATCCGCTCCTCCGAGGCGATCGCCAGGGCGCGGAACTTACCTTTGTATTGGACCCCCATGGTGGAGTAGCTCATCAGCGCCGTGACGTGGCCGCCCAGGAGGGCGGGAATGGCTGAACCGGTCCCGCCGAAGGGAATGTAGGTCAACTGGATGCCCGCGGCCTTGCTGAGCATGGTGGTCCCCAGATCGTTCGCCGACGAAGTGCCGCTGCCCCCGACCGTGAAGACGCCGGCGGGGAGCTTCTTGGCGGCATCGATAAAGTCCTTGAGGGTCTTGTAGGGGCTGTCATTGCGGACGAGCAGGATATTCGGGGTGCTCTCGAACATATAGATGTTCTTGAGGTCCAGGGTCTTGTACCCGGCATTGCCCATCTCCAGGGGCTGGAGCGCGATGTGGGGCAGGTTGTGGCCGGCGATCGTATAGCCGTCGGGCTTGGCCTGGACCAGTTCCGACCAGCAGAGGGCCCCCCCCCCGCCGATCTTGTAGTTGATGGAGATATCCACACCGAGCGCCTTCTTCAGGGCCTGTTCCTGAAACCGGGCGGTGATGTCCGACTCTCCGCCGGGATTGAAACAGATGTTGTAAGTGATCCGTTTGCTGGGAAATTTATCCGCCGCAGCGACCGCGCCGACCCAGACCAGGGTAAGGATGGCCGAAAGAACGATACAACCGATGATCTTTTTTTTCATAGCTTCCCTCCTGAAAAAATGGTTGATGGTTTTGATATCTCCGATGCACTGCCTGTCGCAGGCATCCGCCTATGAACACCGATTACGACAACCGGCGGCCCGCTCCCATCGCCCGCCGTCGGGGAATACCCGAAGGATCAATATTCCGCATCATCCGTGACCACCTCAGGCGCTTTGGCCTTTACCTGAGCCCAGATTCCCCGGCCGATGGAGAGAAAGGCCAGCGCCATGAAGACCGCGGAGATGGGACGGGTGAAGAAGATCAGCGGCGACCCCTGCGAGATCAGCAGGGCCTGCCCCATGGAGGTCTCCAGCATCTGTGCCAGGACGCTCGCCAGGACCATCGGGGCGACGGGGTAGCCGAGCTTCCGCATGAAGTACCCGATCACCCCGAAGAGGAGCATCATCCACACATCAAAGGCCTGAAACCGGATGCTGTAGGTCCCGATCATCGCGCAAAAAACGATCACCGGCCCCAGGATATAGAAGGGGATTCTGCAGATCTTGGCCCACATCCCGACCAGCGGCAGATTGAGGACCAGCAGCATCACGTTGCCGATATACATGCTGGCGATCACCGCCCAGACGAACTGCGGATTCGTCTGAAAAAGCATCGGTCCGGGCTGGAGGCCGTACATCATCAGCCCCCCGAGCATCACCGCCATCGACGGCGCCGTGGGAAGCCCGAACGAGAAAAGCGGTATGAATCCGGCGGTGGAGGTGGCATTGTTCGCCGATTCCGGGGCGCAGACCCCCTCGATCGCCCCGTGGCCGAACCGCTCGGGATGCTTGGAGACCCGCTTCTCAAGATCATAGGCAACAAACGTCGTAACCGACGGGGCGCAGCCGGGGAGGAGCCCCAGGAAGAAACCGACCCCCGTAGCCCGAACCATCGTCCACCCGCACTGCTTGATATCAGCCCAGGTCGGCATCCAGTTGCTGATGCTCATCGTATCGATGGCGGTGATCCGCTGCTCCACGTTGATCATCACCTCGCTGATCGCGAAGAGTCCCACGATCACGCTGATGAAATCCACCCCGGCATTCAGGGTCGAGGTCCCGAAGGTGAGCCGGGCGGCCCCGGTGAGCGGGTCCTGACCGATCAGGGCGGCCGTGAGCCCGATGGCCATGGAGATCACCCCCTTGAGCAGCGCGCGGCCCGAGAGGCTGATCACCAGGCTCAACCCCATGAACATCAGCGCGAAATACTCCGGCGGACCGAAAACGACGGCAAACTCCGCCAGCATCGGGGCAAAGAAGGTCAGCGCGACGACACTGATCGTTCCCGCGAAAAAAGAGCCGATGGCCGAGATAGCCAGCGCCGGCCCGGCTTTCCCCTGCTTGGCCATCTCATAGCCGTCAATGGCCGTCGGGACGGAGGAGGCCTCTCCGGGGATGTTCACCACGATCGCTGTTGTCGATCCCCCGTACATCGCGCCGTAGTAGATCGCCGCCATCATGATGATCGCCGACGTCGCGGGAAGCACCGTCGTCAGGGGGAGCAGGATCGCGATCCCGGAGACGGGACCGATGCCGGGGAGCACCCCGACCAGCGTCCCGATGAAACAGCCTACAAAGGCCCAGAAGAGATTCTGCCACGTCAGGGCGGTCACAAACCCTTGGATGAGATAGTCGAAGGAAAAACCCATAACGCCCTCCTATTCAAACAGGAAACCCACGGGGAAAGAGAGCCCCAGCAGGCGTATAAACAGATAGTGTGAGATGACCGCGGTGATCAGGCTGATCACAATCGCCATCAGCCACTTCGACCGTTTCAGGTACCAGATCGAAAAAGCAAGGTACACAAACGTGGCAAGCGGCAGTCCCAGCGGGTCCATCAGGGCGATATAACATCCCAGGCTGACGAGAGTGACCATGTTTGTCCGGATCCCCTCCCTGTCCGGCCAAGGGATTGCAAGATCCGCTCCCCGTAAACTCCAGTTCTTGATTGCAAGGGCGATTCCGCAGAAGAGAAGCAAAGAACCGACGACCATAGGGAAGGTACGGGGAGGCAGGCGATGTGCGGCCCCACCCGTGATAAACATCGACGCGCACAGGATGAAAACGCCGAATACGGCGACACCGCAACCCACGACAATATCAGCCACTCTTTGGGTCTTCACAACCACCTCCTGATGCAGTGAGTTTTCAGAAGGACGGCGCCTCCTGAGGATTGAATCCGCTATTGCTACGGCAGATCGACAACTATCTCCCTAATCTCGCCAGGATGGGAAAAACCGGCCGCCGGTCATGTAGCATCAATACAGGGTAAACGCAAGGGTAATGCCAATTGCTCCGCTTACGGCTTAAGCTGAAGCAGACGTTCTGCAATGGCATCGCCCATGTCGCTGCAGGTCGACTTGCCGCCGATGTCAAAGGTGCGGACCTTTCCGGCATCCAGGACGTCCTCGGTCGCCTGTTCAACCAGTTCGGCCGCGCGGTCTTCGCCCAGATGCTCCAACATGAGCTTCCCGGCAAGGATCTGGGCGATCGGGTTGGCCTTGTTGAGGCCCTTGTACTTCGGGGCCGAACCGGAGATCGGTTCGAACATCGAGACCCCCGCCTTCCGGTCCGGGTTGATGTTGCCGCCCGGTGCGAATCCCAAACCGCCCACCGTCGACGCCGCAAGGTCGGAGAGGATGTCGCCGAACATGTTGGGCGCTACGATCACCTGGAAATACTCGGGGCGCTTGACGATCCACATGGTTGCCGCGTCCACAATGGCGAAATCCAGTTCGATGTCGGGATAGTTCTTGCCCACTTCCTTGGCTTTATCAACCCACATGCCGTAGATCTTCGTCAGCACGTTGGCCTTGTGGAGGACCGTGACGCGGGTCAGCTTCTTTTTCCTTGCCAACTCGAAGCCGTAGCGGATCGTCCGCTCCGCGTTCCGGCCGGTCATGGCCCCGATCTGGTAGCCCATCTCGTCAGCCGGATCCAGGGTGATGTCCACATTGAAACGGGCCGTGCAAAGCTTCCTCTTCATCACCAGCTCATCGTGGCTTTTTGAACCTGTAAAGCGTCCGCCGAGACCGACGTAGAAGTCTTCGCTGTTCTCGCGGATAAAATGGATGTTGATGTCGTGGGGCTTCTTCCCGGCCAGCGGCGAAGGGATGCCGCGATAGAGCTTGGCGGGCCGCAGGTTGATGTACTGGTCAAAGTAGAAACGCATCCAGAGGAGAAATCCCGCCTGATTCACGGAGTCCGGAACGCGCGGGTCGCCGATGGCGCCGAAATACACGGCGTCGTGCTTGCCCATCTCGGCCATCTGCTCTTCGCTCGTCAGGGTAGGCTCACCCTTGCGATATTGCAGCCAGTGATCGGCGCCATAGGGATAATCCTTCCATTGCCAGGTGATTCCAGTCACCTCAGCGGCCGCATCCATGACCTTTTTGCCTTCCCGCAGGATTTCGGGACCGATACCGTCCCCCCCAATGAGGGCAATGCTGTACGTTTTCATGTGAACCTCCTTCATTATTGGTAAAAATAATTTGTAACCTTCAATATGCATACCTCAATTATCGTGCCATGTTCATCGGCAAGAATAGTTTCTGTAATAATTTGTATTTCCTTGTTGTTTTTTTAAAGTCTTCGCGCCATTCTTGCATTGCAACAATAATTGGTTTATTTTGTCGCAAAATGTTTCATTTTGGGCGAGGAGGATCATATGCCACTGATTGCTTTTCTGGCGCCGGACGAGGATATGCTGGCCACCGCCCGGGCTACGCTTGCCAAGGCCCATCCCGATGTCCTGCTGGAACAGGGGCTCCTGAGCGCCGGTGTCCGAAAAGCCCGGACACTGGCGCGCGAAGGGGTGGAGATCATCATCACGCGCGGGGGGACGGCTGCCGCCATCAACGACGCCCGGCTGGGCCTCACCGTGGTGGAGGTGCCGATCACCGGGCTGGACATGATCCGCGCCCTGGAAGAGGCCAGGCACTTCGGCCGCCGTATTGCCGTCATCGCCTTTCCGTCGATGATCATGGGCATCGACTGCCTGGGGCCGATCCTCGATATCGACTTGAGATGCTACCCCATCCACAGCGAATTCAAGGCCGAGGCAACCGTGACCAAGGCCTTCCGGGAAGGGGCGGAGGTCTTCATCGGCGGCGTCATCGCCATGCAGGCCGGGAAGAAGCATAATCGCTGCTGCGTGATGATCCGCAGCGGCGCCGAGGGGATCATCCAGGCGACCCTCGAAGCGAAACGCATCGCCGAGGCCAGACGCCTCGAAAAGGTCAAAAGCACCTTGTTCCAGGCAGTCCTGGCTTACGCCTACGAAGGGATCATCTCCATCGATCAGGACCGCCAAGTCGTCACATTCAATCCGGAAGCGGAACGGATCACCAGAATCAGCTGCAAACGGGCGATAGGCCGAAAGATCCAGGACACCCTGCCTCAACTGAAACTGGAGCGCCTTCTGACAACAGGGAAGGACGAACTCGGCCAAGTCATCGATGTCGGGATGGTCCAGATCCTGTGCAACAAGGTGCCTATCCGGGTGCAGGGAACGACGATCGGCGCCGTAGCGACCTTTCAGGATACCGGGAAGATTCAGCAGTGGGAGGCCAATATCCGCAAGAAGATTTATGCGGAGGAGCATACCGCCGTCTTCACTTTTGCAGACGTCATCGGCTCCAGCCGCCAGATACGGCACTGCGTGTCCGTGGCCGAACAGTTTGCGGCGGCGGACTCCTCCATCCTGATCTCCGGGGAAACCGGCACAGGGAAAGAGGTCTTCTCCCAGAGCATCCATAACGCGAGCAAACGCGGCCAGCAGCCGTTTGTCGCGATCAACTGCGCCGCCCTTCCTGCTCAGATTCTGGAGAGCGAACTATTCGGCTATGTTGGAGGCGCGTTCACGGGGGCCAGCCAGAAGGGAAAACCGGGCCTTTTGGAAATCGCCCACGGGGGCACCCTCCTCCTCGACGAAATCGCCGAAATGGATTACTCCCTCCAGAGCAAGCTGCTCAGGGTGATTCAGGAAAAGAAGGTCATGCGTCTGGGAAGCGATCGGATTCAACATACAGACATTCGTATCATCGCTGCCACCAACAAGAACCTCAAGGAACTCGTTGCCGCCAACCGGTTCCGCGCCGACCTGTACTACCGACTGAACGTCCTGCGCCTCCACCTCCCGCCGCTCAGAGAACGACCCGAGGACATCGAGCTCTATGCGCGGACCTTTCTGGAGCGGCATGCCGCTGCCCTGCATCGGCGCCTGAAATTCAGCCGGGCCGCCATGGAGGTCCTCATCCGGCACCCATGGCCCGGAAACATCCGCGAGTTGCAGAACACCATCGAACGGATCGTTACCGTCTGCCGGCAGGACACCGTTCAAACGGACATGGTTCGCCAGATGATGATAGAGGATGATGTGGAAGAACCTTTCCGAACCGACTTCAAGGCCACCTCGACCGAAACGATCAGACAGGCGCTCGTCGAGGCACGCGGCAGACTAAAGGAGGCGGCCAAAAACCTCGGCATCAGCCGGTCAACACTTTGGCGCCGGATGAAAAGCCTGGACCTGCACTGAGTTTGCACCCGGTGCGCCTTGACACACCCCGGTCGTTGTGATACGACCCGGCCCGCGGAATGAACATTTCGATCTCATAGGAATACATCAGGTTAATCAAAACCGTCCCAAAGGACATGAAGAGTAAGGAGAGCCCCCATGCGCATCGTAGACATTCAGGAAAAGACCGTATCCATCGCCTCGGATATCCGCAACGCCTATATCGACTTCAGCAAGATGACCGTTTCCGTGTTGGCCCTGCATACGGATGTGATCCGGGACGGCCGGTCGGTCGTCGGCTACGGGTTCAATTCGAACGGCCGCTATGCACAGGGCGCCCTGCTCCGCGAGCGGTTCATCCCCCGGATCATGGCGGCCGACCCCAAGGGTCTGATCACCCCGGAGGGGGACAATCTGGACCCCTTTCGCATCTGGGATGTCATGCTGGCCAACGAAAAGCCCGGGGGACACGGCGAACGGTCGGTGGCCGTGGGGGTGATCGACATGGCCGTCTGGGACGCGGTGGCGAAGATCGAGGGCAAGCCCCTTTACCGCCTGCTCGCGGAGCGGTATCGCGGCGGCCGGGCGGATGAAAAGGTGTTCGTCTATGCGGCGGGAGGTTATTATTACCCCGGGAAGGACCTCGATGCACTCAGGGCGGAGATGCAGGGGTATCTCGACATGGGCTACCGGGTCGTGAAGATGAAGATCGGCGGGGCGGATCTTCCGGAGGATCTGCGCCGCATCGAGTATGTGCTCGATCTGGTCGGCAAGGGTGAGAGGCTGGCGGTGGATGCCAACGGTCGTTTCGATCTCCCGACCGCCGTCGCCTACGGGGATGCCATGGGGCGGTTCGGGCTCCGTTGGTATGAAGAGCCGCTCGACCCCCTCGACTACGCCTCCCATGCGGAACTTGCCCGGGGCTACGAGGGACCGCTTGCGACGGGCGAGAACCTCTTCTCCTTCCAGGACGCGCGGAACCTTCTGCGCCATGCCGGGCTCAGACCCGACCGGGACGTTCTGCAGATGGACCCCGTCCTCTCCTACGGGCTGGTCGAATACCTCAGGATGCAGGAGGCGTTGAAGGCCCAGGGCTGGTCCCCGCGCCGGTGCATCCCCCACGGCGGCCATCAGTTCGCCCTCAACCTCGCGGCCGGTCTGGGGCTGGGGGGCAATGAATCCTACCCCCGGGTCTTCGCCCCCTTCGGCGGATTCGCCGATAGCACGCCGATTGCGGACGGCTATATCGGACTCCCGGATGTCCCGGGCATCGGCTTTGAAGAAAAATCGAAGCTCATCGATCTCTTTCGTTCGGAGTTCCGGTAGGCCGGCGGCAAACGGCCGCTTTACGGTTTACCGCGATGGTGAGGGATGAGGTTTGAAGGGGAACTCTATACGAGGCCGTCGGAGTGGATTGTCGTTCATTTCCGGGTGGGGTCGGTTTATTTGGCTCCGGCCTTTCCCGTGTCGGATGTGTCGGCGGAGGCCGGCCGTTCCTCCCGCTGCCAGGGCATGAACCGCCGTTCCAGCGCATGAAGTCCGCTCGTGAACAGGGCCCCGAGGATCATGATGACGACGAGGCCGGCGAACATGTTTTCCGTCAGCAGGGTCTGCCAGGAGAACCAGATGAGGTAACCCAGGCCGTACTTGGCGGCTACGAATTCGGCTGCGATGATGACGATCAGGGATGTGCCCAGGCTGAGCCGAAGTCCTGAGAAGATGATGGGCAGAGCGCCCGGGATGAGGATGTGGCGGAACATCTGCCGGCGGTTTGCCCCGTAGTTCCGGCCGGCCTCGAAGAAGATGGGTTCGATGTCGCGCACGCCGGCCGTGGTATTGATCAGAACGAGAAAGAACGAGGCGATCGCCACGATCACGATCTTGCTCAACTCGCCGATGCCGAAGACCAGCATCACCAGGGGAAGGATGGCGATTTTGGGAAGGACGTAGACGGCCGAAATGACCGGGTCCAGCGCGACCCGGATCGTCCGGTTCATGCCCATGACGACCCCGAGGACGACACCGGGAATGGCGCCGACAAGGAATCCCGAAAAAATCCGGAACAGGCTGATCCAGAGGTGCCCCTCTTCGATCACCTTCCGCGCGCCCGCCCAGTCCCCCGCGGCGATCTTTCCCGGCAGAAGCCAGAACTGCCCCATCAGTTCGCCCTGGACCGTGAGCTGGTACAGGGCGACCGCCACGGCGTGAGGGGCGGGGAAGAAGCGTTCGTCGAGCCACTTCAACCCCACCGCCAGCTCCCAGAGGGCCAGCAACAGGATGGGGAAGCCGATGGACAAAAGGCGGTCCCGGGTATTCGCGTCGATGCTTGGGCTTTGCCGGCTCATTGCTGTTGCTCCATGGTTCGCTGCACCTCTCCCCGCAGATCCTCCCAGATGGCGTAGGTCAGGCGCGCGAATTCGGGCGCGCTGGTCAGTTGAAAACTCCGGGGGCGATCGAAGGGAACGGCAAACTCGGCCTTCTTCGTACCGGGATGGGCGGTCATCAGAACGACCCGGTCTCCGAGCAGAACCGCCTCCTCAATGCTGTGGGTGATGTATACGACGGTTTTGCGCGAGGCCTCCCAGATGCGGATCAGCTCTTCCTGAAGGACAGCCCGCGTCTGGGCGTCCAGCGCGCCGAGCGGTTCGTCCATGAGCAGGATCTCCGGATCGTTCGCGAAGGCCCGGGCGATGCTCACCCGTTGTTTCATGCCGCCGGAGAGCTGATGGGGATAGGCGTCGGCGAACTTGATCAGGCCGACTTTCCGGAGCCAGTCGCAGGCCGTCTTCCGCCGTTCGATCCGGGAAACGCCGCGCATTTCCAGCCCGAAGGCCACGTTGTCGATCACCGTCTTCCACGGGAAGATTGCATATTCCTGAAAGACGATATTCTGGAGCGGAACGCCCGCGGCGCCCGGCACGAGGTGAATCTTGCCGGAGCTCGGCTCGATCAACCCCCCGAGAATCCGGAGGAAGGTCGACTTCCCGCAGCCGGAGGGTCCCACGATACAGACGAATTCCCCTTCCTGCACGTCGAGGGAAAAGTCGCGAAGCGCATACACCGGCCCGTTCCGGGATGGATAAATCTTCGTGAGAGCGCCCGCCCTGATTTTCAACGACATGAAATCATCTCTGCTTTCCGTGCCTCCGAAAATCGACCCGTGCCGGATGATCAGGGCTTGAAGGGTCCCAGGACCTTCACCGCAGTGGCTGCAAAAGACGCGTCGGCCATCTTCTCCTCGGCGATCTCGGTCGTATAATTCGTCCACCCGGCCCAGCGGAAGATCTCCTCCATGTTCTTGATGCTGTCGATATCAACCTTGAGATCGGGATCGTACACCTGGGGTTTGCCCGTCCGGATGGCCGCCTCCGTGGAGGTGACATACCGGAGATAGCCCTTCATGTTGGCCGGGTCGAGGTATTTGTTTCCCTGCATCGCCCGGGAACCCTGGACCAGCGCAACCATGAACCGCTTGGCCGTATCCGGGTGTTCCTTGATGAATTTTCCCGAATACATGAAAACGGTCGTCATGGCTCCGGGCGCCGTATCCTTGGCCAGCAGAACGCCCTTGCCCCCGGCGAGGATCTGGTCCGAGTAGGGAGGCCCGACGAGGGCCGCATCCACCGAGGCCTTTTCGATCGCAAGCGGCATGTCGGGATTGGCCAGATTCACGATATCGATATCCTTCACCGTGAGCCCCGCATCCTTCAGCGCCCTGGCGACGAAATACGCGCCCGTCGTCCCCGGCCCTCCGGCCAGGGCGACCTTCTTTCCCTTCAGATCGGCCACCGACTTCACCTTTCCGGAATCCTTGAGCTCTTTCCGGACGATGATGATGGTGGGACCATCCTTCCAGGGCTGAACCGCAGCCGATCCGACGATGCGCAGATCGAACCCCTTGTTGAAGGCGTTGAAGGTTGACGCCCCGATGCCGACCCCTCCGGCATCGAGAGAGCCTTGGGCGAGAAACGCCATCGCCTCGGTTCCGGAGGCGACCTTCTGCATCTCCACTTCGATGTTCTGCTCCTTCATGAACCCGCGCTCGATCGCCAGATAGAGGGGTGCAAAATTCATGATGGCGACATATGCGGCCTTAACCTTGTCAGCGGCGGCGGCCGGACCGGAAAAGGAGACCAGAAGTGCGAGAACGATGACCATGCCGAGAAACGTTCTTTTGCGGTTCATATCTTTCTTCCTCTGTTTAAGGCGAATCCTTCTGAGCAGCCGCAACAGGCTGAAGCGCCCATCTGCTTCGTTTCCCTCATCCTTACGCCGTTCAACGTACCAGCAAGTACGCCTCTCGGCTTAAGGATTTCGGGGGCCTTGCATCTGGACATTTTTGAACAGCCTGTAACAGAGCCTTTTTCAACTGGCTCCTACGCCTTTTCGATCCGGATCTTTCCGGCGCCTTTGGCCTTGCGGAGAAGTTTCGCATCGTCGGTGATCCGGCCGATCAGGCAGACGGCGCTCGCCGGTACGGGGTCCGCACCCGAGCTCATCGGCGTCGGGCCGAAAAAGATGGCCATCGCATTTCCCGGCGGCCAGAAGCCGATATCGCCGACCTTGACCTTGGACGTTGCCGTCTCGTCGAGGCCCGACCGAACGGGGATCCCGAAATAGAACTCGTCGCCCCATTCGTTCGGCGATGTATCGATGGGGAGTTTTCCGGCGATCGTTTTGGCCAGATCCGTATCGGCCAGCTCCGCTGCAACAGTGATTTTTCCCGCGGTAATCTTGATGGGCGTAGACATGACGTCACCTCCTGTTTTGACGGGGAGCTTGAACCCGCAAGCCCCGCCCGGTGGGCGGGGGCTTCCTTTTCTGCCGCTTCATCCAGGCGCCCGTTGCTGCGGATCATAGGCCTGATGCGGATAAATTTCAACCGTTTTCTCCCCGGAAATGATTTGATCGGATCCCGCAGAAAGGGCTTGCAATGGAGGTCGAGTTCCATTATAGAAAGCGGCGAAATACAAAAGCTGAACAGCGCCCGGCAGATGTGCTTTCAGTTGTTTATAAATGAATATTAATAGTTGAATAAAATTCTGCCGAGGCACAGGTCTTGGGACCGACACGAAAACCGGCATGCCTTGAAACGGCGGGCTGCACGGGTTTATGATCTTTTAAGCACAATCATCGACCATTACCCTGCCCAAGCGGCAGGGAAAAAGCGGAAGGGGTTCATCATGGCGAAGACATTGGGAGACATTACGAGCGAACTGACGGAAAAGGTCCTTGCGCCCGCAAAGACCGAGGCGGAGAATCTCCTCAACGCGGCCCGTGCCGAAGCCGGCAGGATCGTGGCGACAGCGGAAGCGGATGCGGAACGGGTCCGGGAGGCGGCAAGGCGGGAAGCCGACAACCTTCGGAAGCAGATGAATGTCGATCTGGATACGGCGGCCCGCAATTTCCTCATCATGGTCGAGGAGCGTCTGGAGCAGGCCGTCGTCGATCCCGTGATCGAGGAGAACCTGAAGCCGCTCCTTGGCGACCGCGAATTCCTGGCGAAGATGATCGAGGAGCTCCTCGCCGGCTTCAACCGGCAGGGCGGTCACGAACATCGCATCGAGATCCTCCTCCCCGAAACGAAACGGGCCGAACTCGAAA
>JAPLJY010000006.1 GCA_026388345.1 Deltaproteobacteria bacterium
CTTGGCCTCACCCGCATAGGCCTGCTGCAACGCATCCCTCGTTCCCCCCATGACGCTTCCCTCCCGATCCGAAAGTGACGGACAATGCCGCCGTCTATTCCGGCGCGAACTCATCCTTGGCGGCGCCGCAGATCGGGCAGAGCCAGTCTTCGGGAAGCCTTTCAAAAGGGACACCCGCCGCAACCCCCGCATCGGGATCCCCCGCCTCCGGGTCATAAACATAACCGCATATGCCGCATACGTATTTTCCCATGACCTTCCTCCTTCTCAAGATGAATCGGTTATTGTAACGGGAATCTTTACGCCTTTTCTATCCCCTCTCCACTCCTGCCATCCCTTCTACAGGCGGCTCCGAACCTTCTCCGCCATCGCTTTTCCGAGTTCATAACAGCGGGAAAGGAGATCGGCATTCGGCACGTTCTTCACCCGGATACCCTCCCCCGCCTTCTCCACCTTCATCTCCGCCAGGATATCCTCGATTTCCTTCACCGCCTCCCCGCTCCAGCCGTAGGAGCCGAAAGCGGCGCCGATGAGGTTCCTCGGCTTCAACCCCTTCAGATAGGTCAGGATGTCCGCCATATTCGGCAGAAGGTGGTTGTTGAGCGTCGGCGAACCGACGGCGAGCGCCCCGGCGCCCAGGAGTTCATAGACCTCGTCGATGCGGTGCACCTAGTCCATCGACTTGAGCTTCACGTGCAGCCCTCCCGCCGCGAGCCCCTCGCTGATCGCGCGGGCCATCATTTCCGTGCTGTGCCACATTGTCGCGTATACGACGACTGCCTTCGCTTCCGGCTTTTGCGCGGCCCATTTCGCGTAGTTGCCGATAATCCCCCCGGTCTCCTTCCGCCAGATCGGCCCGTGGTCCGGAGCGATGGTCCGGAACGAGAGGCCCGCTGCGGTCACCCTCTCGATGAGTTTCAGAACCAATGGCGAGTACGGCAGGATGATGTTCGCATAGTAGGTCGCCGCCTCGTAAGCCAGTATCGCCGGATCAGACTCATCGGCAAACCGCTCCAGGGATGCGTAGTGCATCCCGAAGGCGTCCTGGGAGAAGAGGAGTTCCTCTTCGCTCAGATAGGCGAACATGCTGTCGGGCCAGTGGAGCATCCGGGTATCCAGAAAGGTCAGGGTTCGGTTGCCGAGGCTGAGCGTCTCCCCGTCCTTGACGGCCGTGATCTCCCGGTCGAGCGGGAAGAGCTCCGTCAGGGTTTTCGCCCCTACGGCGGAGGCGAACACCTTCTTGGGGTTCACCGCCCTGATCACCTCCGGAAGAGAGCCGGAGTGGTCCATCTCCGAGTGGTTGGAGACGATGTATTCGATCTTCCCCGGATCGACGACGGAGGCGATGCGGGCCATCATCTCCTCCCGGAAGGGTGCCTTCACCGTATCGATCAGCGTGATGCGGTCCGCAAGGATCAGATAGGCGTTGTAGGTGCTTCCCCGCCTTGTTTGATAGCCGTGGAAATCCCGGATATTCCAGTCGATCGCGCCGACCCACCAGACATCCTCCGTCACCCTGACGGCCTTGAACGTGTTTTTCATCGCTTCACCTCATTCCGAAAGAATTTTCCAACATGACGGATCAATACATCAGGCGACGGCCGCCGCGCCGATCGCAAAGGCGCGGAGATTGGCCTCCACCCGCGCGGCCGGCATCCCCTCGCGGATCACGGTCGCGAAGAGTTCCCGGTCGATGGGAAGGACGCCCAAACCCGCAACGGCGCCGATCATGACGATGTTTCCCAGGATGGGATTGCCGAGACGGATCGCTTCTTCCGTCGCGGAGATAAATCGGGCCTCCGCCGCGAGCGCCGTGACCGTCTCCCGGATCGTCGCCTCCGGCGGATATTCATCCTCGCCGGTGATCACGCCGACGGGATAAACCGCGCGCAGGTTCACCAGGACTTTGACTGCCGGGTTTCCATAATCCGCAAGAACCCTGATCGCCTCAATCGGCTCGAGGGCGACGATCAGATCGGCCATCCCTTTGGGAATCTGCGGGCTCCAGACCGTTGTTGCAGAGACCCGGATGTGGCTCATAACCGAGCCGCCCCGCTGGGACATCCCGAAGGTCTCCCCGATCGTCACCTTGAATCCTTTCCGAACCAGCATGTTCGAGAGCACCCGTGAGGCCATGACGTTTCCCTGCCCACCGACGCCCGTGATCACGATATTGAAGGGATCCTTCGCCAATCTCTCCATCATGACTTCACCGCCTCCTCGCTCCGGATCGCCCCGGCCGGACAGATCGAGGCGCAGAATCCGCAGCCGGCGCAGATCACCTCATCGATCTCGGCCTTTTTCCTCTCCCGGTTCCAGAGAAGCCCCGGGCACCGGAAGATCCGCGTGCAGATGCGGTTGCAACCGCAGGCATCCCCCCGGCAGAGCGCCTCGTCCACCCGCACCAGGAACCCCTTCTTCCCTTTTTTCTCCGGGGAGAGGGCGCAGGATTGTTTCAGGATGAGGACCTTCACCCCCGGTTCCTCCAGCAGGCGATTCAGAGTCTCCCGGGTCTCGGTCAGCGCGAAGGGATCCCCGGTGACGACCGGCGCTCCCATCGCCCGGCAGAGGGCGGCGATATCGACCATCGGGGCGGCCTCCCCCATCGCGTTCACCGTAAGCCCCGGATGGGGCTGGAATCCGGTCATCGCGGTGCCGCTGTTGTCGAGGGCGATGAAGGTGATGTCGGCATGCTGATGAACGGCGTTGATCAGCGCGGGGATGGCCGCGTGGTAGAAGGTCGAATCCCCGCAGACGGCCAGCACCGGCTGCTCCATGCCGAACGTCCCCAATTTTCCGAATCCGGAGGCGATGCCCGTCCCCGACCCCATCGCGTGAAGCGTTTTGGCCGTGTGGAAACCGGCGGCGGGAAAGAGGGAGGCCATCGCGTAGCAACCGATGTCCCCGCAGACAAATCCGCCGCGGTGGTCTCGCTGGAGCGCCTCGCGGATGCCCCAGAAGGAGGCGCGGTGTGGACAGCCGGGGCAGAAGGTCTGCTCGCGCTTCGGCACGAAGGCGGTGAGCGTCCGGAGCTTTTCCCTGTATTCCACAGGAATTGCGGGCGGGACGATCCCCAGGATCCGGCCCACGGCGGCGGCCACAAGATCCGGATTCAACTCCCCAACCGTCGGGAGGGTTCCGTCGTTCTTCCCATAAAAGGTCTTGATCCCGATCTCTCGTGCCTGCTCGGCGGCGAGGATCTTGACCTGGTCTTCGAGAAACGGGAGAACCTCCTCCACGATCAGGACCTTCTCCGCCCTGCGCAGATGCTTTTTCAGCAGCATGGGCGGCACAGGCCAGGTCGTCCCAAGCTTGAGAATGGCCGCACGTCCCTCCGCATGCAGCAGCGACAGGGCCTCCCGGCTGTAGAGCGTGCAGGCGCTGCTCGTAATGATCAGCAGTTCCGGCGTCTCCGGTCCTTCATAGGTATTGAAGGGGCTTTCCTCGAAGAGGGCAATCGCCTTCCGGAGCTTTTCCTGCTGGAGGCGGTGTTTCTGAATCACCGGGGCACTGGTCACCGGCCCGCGGTCGGGATCGGAAAGTGGGCCATCACAGAGGAATTGCGCCTTTACCGCGATGGCCGGCAGCGTGCCGAGAACGACGTTCCCGCTTGCGTGCGACATCCGGGTTACGCTGCGGACCATGACAACGTTCCGGATTGCCTCCGAAAGGTCAAAGGCCCAGCGCGTCATCTCCTTCGCCTCCCGGACGTCCGCCGGTTCGAGGAGCGGGATCTCCATGAGCCGCGCAAAATGGCGGGATTCACCCTCGTTGACGCTGGAGAGGGCCCC
>JAPLJY010000347.1 GCA_026388345.1 Deltaproteobacteria bacterium
GTCAGCATGGCAAGGCTCGCACAGGATTTGACGTTGTCCGTGCCCGTCGTGTGCTGGGTGATGCCCATCGCGTAGACGATCATCGCCTTGTCGGCCGCGGCGTACATCCGGGCCGCCTTCTCCAGATCATGGCGATCGATCACGGAAAACTTTTCCACGACCCGGGGGCTGTAACGGCTGACCAAGGCCTTGAGCTGCTCGAATCCCTCCGTCCGGTTTTCAACGTACTCCCGGTCAAAGAGGCCCTCCTCGATGATGATGTTAATCATCCCGTTCAGAACGGCGACATCCGTGCCGATATTCTGCCTCAGGTGCAGCTCCGCGAACCGGGCCAACGGAGTTTCCCGCGGCTCGATGAGGAGCAGCTACGCACCCCTCTCCACGGCATTGATCATCCGCGATCCGATGAGGGGGTGTTGCGCCGTGGTGTTGGAACCGATCACCAGGAACAGATCCGCGTCCTCGAACTCCCCGATGGAATTGGTCATCGCTCCCGAACCGAATGCGGCGGCCAGACCGACCACCGTTGCGCTGTGTCAGAGCCGGGCGCAGTGATCGACATTGTTGGTGCCGAACGCCGCCCGCGCCATCTTCATGAACAGATAGTTTTCTTCATTGGTCACTTTTGCGGAACTCAGAAAGGCCAGTGCGCGGGAACCGGATCTCGCCCGGATGTCGTTCAACCGGGTGGAAACGATCTTCAACGCCTCATCCCAGGTGCTCTCGACGAGGGCCCCCCGCCTCCGCACGAGGGGAATGGTGAGCCGGTCGGGCGAGTGGATGAATTCATAGGCGTTCCATCCCTTTACGCAGAGCATTCCCCGGTTCACGGGGTTCTGGGGACTGGGCTCGATCCCCGTCACCCGGTCGCCTTCGGATACCAGATAGAAGCTGCAGCCGCAGCCGCAGAAGGGACATACCGTCCGTGTTCGGGTCATGGTCAGATCGCCTCCTTTATGTTTTCAATCTCCGTGAAGGGGAAAACGGGACCGTCGATGCAGCAGTACTTGTCGCCGAGGGTACAGTGACCGCACTTCCCGACGCCGCACTTCATCATCCTCTCCAGGGACATGTAGATGTGGTCCTTGGCAAACCCCAGGCTCAGGAGTTTCTGCAGGACAAATCGGTACATGATCGGCGGGCCGCACATGACGGCATACGTATCCTCCGGCGTCAGAGCAGTCCGATCGAAGAGACCCGTCACCACGCCGACATACTGTTTCCAGATACCCTCGTCATCCCGGTCCACGCTGTAAAAGTATTGGATATCATTCCGGTCGAAAAATCCGACCAGCTCATATTTGAACAGGACATTGTCGGGATTGTTCGTTCCGTACATCAGGATGATTTCATCAAAGTCATCCCTTTTGTCGAGTGCATACAGGAGCAGGGAACGCAGGGGGGCGAGGCCCAGACCTCCGGCGATCAGCAGAAGCTTGCGCCCCTGCAGTTGCTCCAGCGGAAATCCGCGGCCGTAGGGACCCCGGATGTGGAAGGTCGAACCTTTTCCCATCTCGAAAAGGGCGTTGGTCACGGCGCCTGCGCGGCGCACGCACAATTCGAGGGTATCCGGCCTCGTCGGCGGCGAGGAGATGCTGATGGGCGCCTCACCCTTCCCGAAAATGGACACCTCGACAAACTGCCCCGGCTGATGACCGAAACTTTCCCAGGTCGTACCGTCTTCGAGCTTCA
>JAPLJY010000179.1 GCA_026388345.1 Deltaproteobacteria bacterium
GCACTTTCCTTAGGGTCGCCCCCAGTCGCCGTTAGCGACCATCCTGCCCTGTGGAGTTCGGACTTTCCTCCGATCCGGCATCCCGGACCGGCGATCATCTGATCCGCTCCGACACCTCTTTTCAATGAGCCGTTCATCACCGGCCCGCACATCCGCCGTTGATTCCGGCCCCCGTATACACGCCCCGGGGTACGGAGGTCAAGCCCCGGATGGCCCCTTTTCGCGATTGATTACAAAAAAAGGACCGGACATATTATGCGCGATGCAGCCAGCAGAACCGGCTCCGGAGATTCGAAAGCATCGCAGGTGTGGACAACGGCCGCAACCATCAGCCATTCCGGTTCTCCCAGTATATGATCCGGTTGCAGTTCGGACAAGTGATCAGGGCCGTCGTTTTCTGCAATTCATTGTACAATTGGGGAGGGATGGACATGTGACAACCGTCGCAGACCTCCTTCCAAACCGCAACCACCGCTACGCCGCGCCCGGCGCCTTTGATCTGTTCGTATTTCCGGAGGAGTTCGGCAGGGATTTCTTTCTTGAGTTCTTCGCCTTTCCGGACACAGCCGTCCAGTTCCCCGGCAAGGGAGTTCAATTCCGCCTCCATCCTCGTCTTTTCCTCCTCATAGCACCGGCGTCTGGCTTCCAGTTCCTCTTCTTTGGCCTTCAGTTCGGCTTCGAGACGGTCAAGCTCATCGAGGAGGGAGATGACCTCATCCTCCATCCGGCTGTTCTTCCCCTCGAAGATCTCGATCTCCTTCAGCATCGACTGGTACTCCTTGTTCGTCTTGACCTCAAAGAGCCTCTCCCGCGTCCGTTTCAGGCTCTGCTGCCCCGCCTGCAACTGGGTGTCCTTTTCCCGTCTGCGTTTTCGCAAACTTTCCATCTGCTCCCGCTGCGTCTCCACAACTTCGCAGAATGCCTTGAATTCCTCTTCCAGTTTGTTCACCTGGACCGGAAGATTCCTCTTCTTCGCATGAATCCTGCCCGCCGCCGATTCCGTCTTTTGCAGTTCGATCAGGCACACCAACCGTTTTTCCAACCGCATCCCCCTTTCCTTAAAAAAAATTCACCGGGGCTTCCCCCTAAAAAAAAATGCACCAGCCACTGGTGCATTTTCAGGAAGTCAATCCTCTTCCCCGCTTTGCCTCACCTGTCATTATCAATGAAAACTCTCGTCTCATGCGCCCCCGCTTCCTCTCTCCCTCATCCCTGGTGGGCCCACCTGGGTTCGAACCAGGGACCGACCGGTTATGAGCCGGTGGCTCTACCAATTGAGCTATGGGCCCTTTCCGTCCCGGGATGAATGCACATCTTATCGATCCGGTTCTTTAATACCCATCGTCGTATCTTGTCAACATTTTATTTGACCGACGGTTTCAAGAGACGCCTCCGTGACGGATTCCGCAATTTCCGGGTGGCGCCCGATTCGATCTGCTTTGCCCTCTCCCGGCTCATCTCCAGCGATTCCCGGGATTCTTCCGCCGAATAATCCCCCCGTTCACTGATCCCGAACCGCATGCGGAGCACCTTTTCTTCCCGAGGCGTCAGGGTCGACAGGATCTTCCGGGTCTGTTCTGCAAGATCCATGCTGATCGTGGCCTCCGACGGCGACATGATCTTCTTGTCCTCGATGAAATCCCCGAGGTGGCTGTCCTCTTCCTCCCCGATCGGGGTCTCGAGCGAGATCGGCTCCTTGGCGATCTTGAGGACCTTCCGGAC
>JAPLJY010000367.1 GCA_026388345.1 Deltaproteobacteria bacterium
CAAAGACAGGAACATCCCCTTCTTCGTCATCCTGGGGCTGGTAACGATCCTCTTCCTCTACCTTCTCAAGCCCTTTTTCTTTCCGATCTTCTGGGCTGCCGTCATCGCCGGCGTTTTCGGGCCCCTCTACAGCCGGATCAACGGGAAACTCAACCGCCCGAACCTGAGCACGGCGATCCTCTTTCTCCTCATCGCGCTGATCATCCTCCTGCCCGCGGGGATCGTCGGAACGCTGGCCTTCAACGAATCCCTGCGGCTCTACGCAGCCCTGGCGCCGGATACGCGACACATGGACCAGAACTTCCAGCACCTCATCAACACGATCGCTGGCAATTCCATCGCCCATCTATTCCACATCAACAAGGCCCTGCTGATTGCGAAGACGACCGAGGTCGCGCAGGGGATCACGAGCTACATCTTTGTCCACCTGACGGATCTGACGCAGAACACCCTCGGCCTGCTGGTCAAGTTCGTGATCATGCTCTATACTCTCTTTTTCTTCGTCCGCGACGGGGACCGGTTCCTCCGGATGGCAGTGAAGGTCCTTCCCCTGGGGCTGGGGCGGGAGAAGTTCCTCTACGAGCGGTTCATCGTGACGGCGCGTTCCACACTGAAGGTGACGCTGATCATCGGCGGCATCCAGGGGGCGCTGGGGGGGATCGTCTTTTTCGCGACGGACGTCGAGGGGGCGCTGATCTGGGGGCTCCTGATGATCCTGATGGCCATCGTCCCGGTGGTAGGCTGTTCCATCATCTGGGCGCCCGCCGGCATCCTGATGCTCATGACCGGCCACATCTGGGAGGGGATCCTGATTCTTGCCGTCGGGACCTTCGTGATCAGCACGGTGGACAACCTGCTGCGCCCCATTCTGATCGGCAAGGACGTGGAGATGCACCCCCTGCTCATCTTCCTCTCGACGCTCGGGGGGATCATCCTCTTCGGTTTTTCCGGTTTCGTCATCGGCCCCGTCGTCACCTCCCTGCTCATTGCGCTCTGGGAGATGTACGAGGAATTCTACCGGAAGGAAAAAGCGTAATTACCGGAGGGTCAGGAGGGTGTAAATCGCGGCGGAGATGAGCGCCGTGAGGGGAATCGTCAGAACCCAGGCCCAGACGATGGTCCCCGCCACCCCCCAACGCACCGCGGTGATACGGTGCGTTGCGCCGACGCCGACGATAGCGCCGGTAATCGTGTGGGTCGTGCTCACGGGGATGCCTGCCAGTGACGCCCCGATGATTGCCCCGGCGGCCGCCGCCTCCGCGCAGAATCCCCCCATCGGCCGGAGTTTCGTGATTTTGGTTCCCATCGTCTTGACGATCCGCCATCCACCTGCCATTGTTCCCAGCGCAATCACCGTGTAGCAGGAGATTTCCACCCAAAGGGGGATGTGGAAAACCGGCCCCAAAAACCCCCGGCCGAAAAGGACCATCGCAATGATTCCCATCGTCTTCTGGGCGTCGTTCATCCCGTGTCCCATGCTGAAGACAGCGGAGGAGAGCAGTTGGAGTCTCCGGAAAATCCGGTCCGCCCGATAGACCGTGGAGTTCCGGCAAAGGTTCAGGACGGTGACCATGAAGACGAGCCCCAGCGCCATGCCGATTGCGGGGGAGAGGACGATGAAGATCGCCGTCTTCGTGATCCCGGAGAGGACAAGGACATTCGTCCCCCCCTTCACGAATCCAACGCCCATCAGGCCGCCGATCAGGGCATGGGAGGAGCTGCTCGGCAGGCC
>JAPLJY010000012.1 GCA_026388345.1 Deltaproteobacteria bacterium
CTGTGAAGGGAGGCGTGGCCGATCCGGCGCTTGCGGCCCGCTCCGTCGCCTGCATGACGACGCTGAACCGCAGGGCGGCGGAATTGATGGCGGAAAGGTCCGACATTCATGCCTGCACGGACGTCACCGGGTTCGGTTTCCTGGGCCATGCCCTGGAGATGATCGAGGGGAGTGAAACCGGCATGCAGATCCGGGCCGCGTCCGTTCCCTGCTTCCCGGGGCTCCGGCCGCTTGTCGAGGAAGGGATCATTCCCGGCGGTCTCATCCGGAACCGGAAATTTCGCGAGCAACAGATCGAGATCGGACCGGATTGCCCCGACTGGCTCGTGGACGTCCTCTTCGACCCGCAGACCGCCGGGGGGCTCCTCATGGCCCTGCCGGAAGCGGCCGCGGCAGACCTGCTCGCCCGCATGCGCGAGGCGGGGATCGCCGAGGCGGCGATCGTCGGCGAGGTCACAACGGCGCCGAAGGGAAAAATCCGCGTTTTGTAACCGGCCGGTGATTTCAATATTGGAAGTCGATGATCTGGAGGCTTTCGCAGAGGCCCCGGATGTACTTGCCGACGACGACATGATCGGGCTGCACCACGTAGCGTTTCACCGCCGCCATATCGCCGAAGGTCGACACCAGCGCGAAATCCAGGGTCTTCTCCGGGCGCACGTCCTGCCCGAAATCATACCCCTTGATTTCCGGAATGATCGCCGGCAGGGCGGCGAGCCTCTTGCTGAGTTCGGCGACATCGGCTTCCGTCACTCCCGGTTTGAATTTGGCCAGGACCACATGTTTGATCATTGAATCCTCCTTATTACATTAAAAATCCGGTTATTTCCGTCTTTCCCACAACCAGAACGAACAGAGCAGCGTAATCGTAAACAGGGCGCCGCCGGCGATCGCGAAGGCGGTGGTGAAGCCGAAACGGTCGATCAGGTAACCGATGACGGGCGTGAGAACCCCGCCACCCTCCATCCCGGTGAAGTAATAGATACCGAGGATGGTCGACCGGCTTCTGATCGGCGTCTGTCTGATGATGAAGCATTCCGAAGCGGACATCCGGCTGAAGATGATCATCCCCAGCAGAACGAGCATTCCCCCGAGCGCCCATCCGTAGGGGAGCATGGTGAGCAGAAAGATGACCGGTCCGGCGGTGAGGCAGACCGCAAGGACCACCCGGACGCTTCCCAGGCGGTCGGCGAGATAGCCGCCGAGCGGGCTTGCCCAGAAGACCGCCAGATAGATGAGCGAAAGGGAGCCGGCGGCCATCTCCTTGCTCACGCCGAAGTGATCGACCATCAGGAACGGGATAAAGGAGATGATGGAGTTGATGATCGCCGCCGTGAACGTCGAGAGGATCAGAAAGACGACGAGGCGGCGCATGATTTCCGGCGGGGCCGGTGTCCGTTCGTCCTCTTTTGACGGGCCGGGGTTTGCCTGCTGCCGAGCCTTCATGCGGCCGAGGAGGATATAGAATACGATACCGAAGGCGACCGTGGGGATTCCGAGTGCGATATAGGCGTTCCTCCATCCCCAGACGTTGGCGATGGCCACGGCCAGGAGCGGCGTCAGGAAATGGCTCGCACCGCCGCCGATGTTGTGAAAACCGAACGCCCTGCCCATGTTCTCGAAGCGCACCGAGGCGGAGATCAGCGGCGGTGCGGACGGGTGGTAGCCTCCGGCCAGGAGCCCCATCAGGATCAGAAACAGGATCATCAGAACGAAGGTCTGGGAAAGGCCGACCAGGATGCCGGCGAGCGCGACGCCGGAGATGCCGACGGTCATCAGCTTGCGGGGGTCGATCCGATCGGCGAGCCAGCCCGCCGGAAGCTGACCGAAACCGTAGGCCAGTGTGAAGGCCGAGACGACGAGGCCCGACTGCGTGTAGTCCAGGTCGAAAGCGTTCCGGATGAAGGGGATGAGCGGCACGGTGATCGTCGTCAGGACATGGTGGCTGAAGTGCCCCATAACGAACAGGGGCAGCATCACTCCGAAGATTGCACGCAGATTCAAATGTTGGTTCTCCTTCCATTGGCCTAGCCGTCCCCGCGAGGGGATTCATACGATCTCTCCGCATAGCGGAAAACAGGGTACTGCGTCAATGTTAAAATGACACCTGCGTAAAGGGTTGACCTTCCTTTATTTGTCCGTCCGTCCGGCGCGGACCGACGTATAGACCGCTGCCCCCACGACGATGATCCCCCCGGCGACCGTCTTTATGACCGGTATTTCGGAGAGGACCACAACGGCGAAGGCCATTCCGTAGATCGGTTCCAGGGAGGCGATCAGCCCGGCCGTAGAGGCCCTGATCGTGCGGAGGCTGTCGACGAAGAGCGTGTGGGAGACAGCGGTGAAGATCACCCCGAGGACGATGATGTAGATCCAGCGGTGGTCCGTCAGAAGGTCGATGCCCGGGGAGACGAAGGGAAGCAGCAGAACCGCGGCGACGGCAACCTGGTAGAACATCATCGCACTCGACGGGTAACGGCTCAGGTATTTCCGGTAGAGGATGTTCCGGAGGGTATAGAGAAAGGCGGAAAAGATCCCGAGGGCCGCCCCGAGCGCTATCCGGCCTCCTTCGATCCCGCCGGGCACGGCCAGATAGACCCCGATCAAGACGATCAGGGCGACCGTTAAATCGCGGCGGTCGATCCGTTCGTTGAAGAAGAAGGGTTCCATCAGGACGGTCATGACCGGAAAGGTGTAGATGGCTATGAGGCTGATGGTAACGCCGGACATCTGGACGGCGGCGAAAAAGGAGACCCAGTGGACGGCGATGAGGAGGCCGAGCAGCAGGAGCAAACCCAGATCCGCCCGGCGTAAGAGACCCAGGCGCGTTCCGGCCAGACGGGTAAACAGCAGAAGCGTCAGGGCGGCGACCAGACAACGAAACGCAATGATGTCCGTCGGCGGAAGCGTGATCAGTTTCGCGAAAAGCGCCGTCCCGCTCATGATGACCACGGAGATGTGAAGCTCGATCATGCTTTTCTTCATCAAATCGTCTCTGGATCGTATTTTTTAAAACGGCCCCGGGGCATACCATGGATGGCTCAAAATAGAAAAGAAATTCTTGACGGCTTGCAGATTCATCCCTTCCGCCAGGCGGTCCGTCTATGCCACCCGCAGGACCTTGGCACCGCGGATCTTTCCCGCCTTCAGTTCGGCGAGGGCCCGGTTGGCCTCCGCAAGCGGGAACTCTTCCACATCGGGCCGGAGGGGGATCTCGGCGGCGAGTTCGAGGAATTCGGCGATGTCCCGCCGGGTGACGTTTGCCACACTCTTGATCTCCTTCTCCAGCCAGAGATGCGCGGGGTAGTCGAGACCGAGGAGTTCGGCCTTGTCCCTCTCCTCCTTCCGGATCGCGTTGATCACGAGCCTTCCCCCGGGGATGAGGTGCTTCAGGGCTTCGACGACGGGCTTCCAGGCCGGCGTCGTGTCGATGATCGCGTGGAGTTTTTCCGGAGGTTCCTCCTCCGTTGCCCCAGCCCAGACGGCGCCAAGCTCGCGGGCGAAGGTGCGCTCGCTCTCGCTCCGGGCGAAGACGAAGGTCCGGGCATTGGGAAAAAGGTGGCGGACTGTCTGCAGGACGAGGTGAGCCGAGGCGCCGAAACCGGTGAGGCCGAGATTCCGGCCGTCGGAAAGTCCGGCGAGGCGGAGCGACCGGTAGCCGATCGCCCCCGCGCAGAGGAGCGGCGCCGCCTCCGCATCCGTGAAGGCTTTCGGGATGGGATGGACGAAGGCCGCAGGCGCGGTCATGAACTCCGCGTAACCGCCGTTTACGTCCCGGCCTGTGGCGCGGAATTGCATGCAGAGGTTCTCGTTGCCGGAGCGACAGGCCGCGCAGATCCCGCAGGCCCAGTGGATCCAGCCCACACCGACGCGGTCTCCCGGACGGAAACGCC
>JAPLJY010000306.1 GCA_026388345.1 Deltaproteobacteria bacterium
TATGTTCAGTGGAGCAGTACATCAACGAAATGGCCGCTACGGATCATGCCGGGAGTCATACCTTACAACTTTTCCCCAACATTGATTGCCATTTGTAACCTGCTATTTTGACTCAGAATCAATTTTATTAAGTTCAGGAAGACAGGCACACTCTACACGAACGGGAAATCTACTGTCAAGACATTGCATATTTTGCCTGGAAAGGGAGTAACGACCATGCTTACCTATGTTATCTTATGGTTACTTGTTGCTATGGTTTCGAAGTCATTTTTCAATTCATAACCGTAGGTTTTTGTACGCTCGCTCCCGCTTTGTCCCTGAAGGGACTCCCCTGGGGCGCCGGTATGGACGAGATGTCGAAAGCTTGCTGCCTTCTGGTGCTGTTGCTGTAAATTTATTCACAACTTCTTAACAACTCCTTCCCGTATCACATAGCGCCCGGTGATCATATCCGGTTCTTCGCTGATTCTCTGCATCACATCCATCATCAACTGCTCCCTTACTTTTATGAGACGGTGTTGGGGTTTTTCTCCAATAGCGATCTGGACCAGCTCCGTGATATAGTAGCAGTCCAGATTGTGTTCCGCGGCCTTGGCCGCGAGTTCAAAACAGCCTATGCAGGCTACTGCCAGGGCCTCTGCTCCGGCTTCGATGGCTTCTGTGATACGCCTTTCCGCCAGCTGTGCGGCAGATTGAGGATTTTTGCTGATCAGGGGTAATCCGCAGCAGAGCGAGAGTCTCCTGTTATGTTTCATCTCAACGACTGTTGCCCCCAGGGACTCAAGAAGTAACCTGGGCGCTTCGTAGATTCCCGTATCCATGCCCCTCCATCTGCATGGATCATGGAAGGCAATTTTTTTATTTATCGTGTTGGGGAAGTCCAGCTCTCCTTCACAATGCTTTTTCAGCAGGTATTCAGATATGGTTTCAACCTCAATATCGAATCCCTGTACCAGTCCGGGGTAAACTATCCGGAACATCAATTCGCAATCCGGGCAGAATGTGATAATCTTTTTTACGCCGGTCCTGTGTAATTCCTGAAGCAGTTTTTCACCCTTTATCCGTGACTCATTATCGCCGAAGAGGACATGCACGTAGGTTCCGCAGCAGTATTTTAATCCCCCGACAGAAGGCAGGCCTTCTATTAAGCGAGTTTCTGCCAGATCATGATGAAGACAGCTTACACTGCAGCCCAGGAAAAAAACGGTATCACTTTCCGGCGGATTTTCATATACCGCGAGGCGTTTCTCTTTTTCCACTGTCTCGTAATCCATGGCTATAGTCATGAGATTCAACGGGACTTCGCCGCACATCATGGAAAGGCACTTCGCGCCCTTTTCAACGGTTTTCCTGTATAGCATTTCATCTATCAGATCCGCTGGATTAGAGTGGGTTGGACATATAACATTGCAGTATCCGCATCTGGCACAGCCGGAATTTATTACAGTTGACGTCCGGGTGTTTATCATTTTTTTGATTTCTTCTTTCGATCTTTCCACCGGCATACTGATAACGGGACATTTTGAAAGACAAATACCGCAGCGCTTGCAATTTTCGGGAATGAACATATTATTGACTCCTTAATTCCATTGGCTGCTCTCACGAAACAATGCAGTGAGAACGATATAAGAAGTTGAAAGCATGAGTAACCTCAGGTATTTAAGGTGTGTCAAGCATCTTAGGTATACAGGAGGAACTCACGCTCATCGAAAACTTAATCAAATCGACTCTCGAAATGCAAGGCTTTCGTATTGAGTCGGTTAAAAGGAAAAAAGGCAGGGTCAATTGGCACTGCCTTTTTGTTATTTATATCTCAATGATTATCGTTTGAAATCATGTACGCATAGTTAAAATGGACTTCCGTTTGTTACAGGAAGTTACAGACACCCTCAATCATCAGAAAAATAACCCTCCCAAATGTGCAGTTTTCAACAGATATTCAATGAGCTGGTCCGATCAGTCACCTTGAAACCAAGAAAAGACAGTTCTTCAATGGTCATCGGCTCAGCACCAGCGAGGCGCATCTTGCCAATCCTGAAGTCACTTCGGCGCGCTGAAGTGACTAAACAATATGATATCATTAACGATACTCCGGCGAGGTCGATCATTTTCATGCCAAATTTTTGCTCGGCTTGGTCGCCGCGGCAATGGCCTCCTCCAAGGTGTTCTTCATGGAGGTCAGGGTCTCCATAATCATGTCTCGATCCTCCGTTGAGAATTCCTGAAGGTTCAGCGCGGCGATCTTCATCTGTGTTGCGCCGAGGTTGTTGGCTAGGGCCTCCGCCTTGGTGCGCTTCGCGCCCGGGGTCTTCTTGACGCCGGCCTGTTCCTGCTGTTTCCGGTACAACTGGAATTGGGTCACCATGCTCCGTTGCTGCTTATTCCGGGCGATCGTGACCAGCACTTTTTTCGGGACGGTGGGGTCCTTGCGGCATTCGTCCCGGATCTCCTTGGGGAGTTTGTTGAGGGAGAGGGCCTCCGAGATGGTGGCCGGGGATTTGCCGATGATGCGGGCCAGATCCTCCTGCATGTACGGATGGTCGTCCATGAGGCGCTGGAGGGCCTCGGCCTCCTCCACGGGATTGAGGTCCTGGCGGAGGAGATTCTCCACGAGGGCGATCTCGGCATAGTTTGCGCTGTCGATGAAGACGGCGGGGACGGAGGCGAGGCCCGCCTTCCGCGCCGCGGCGCAGCGCCTCTCGCCGGCGACGACGTACACCAGGCCGGTCTGCGGGTCCTGCCGGCAGACGATCGGTTCGATGATCCCGACCTGGCCGATCGAGGCGGTCAATTCTTCGAGGGCCAGGGGGTCCAGGTATTTCCGGGGCTGCGTCGGATCGGGCTGAAGCTCGGCCAGCGGGACGGAGTGGAGTTGATTCGGGGCATACGTCGCCATGAAAAGTTCGTCCTTTCTTACGAAAGAATCACATGTTGAAAACGTTGCCGGTCAGTGCCGGGCTTATGCCCTGCTCTACTTCCCGGATTACGGTATCAACTTCAGCCCCCAAGGGGCGCGGCGACTTAAGGACAAGAGCGAATGCGTATCAAGACAGCGGTTAAACGCTAACGATTTCAGGATGAATGATTCTTGTGGGTTATTGCATCACGCTCCGGCTGCCCTGCGTTTCCCGCCGCCTGGAATCTTTTAAGTTGTATAACCAACCGAAGCGCTTCGTTCACTGCTTCATCATTTGGGAAATTCCTCGCCACATCTGGTGACAGTAAAACGAGGTTTGTCCCTTGCTCATAACGCTTGGCATACTTTCCCCGCACACCTTCCTTGAGCAGGTTGGCAAGATCGTATTCGAGACGAAGTTCGTCAGCCTTTTCGTCTTTGGATTTCGTTTTCATATGCTTCACGCTCCTTAATGACTGTAATCTTGCATGCTTTTCAAGATCTGTCAATTAATGACTTCAGGTCTTATTTGATCAGCCGTTTGCGCATTTTGTAAAGCGCCAGCGGAAAGGTCACTGCGGCGAAGGCGGCGAGGTAGCCGATCCCCGGCAGGAGCCCGGCGTCGATCCGGCCGTTCGTGAAGGCCCGGGAGAGGTCGACCAGGCGGGTGAGCGGGAGGAAGGCGGCCGTTGTCTGCGCCCAGCCGGGGAGGTTCTCGACGGGGAAGAAGGTTCCGCTGAAGAGAAACAGCGGTGTGATGAAGAGAAATACAGGCAGGTTGAAGAGCTCGATATTCGGTACGAGCGCCGTGCAGATCATACCCGCCGCGCCGAAGGCAAGCCCCCCCAGGAAGGCGAGCGGCAGCAGGAGGAGCCCCTCCGGGTAGCGGATCAGGCCGAAGAAACTGATCACGACCATCATGATCGCCGTCGCGATCACCGCCTTGGTCGCCCCCCAGATGATCTCGCCGGCGATGATCTCCTCTACGGTGAGCGGCGTCGCCATCATAGCGTCGAAGGTCTTCTGGTAGTACATCCGGACAAACGAGCCGTAGGTGTTCTCGAAGAAGGAGCTGTTCATCACGGTGATTGCGATGAGCGCCGGGGCGATGAACCGGACGTAGGAGATCTCCACTCCTCCGTAGCGGATGTTTCCCACGAGACCGCCCAGACCGATGCCGAAGGCGAGCAGGTAGAAGAGGGGCTCCAGCAGCGGCGGGATGAAGCTGATCTTCCAGCTCTGCCGATAGACGGTCAGGTTCCTCTGCCAGACCCGGAAAAAGCGGCGGGAGAGCGGCGGATAGAGTTTCATTCCTTCATCTTCCATCACGCAGCTCCCTCCCCGTCAGCCGTAAAAATACATCCTCCAGCGTCGCCATCCGCATGACGCACCCCCCGTTATCGCAGAAACGTTCTTCGATCTCCCGGTAGAGGGCGGCTCCGTCTTCCACATCGACGATCAGCCGGTGACCGAAGTTCTCGAAGGGAATCCCCCGTTCGCGGAGAAACGCCGTCAGCCCCTCTGCCGGGTCCGCGACCTCGATCACATGGCGGCCGACATGAAGGCGGACCAGTTCGGCCGGTTTCCCCTCGACGAGAAGTCGTCCCCCGTCCATGATGATCAGCCGGTCGCAGAGGCGGGAGGCTTCGTCCATGTAGTGCGTCGTCAGCAGAATGGACAGCCCGTCCGCCCGGAGTTCCTCCAGACGCTCCCAGACCTGGTGGCGCGACTGGGGGTCGAGGCCGGTCGTCGGCTCGTCGAGGATGAGGAGTTCCGGCCGGTTGAGGAGCGCCCGGGCCATGACGAGACGCCGGATCAATCCGCCGGAGAGATCGGCCGCGCGGTCGTTTTCCCGGTGGTCGATGGCCATGAAGCGCAGGAGCTCCCGGGAGCGCCGCGTCGCCTCGGCCGAGGGGATGTTGAAGTAGCGGGCGAAGACCTCGAGGTTCTGAAGGACGTTGAGATCCGGATCGATGTTGTTCTCCTGCTGGCAGACGCCGATCCGGGACTTCACGGCGCGCGCCTGCCGGGTGATGTCGAGGCCCAGCACATGGAGCGTCCCCCCGCTCGGCGGGGAGAAGGCATAGACCATCCGGATCGTGGAGGTCTTTCCCGCCCCGTTGGGGCCGAGGATCCCGAAGCACTCCCCGGCGTCGACCGAAAAAGAGAGGTCGTCGACGGCGACGAGTTCCCCGAAGGTCTTGCGGAGGTGTGCGGCCTCGATGACCTTGTTCACCGGCCCTCCGCCTTTCCCGGCGCGAGATACGGGATCGTGTAAGGTCCCTCCCGGATGAAGGCGACCGCGGGTTCGATCCCACGCTTGCGGAATCCGGCCACGGCCGCGCGCAGCGCGTTTTCGACCATCTCCCGGACGGCCGCCGCCGCGGGCCGCTCCGTCTCCTGCTGCAGAAAGTCGAGGCCGCACCGGCCGGGGATCAGGCAGTAATCCCCGCGCGGGATGGTGTGCGTGCAGTAGATGAAATCCTTCTCATCGATCTTCCGGAAGACCTTCGCCCACATCTCCGGCTCCCACTGGTCCTTGGTGAAGTTCCAGCCGGGCGCCTCGATCATTTTCATGTAGTGGTCCGCCCCCTGGATCTTGAGCATGTGGAGGAGGCTTTTGTATTCCGGCCCGCCGATCGGCTCCTCGTCGCGGTTGTCGGTGGCGATGATCATGATCCCCCCTTTCCGGATCGCCGGGAGGGCGTTGTGGGCGGCCTTCACCGCCTGGTAGTGGTTCCGGCCGACATAGCTGCCGTGGGTGAGGATGATGTCGTACTCCCTCTCCACCGGGACGGAGACATAATTTCGGATGAGCTCGCCAGCCGCCCGATGGGCCGCCTCGAGATCCCCGGCGAAGACGCCGGTCAGATGCATGTCCCGGTCGAGCGTTGCGTTCACGATGAAATCGACGCCCACGGTCCGGGCGATCGCCAGGGACTCCTCGTGACAGGGGTTTCCCTGGAGAATCAGGTTTTGCGCAAAGGGGGATTCGAGGAAGGCGGGGCTGTGGAACTTTTCGATGGTCCGCTTGTCCACCAGGCCCGGGCAGATCGCCTTGCGCCCACCGGAGAGCCCCGCCATGAAATGGCTCTCCACGAGACCCGTGGCGATCCGGAGATCGGCGCGGAAAAAGGCGCTGTTCACAAAGACGTCGCCGCCGGTTGCGCTCTTCCCGATGAAGGTGAGCGATTCGGTGTCCTCGCAGTCGTGGTCGATGACCGGATAATCCCGGAGGATATCCCCGCCGAACATCTCTGCCCGCTCGTCGGCGGTGCTCGGCCGGTGCATGCCGTTGCCGATGACGATTCGGATGTTTTTCCGGGAAATCCCCGCCGCCTCCAGGCGGTTCAACAGCGGCCGGAGGAGGCCGTTTTCCCCGCGGTAGGGGACGGGGCGGGTGATGTCGGAGACGGTCACCGCCGCGGTGAGCCCCGCGGCCGGTTTCCCCTTGCCCCGGATGATCTCCGCAAGCGGCGGGCAGCCGATCGGGTTTGAGAGCGCCTCTTCGAAGGCGGCCCGCGGGTCGGGGAGGATCGGGATCTCCTTCATGCCGATGATCGCGCAGTCCGGCGGGACGCGGACCTTCAGGGTCTCCGTCCCGTATTCGACGGGAATCTCTTTCCAGTCCGTGGTGTCGATCTGCTGCGCGGTTTTTTGGATGTCGGATTGCATGTCGGTCTCCGGGTAAAGGTGTGGATCCTCCAGAATTTCAAATGTTGAACTCTTTCTTTATTTGGACTGCGACCTCCTTTAAGAGCGCCGATTTTATGAACAAAGTGCTCCGTGATGGAATGCTGCCGATGATGGACAATACCTCTTCCGGACTTTTCCGTCCCCGCCTAATCGCGCGGATAATGACACCGATCGTTCCATGAACCCTGAATCCCATGCGTTCAGCAACCATGCGGGCGGATGCGTCATCCGTAAGAAAAATGGCATCCGGATGACTCTCCATAATGAGCAGCGATTCAATTTCACCACGATCCAGGGCGAAGATTCTGCACATTGTTGTGAGACGTTCGTCTGCGGGATGATGAGTGCGCAAAATGCGGAACGGCAGTTTTACCATCAGGGCGACGGGGCGGTGTTTTTCAATTTCTTCAACGACGGAAACGGTCAGAAGGATTTCCTTGAAATCAGCAAGAAGATCAAGACAGCCGAGCTTGTCCAGATGGATGATGGGACCGGTGTCGCATACGATATCCGTGGCGTTCTCAATCATTGCCGCGAAGGCCCCACTCGATATCGTCGCGGACAAACTTTTGCATCAATTCCGATTGATGGGTTTCGAGAAAACAGCGGATTGCTTCGGAAAAAACATCCTTCTCGTCGCGAAACCATCCCTCATTCACAAGGGCTACGGCCTTGTTATACAGAGCTTCGGGCACTTCTGTCTGAACGGTCTTCATAATACGACTCCTTACGGATTTCATTCATGCGATGGGAATATATACAGCATCCCTGAACAATTCACAATACATGATGCTACGCAGAAGGGCCGCTCTTTTCCGCCTTGGCCTTAGATTTCGCGGCGGCTGATGCCCGCCGATAACAATGATGTAAGCCCATTTCTCCCTTCACCAGATCAGGGTGATGGTTCTTGATCGCACTCAGATAGCATTTTTATGCTTGAAGATGCGTCCCGAATCTACCCGGAAGGGAGGGACCCTGTCAAGCCCGAACTGCCGCCGTGGCCGCCCGCTACGCCTTGATTGTTCCGGTTCTCGCGTACTTTCTGATTTGAAAAGGTATTATTAACTTCGGGCAACTGCTCTTTCACCTACTACTACACACCTTTGAATTCGGAATTGAGGTGAAGATTACCGTTTCAAATATTGACCTTCCTTGATTATCCTGTCGAAGTAAACGGTCTGCACTTTTTATAGAAACAAACACGTTCAGCATGCCCAATCAAACA
>JAPLJY010000332.1 GCA_026388345.1 Deltaproteobacteria bacterium
CACGACCGTGTTGTAGGCGCGGGCCAGGCGGGTGATACTGTCCAGCAGGATAACGACATCCTTTTTGTGCTCCACCAGGCGCTTGGCCTTCTCGATCACCATCTCGGCCACTTGGACGTGGCGCGTCGCCGGTTCGTCGAAGGTGGAGGAAATCACTTCTCCGGCCACGCTCCGCTGCATGTCCGTCACCTCTTCCGGTCGTTCGTCGATCAAGAGCACCATCAGCACAACCTCCTTGTGGTTGGCCGTGATGCTGTGGGCGATGTCCTGCAGAAGGACGGTCTTCCCGGCCCGCGGCGGGGAGACGATCAGACCGCGCTGCCCCTTGCCGATGGGGGTGAAGAGGTCCATGATGCGCGTGGAGAGGTTCTCCGGATTGAATTCCAGATTCAGTTTTTCCTCCGGGTAGAGGGGGGTCAGGTTGTCGAAGAGGATCTTGTCGCGCGCCGCCTCCGGGCCTTCGAAGTTGACCTCGTCCACCTTCAGGAGGGCAAAGTACTTCTCCCCTTCCTTGGGGGGACGGACCTCGCCGGAAACCGTGTCCCCCGTCCTCAGGCTGAAACGCCGGATCTGCGACGGGGAGATGTAGATGTCGTCCGGACTGGGGAGGTAGTTGTAATCCACCGCGCGGAGGAATCCGAAACCATCCGGCAGGATCTCCAGCACGCCGGATCCGGAGATGACGCCGTTTTTCTCGGCCTGGGTCTGCAGGATGGCAAAAATCAGATCCTGTCTTCGCATGCCGCTGGCGCCCGGAACGTCCAGGTCCTTGGCCAGCTTTGCCAATTCACTGATCGGCTGTCTTTTGATATCTTCGATGTGCATTTTCGTGTCCTATAGATACGTTGATTCGTGTCCGCGGATGCACGGCATCCGCCACGTATGAAAAACCGCTATTGCCTTTAGCTCGTTTAATCCATCAAAATGACTTCAGATTTTTGCGATATAACGACATATAAAAGAGGTGCACGGATTTTTTCGGGTCGCTAATTGATCTCTGGAATCAATCCAAAAGGAAGGACTTAGCATACGCCTTTCTGAATTTTGACTTCTGTCTATACCAAACAGTCCCCTGCTGTCAAGCATTTTTTCGGTCATCCCCCGCGCGCAGCATCAGGAGGTTGATCTGTCTGCCCGAGCGGCCCCCTCCGGCGCGGTGCGAAAAGAAGAGATCCTGCCGGCAGGCGGTACAGAGGCCTGCGGAAAAAATATTTTCGGACGGCACCCCCGCCTCCCGGATCTGGAGGCGGTTGGAGAGGGCGAGATCGAGCATCCAGCGCCCCAATTCCTTGCAGGGACGAAGAAACAGGTCCGCACCGGGCATCGCGGAAAAGGCCTCAAAGACCGGGGCGTCGACCTGATAGCAGCAGGGGCCGATCGCCGGTCCGATCAAGGCGAGCAGATCCTCACGGCGTGAGGAAAACCGTTCTACGAGGGTCTCAACCATCGCCGCCGCGATGCCGAGGGCGGTTCCCCGCCAGCCCGCATGGACAGCCCCGATGATCCGGCGGTCGCGGTCCGCAAAGAAAATGGGCACGCAATCCGCCGTCCGGATCCCGAGGGCCACCCCCGGCCGGTCGCTGATCAGGCCGTCGCATTCGGGAAGCCCTTCCGGAAGGGGTCCGTCGCCGTCGAGGACGCGGATCCGGTCGCCGTGGACCTGCCTCATCAGGATCAGCCGTCCGTCCGTAATTCCAAAGGCCTCTTCGACAAGGGTCTGGTTCCGGCGGACATCCTCCACCCGGTCTCCCGTGAGAAACCCCAGGTTGAGGCTTGAATATGACCCCGTGCTCACGCCGCCGCGCCGCGTGCAAAAGGCATGGGTCACAAAACCCGGCGCCGAGAGCTCCTCGGCTTCGAGATAGTCGATGGCGCCTTTTCGGGCGAAACGGAACATGGGTTAACCTTTTCCCCTCTCCCGGAGGAACGCACAGAGGCCGGCCATATCCTCCGGCAGGGGCGCAGAGAACTGCATTTTTTCTCCCGTCACGGGATGGGTAAAGGCGAGACGCCAGGCGTGGAGCGCCTGGCGGTCCAGCGCCTTCATCCGGGCGCGGGCCGCCGGATCGCCGACGGTCCGGATCCTCCCCGCGCCGCCATAGACCCGGTCCCCCACGACCGGATAACCAAGGTCCGTCAGATGGACCCGGATCTGGTGGGTCCGGCCCGTCTCGATATCCACCTCCAACAGGGCCGCGACCCCGTAGCGTTCGCGGATGCGCCAGACGGTCACGGCCGACCGGCTCCGGCGGCCCTTGGTGGACATCCGTTTGCGGTCCGTCGGGTGCCGCCCCACCGCGGCCTCGATCCTTCCGCAGTCCGTCTTCGGCTCCCCGTAGACGAGGGCCTGGTAGGTCTTCCTCACCTCGCGGCTCTTGAACTGCCCGGCCAGCCCCCGGTGGGCCTCATCGGATTTGGCCACAACCAGCAACCCGGAAGTTTCCTTGTCAAGACGGTGGACGATCCCGGGACGCAGGACGCCGCCGATTCCCGAGAGATCGTGGCAGTGGTGCAGGAGGGCGTTCACCAGCGTCCCGCCGGCATGGCCGGCGGCCGGATGGACGACCATCCCCGCCGGTTTGTCGATCACCAGGAGCGAGGCGTCCTCGTAGAGAATCGTAAGCGGGATCGCCTCGGGCAGGACCCCGGAGGGCCTCGCCGCCGGGAGAACGATGGCCACCTCATCCCCCATCTTCAGCTTCCGGCCGGACCGGACCGGACTTCCGTTCACCTGGACCCGTCCTTCCTCGACGGCCCGCTGGACCTGCGAACGGGAAAGGCCGATTTCCCGGCCGGTCAGAAAGAGGTCCAGGCGAAGACCGCCCTGCTCCGGCGCGACCGCGAAACAGATTTGCCGCCCGCCGGATTCGTCGTTTTCCCCGATCCGGCCGGGGGTCATATACCCCCGATCCCGCATATCATCCTCGGCCATCATCACTCTCCGGCCTTACCTTTCGCCAGAATGTCCCTCAGGGCGTCGCGGATGTCGGCGAACTCCTCCGGATCGAGCGTCCGGACGTCCAGCAGGAGCTGATCGTCGGCCACCCGGACGATGACCGGCAGCTCCCGCCGCCGAAGGCTTTCCTCGAGGGAGGCCACGGAGAGTGACTGAGCCCGGAGACCGACGAGGAATGTCGGGATCTCCCGGGTGGGGAGCGACCCCCCGCCGGCCATCGAAACGCCGGATACGAGTTTGATATCAACCCCCTCCGGCAGCGCGCGCCGGAGCATCGCTGCCAGCCGCTTCGCCCGCCTCTTCACATCGGCGACGGGTTCCGTCAGCGCGCGCAGGACCCGGATGTCGGCAAGGGCCTCCACAGGCCGGAGGTATTTCACCATCGTCGCCTCCAGGGCCGCCAGCGTCAGTTTGTCGATCCGGAGCGCACGGTTCAGCGGGTTCCTTCGGATCCGCTCCAGGAATTCCTGCTTTCCCAGGATGATCCCCGCCTGCGGCCCGCCGAGGAGCTTGTCGCCGCTGAAGGTGACCACATCCGCCCCCGCAGCGAGGCAGTCGCGGACAGTGGGCTCCCGCTCCAGGCCGTAGCGGTCCAGTTCGATCAGGCAGCCGCTCCCCAGGTCGTCCACGACGGGGATATGCTGTTTCTTCCCGAGGGCGACAAGGGATTCCAGATCGGCCTCCTCGGTGAACCCCATGATCCGGAAGTTGCTCGTGTGGACCTTGAGGATGATCCCCGTTTCGGGGCCGATCGCCCGTTCATAGTCGGAAAGCCGCGTCCGGTTCGTCGTCCCCACCTCCCGGAGTTTCGCGCCGCTCTTCTCCATCACGTCGGGGATGCGGAACTCCCCGCCGATCTCGATCAACTCGCCCCGGGAGACGATCGCCTCCTTCCCTTCGGACAGCGCATTGAGGACCAGCAGGACTGCGGCGGCGTTGTTGTTGACGACGAGGGCGTCCTCCGCCCCGCAAAGGGCGCAGAGAAGCCCCCGAACATGGTCGTAGCGGAGCCCCCGCTCCCCCTTCTCCAGGTCGTATTCGAGGTTGGAGTACCCCCGGGCGACCTCGACAACCCGCTCGATCGCCTCCCGGCAGAGGGGCGCCCGGCCGAGGTTCGTGTGGAGGATGACCCCCGTCGCGTTAATCACCCGGCGGAGCCGGTAGGAACGATAGCCCGCGACGATCTCCGCGGCCCGGTCTGCCGCCTGCTCGGGCGTCGGCAGGCGGAGCGTTTCCCCCTTCTCCCGAAGGATCCGCGTCCGAAGCCCCTCCACGACCATCCGGCACGTCTCCTTCACGATCTCCCGCGGAAACCCGGCGAAACTCTCCCTCTTTTCGATCCGGAGCATCATCTCGTCGATCTTCGGCAGATTCTTCAGCAGTTCCTTCCGATGTTCATCCATAGTTTTTGCACCCATCTTTACTGATCATGGATTTCAAATCGTTGGCCGCTTCAGGAGCCTTTTCGGATTGTCATGGATCATGACCCTCAATTCTTCATCTGAGAAGCCCAGCCCCCTCATCTTCCCGAGATAGAAACAGAATCCCTCCACAGGAGGACCGTTGGACACCTGCCCGAAATCGGATGTAAGAATGACGTTTCCCACACCCATGAGACGGATCTGCTCGCCGATCCAATCCAGGGAAACAGAGCCGGGACAACTCTCAGTCACGGCAAAGAAGCAATGCTCGAGAAGCGCCCCCAACTGAACCGCCTCCTTCTGCTGCTCCAGGCTCAAGGCAGTGACGGGCTCCGAGACATGGGTGACGAGCATTCTCCTGACGCCGAAATCGACGGCGAGTTTGATCAGGGCAAGGGATTCCACGGGCGAGATGTGACCGGTGGCCATGACGGCATCATGCCCGGCGATCAGGCGCAGGATTGTCTCGCACTCTTCCCAGGGTTTTCCCTTTGCATCAAAAAGGGAAAGACCGGGATAGTCAGGGCCTGGCAGGGGGAAGGCCGTAGGAGGTTTTCCGGCGCCCCAGATTTCGATGTGATTCTTTGCGCCATAGGTTGGAAAGTAAATGACGTCGGCGCCTTCGCGCAGCGCAGACTCCACGGCGCAAGGGTTGAGTCCCCCGGCGGGGGGGTTGAGGGCCAGGGCGCTCAAGAAACGGACAGAGCCGGCCGACATCTCGTTCATCGTAAAGCATCGTCCCACGGTGGATGCGGTGTGATCCTTGATCAATAACCCCGCCATCCCGACCCGGGCCGCCGCCCTGGCCAGCTCAGGCAGGGTCTGGACCCGCGGCACCACGTCAGGGGCGGCATGGATATGGAGATCATAGGCGCCTTCCAGGAGTTTTTCAATCTTCATAGCTCACCTCTTGCAACGACGGCAACCTTTTCATCGCTGATCTACCCCATGAAAAGCCTTGGAAAGAAAAGCGATATGCCAGGAAATACCGTAATGAGAATCAGCCCCAAAATACAGACCACGGCAAATGGCCAAATTGCTATGCTGAGTTCTTCCATACTCATGCCTGTCAGTCCTTTCGCGACGAATAAATTTATCGCGAAAGGGGGAGTGATATAACCGATGACAAAATTCACCACGACAACAGTCCCAAAGTGAATAGGATCGATCCCGAGTTTGACGGCAATGGGTGCCAATATCGGCGCAAGGATGACGATCGCTGCCGGAGTATCCAACACGGAGCCGATAAAGAGAAAAAGGATATTGACGAACAGCAAAAAAAGAAATTTGCTGTTGGCCCACTCAAGAATGAAATTCGCAGCAACCTGAGGAATCTGTCCGGCGGACATCACCCAGGCCAGCAGGTATGCAGTGGCCAAAACGAACATGATCATTGCCGATATCTTGGAGGTTTTTTCAATGCATTCACAAAAACTCCTGATCGTAAGAGTCCTTTTACAAAATCCCACGCCGATGACGTAAATGCTGCCTATGGCCCCTGCCTCCGTCGGGGTATAAAGTCCGGCATATATTCCGCCGAGGACAATAATCGGGGCTATGAGCGCTTCTTTCGCATGCCAGGTAGCCTTTACCGCACTATTCATGGACGGCCTTTTCCCGGAAACAGGAACTCCTTCATGTCTGGCCAATCCATAGCTGAGGATCATCAGGAGGAAACCGAGAACCAAACCGGCCCCCATCCCTCCTAAAAAAAGCTTGGCAATCGATTCCCCGGTGGTAACCCCATAGATGATAAAAGGGATGCTTGGGGGGATGATCGGGCCCAGAGCCCCTGCTGAAGATGCGATTCCAACGGCAAATCTTTGGGAATAGCCCCTCTTGGTCATTTCCGGAATCGTGATCGATCCTATCGCGGCAACGGTAGCGGGACCGGACCCGGAAACCGTGGCAAAGAACATCGAAGCCAAGACCGTCACGATAGCCATTCCGCCCCGGATAAAACCAACCAGTTCATCGGCAAGATCGACCAGAGACCTCGATATTTCCGCCCTTTCCATGACGACACCCAAAAGCACGAAGAAAGGGATCGATAAAAGTGCAAAATTATCGATCCCGGTGATCAAGGTTTGGGAGAACATCATGAACGGCTGATCCAGGAAGATTAGTCCGATAATGCCGGATAATCCCAACGCGAACCCGATGGGGACCCCCACGATGAGAAAGAAGAAAAAAATGGCAAATAAGATCAATGCGATAAGCCCCATACTCATGATTCGCTCCTTTTTGCCGGCTTGAATAGTTCCACGATTTTCAACAAAGAGAAAAAGATGATCAACAGACCGCTGATCGGCAGGGACAATGTCAGCCAAAGGAGGTTGATCCTGGCCGCCGGCGTTGTTTCGAAGGAAAACATGCTGGCATAGGAATATCCATGATATACCAGGACAAATGCAAATACCTGTATCATGAGCATGCAAAACAATTTGATCATTTTACTGACAGCGGGAGGGGTATGTCTTATTAAAAAATCAAAGGCGATATGATCGTCCTCCCGAACAACCGCCGCAACACCGAGTAATGTAAACCATACGAAGAAGATGCCGGCCACCTCTTCGGGCCATGAAAGGGCATTGCCGATAACATACCGGAAAAAGACCTCCAGGCCGATCAATATGACAAGACCGATTCCCTGGAGGACCAAGGCATAATTTATCAGCCTGCAAAGATACTTTTCGATTTGTCGAATCAACGTAGGACACCTCCTTGCCTAGCCCGTATTTAAGTCTTGGATTGTAATCAGGATTAAACACGGAACAGGTGCAAGGGGATTTTTTAATTGCAATCATCCCCTTGCACCTATCATGATACCGATCGCCCTCTTCCAATACGCTTTGTCAGCGAGGCGCAAACTCCCATCGATTCATGGCGGGTTTTTAACGGTGCGCATCCCTCGCTTTTATGACGGCTCCGAGGACGTCTTTGCCGATCTCACCTTCAAATTTCTTATACAGGGGTGTTACAGCCTCCTGAAAAGGCTTTTTATTGGGGACATCGTTGACGATCATGCCGGCTGCTTTGATCTTCTGCAAGCTGCTTTCGAGAATTCCCTTCAGGGCGCCCCGTTCATAGAGAACCGCTTCACGGGCTGCCCTCTTGAAGACTTCCTGTTCATTCGCAGACAGTTTATTCCATCTCTGTTGCGAGCACATAATAATCAGCGGAGAATAGGTATGGTTGGTAAGTGAGAGATATTTTACAATTTCGTAATACTTACTCGCATAAATCACCGGTATTGGAATTTCCAACCCATCAATGACTTTCTGTTGTGTCGCCGTGAATACCTCACCCCACGGCATCGGCACCGCATTGGATCCTAAGGATTGAAACATTCCGATATAAATGGGAGTCTGCATCACCCGGAATTTAATCCCCTTGGTATCCTCCGGGGTTTTAATGGGCCGGACATTATTAATCATATGCCGAAAACCGCCCTCCGAAAAGGCCAGGCCCTTAATCTGGAGTTTGTCGAGCTTGGAAAGGAGCATCTCGCCGACTTCGCCGTCCAAAACGGCATGGGCCACTTCCCTTTCAGGAAAAATGAATGGCAGGTCAAGGGCCATGTTGGAACTAACGAATGATCCAACCACTGCATTGGTAATGACTGCTAAATCCATTGAACCCATGGTCAGGTTCTTTATCATTTCTCTTTCGCTTCCCAATTGGTTATTCGGGAAAACGTTGACCTTGTACTTCCCATTGCTATACTGCTCGATTAAACTGCCGAATTTTCTGGCGGTAATATCATATGGGTCATCTTCAGTGGCCGGATCCGTGTGTCCCAGTTTTAACTCTATAGTAGGGGCAGCCTTCACAAAGGAGGGAATGCAAAAGAGTGACGCTATTGCAAACAAGGACAGAAAAACATATTGCAACTCAGGAAACAAACGCTTTCTCATCATAAACCTCCTTATGTTGGCAAAACGGTCCTTAATGTTTAGATCCTTTTATGGCATGCAAGACTTCTATCCCGAGGATCTTTCCTTTGACCAACAACACTCGAAAATATCGTGCCGTCAGTCTCTCCCCCAGTGCAACGCAAATCATTTTTATAAATGTCTATGAACAGACATTAACAGATGTATTGATAAGAACTTCCTTTTTCAGGCTGGAACTATATGAAGAAGGATTTTGTATGTCAAGGGGATTTTGGCCCCAAAATATAGGGTGCGGTATCGGTGATGTCAGGAAATTTTGACTATTTTCATATAGATTCGAGTCTTGTAGAACAGGCTTACGGTGCCAGCCGTCCCCGGCAGTAGTCGCGGAAGTTGTTGACCGCCGTGAAGAACTCCCGCATCAGGACCACCCAGGCATAACGGCCTCGCCGGGTCAGGACGATCTCCGGCGGCCGCCACGCCAGCGCGCCGATCAGGAAAAAGGCGAGGAGGTCCGGCGCGAGGCGGCGCCAGAGGGCGCCTCCGTACTTCTTCCGCAGCTCCGCAACATGCAGCCGGGTCCCGAAGAGTTTCATCAGAAAGTCGTAGCGGATCCGTTCCCGGACGGAAAAGTCACGGGAGGCCAAAAGCGGCAGTTCACCCCGCTCGATCCGGGCGATGTAGGCCCGGATGTCGAAGGTGTTCGCATAGCAGACGCCACCCAGATAGCCGATGGAACCGCTGCCGAGGCCGGCGTACTCGTCGTAATCCACAATGTATTCGTCGATCATCGCCTTCTCCCGCGAGAAGCACCAGGCCGACGAAAAACGGTACGCGGGAACGAGACGGCCGACAATCTGATGGTAAAACCGCGCCTCCTGCCGGCTGTCCACACGTCCCAGGGTCTCCGTGACCTTCCGCCGGGTGGCGTCGGAGACCATCAGAGGGTACCAGGTGACCTGATCCACGCCGACGGAAAGCAGGGTGTCGAGGTCGCGGTCGAGCATCTCCCGGGTCTGCGTCGGGAAATTGAAGATCATGTCGGCGTTGAGCGTCCCGAACCGCCCAAGGGTGCTGCGGAGCCTCTCGGCGATCTCGGCCCCGCTCCCGTACTTTTCATACCGGTCCATCTTCCGGAGCAGGCCGTCGTTGAAACTCTGGACGCCGACGGAAAGGCGGTTGACGCCCGCCTGCTGCAGGGCCGTCAGACGATCCTCCGTCAGGTGGTTCGGGTTCGTTTCGACCGACAGTTCCCCGATGTGGAAGGAGGCCCTTGCCAGCGCGATCGTCTCCGTGAGTTCGTCGATCAGGACCGTCGGCGTCCCGCCGCCCACGTAGATCCCCCCGAAATCATATCCGAGATCGCGGTAGAGGATCAGCTCCTTCCGGAGCGCCCGGAAATAGTCTCGGCAGAGCTCCTCCTCGAAGACGAAGCGGTTGAAGGAACAGTAGGGGCAGAGACACTCGCAGAAGGGGATGTGAAGGTAGAGAAGCCGGGGACGGTAATCCCCAGGGGGCGGCACACGGGGGACACCCACTCCCTCGAAACGCATCGCCCGGGAAAATTCGCTCCGCGCCTTTGCCGCAATAATGGAATTGATCAATGTGGCCGATCCCGATAAATTGTTCCCGGAAAAAGTCCCCGAAGCCGTCCGGAGCGGAAAACCGTTCACCGCCGTTCATCCGAAAAACGTAAAGCCGATCGAAAATTAACAGACATTTCCGGATTCTGCAAGAACCGAATTGGCAAACCCCCCGACGGCTCCGGCAGGCGCCCGGATTCATACGGCATGATCCGTCCGGCTATCGTTTGAACGTCTCCTGGTCGCAGAGGGCACTCCGGAGGGCAACGGCACGGGCAGCGAGGAAGAGATAGATGGTCCGCCGGATCACCCGAGACGGAGCGCGCCGCAGATGCACTCCTTCACGCAGAAAGGCTCCAGGCCCCGGTCGATCCGGTGGCTGCAAAGGGTGCACTTCTGCGCGTATCCCTCCCCGGGATCGAAACGGATCGCATCGTAAGGACAGGCATCGGCGCAGACCCGGCAGCCGGTACATTTCTCCCGGTCGATCAGCACAATCCCGTCCGGGCGTTTATGAACGGCACCTGAAGGACAAGCCTCCCGGCAAGGCGGATCCGGGCAGTGCCGGCAGGTGTCGGGTTGCCAGGAGAGGCTGAGCCCCGGGTACGCGCCGGCGGGACTGTCCGTGGTTGCGCCGCCGCGGGCGAGCACCCTCATCCACGAGCCCGCGTCCAGATTGTTCTCCACCTTGCAGGCGATCACGCAGGTGCGGCAACCGATGCACCTTCTTTCATCCAAGATCAGAGAGTACTGCCGATCACCCATCGTCCCATCCTACGCCTTCACCACCTCTGCGAGGCAATCGAAATGAATCAATCCCGAGCACGCCCGGGAGTCGCCGACGACGGCCTCGCTCTCCAGGACCGGATCGATCGTGCTCAGGTCATCGATCCGGTGGAGAAGATCGCTGTAGTGCCCTTCCGCAAACCGTTCGGGCCACCAGCCGTGGGGCACATTGACCGTTCCCGGCGGAACGGCCTCGCTCAGCCGGGCCTTAAGCTTCACTTTTCCCCGATCGTTGAAGGCCACAACCCAATCGCCGTCCGCAACGGCGCGCTTTTGTGCATCCGCCGGGTTGATGTGGAGCAGCGGCTATTCGGAAACCTCCTGCATCCAGTCCACGTTCGCCATGATCGAATGCATGGTTGCCCGTACCTTTGCCGAGAGGAAGATCAGCGGGTAGCGCCCGGCCAGAGGGGAGCGGCGGGGGCTCTCCAGCGTTTCCCGGTGGAAGGGCAGCTCCTCGCCGAATTCCACCAGAGACTCGTTGTAAAACTCGATTCTCCCCGAAGGCGTCGGGAATATCCCGCAGGCAAAGGGAATCTCCGGGGGAGAGGGCAGATTGCCCCGGACGATCTTCTCCTTTTCCAGCCGTTCGAAAGTGATTCCGTCGAGGGAGGGGTGGCCGGTAGAGAGGAGCATTCTCATATAGTCCTGCGGGGTGTGACGGAAGTATTCCCCCAGTCCCACGCGCGCGGCCAGTTCGGACCACACATCGAGGGCCGTCCGGGCTTCATGAAGCGGCTCGATCGCCTTCTCCAATAGCTGCAGGTAATCGCCGTTGACGACCATGTCGTCCCGTTCATAGATGGTCGCATCGGGCAGGACGATGTCCGCATATTGGGCCGTCCGGGTCATGAAGATATCCGATACGACCACCAGTTCCATAGGCGCGAAGATCTCCCGGTACCCATCGAGATGGCCGTCGCACTGCAGGTCGTTGCGGTAGGAGTTGAAAAAGACCTTGATCGGGTAAGGCTTCCCCTCCCGGATCGCCGCCCAGCCCTTGATGGACGAAGGGGTGCCGGGGAGGGTCTTGACCCCTGGCGTCCCGGGGGGCTCGGCAACCGCCTGTTCGTCCAAGACGATGGGGGAGAAGACCTGCGGGATGGGAGCGCCGCCGCCCGGAACGCCGATATTGCCGGTCAGGGCGGCCAGGGTGATCATCGCCCGGCAGGCAAGCGTGCTGTTGAGGGTGCGCGAGACCCCATAGTACATCCGGATGGTCGCAGGCCTTGCTGCGGCGTATTCCCGGGCGAGCATCCGGATCTCCTCCGCAGGCACTCTGGTAATCTCCTCGGCCCGCTCGGGTGTGTAGTACGCGGCCTTTTCCGCCAGAAGCTGGAAAGCCGTTTTGCAGGCGCAGCCGCCCGCGATGAAGGTTCCGTGGAGGGTCGGCGAGGCGGCGCTGTCGCAAGGGCGGGGTCCCTGCGCCGGCCCGTCCCAGACCGCATGCTTCCCGTCCTCTTTGAGAAACCGCCCGTCTTTCTCTCCGACCAGGAAAGGGGCGACCGTATGCCGCATCACATACTCCCGGTTGTAGAGCCCCTCCCGGATGATGACATGGATCATGGCCATGGCCAAAGCGGCGTCCGTCGCCGGCCGAATCGCGATCCACCGGTCGGCCTTGGCGGCAGTGGCATCGAACAGGGGGCCGATCACCACCAGTTTGGCCCCTCTCTCCTTCGCATCGAGGATGAACCGCATGTTCGGGATGTGCGTCTCGGCCGGATTTCCGCCCCAGACGATGATCAGTTTCGAATAAACGACGTCTTGGGGTCGATGGGTTTGTCCCGAATCGCCCAGGGTCAGCAGACTGGCCGCCGGCACCCTCATATCGGCCAGCCAATGGCTTTTGGCCTCGAAAACGCCTCCCGCGCCCCAGGCGTTCGCGAACCGGGCCGCCATCAGCCTTCCCATGAGAATTCCCACGTGGCTGCTGCTGGCGGCCATGATCTTGACCGACTGGGGACCGTGCTTCTCTTTGACCTCGAGGAGCTTGGCGGCGATCGTGTCCAGGGCCTCATCCCAGGAGATCCTTTGCCACCTTCCCTCTCCCCGCTCCCCGATCCGTTTCAGCGGGTATTTCAGGCGGTCGGGATGGTAGACCCAACGCGGGGCGGCGAGCCCCTTGAGGCAGACGGACCTCGCCTCCGGGTCCCCGGGATAGTCGGCCGACTCCACCTTGCGGATGCGCCCCTCCCCGACATGGACCTTGAGCGCGCACAACTGGTGGCACCCGGCCGCCGGACAGGTATTATAGAAGTCCTTCCCCGCCACCTTTACGCCTCTTTGAGCAGCTCCACGGCGGCCCGGAGGCCCAGCAGGTAGCTCTGGACTCCGAATCCCGCGATCTGCCCCTTGGCCAGAGGCGCGATCACGGAAAAATGGCGGAACTCCTCCCGCGCGTGGATGTTGGACATGTGGACCTCCACGATGGGGACCTTGAGGATGGCCAGGGCGTCCCGCAGGCCGACGCTGTAATGGGTCCAGGCGCCGGCGTTGATGAGGACCGCGTCCACCTTGTCGAGGTGGGCCTGGTGGATCTTCTCGCAGATCGCCCCTTCGAAGTTGGTCTGGAAGGTCTCGACCTCACATCCCAGCTCTTTCCCCAACTCCACCAATTTCCGGTTGATCTCGGCGAGGGTGATTGTCCCGTACTGGGCCGGGTCCCGCTTCCCGAACATGTTCAGATTGACGCCGTGCAAAACAAGGATCTTTTTCACATTCTTCATCTTCTTCATCATTTTCTCCATCTTCATCGATTACGTCTTGGCCAAAGCCTTCTTGATTTTCTCCCACCAGTTATACTGACTGCCGAGCATGGCGATGGTGATGGCGATCAGCACCACCGACAGAGGGTGGGATGCGAATCCCCATAGGGCCGCCGGTACGCTATCGAGGGAATCCTGCATCGTCCTCCGGAATCCCTCCTCCATGATCGGTCCGAGGATGACGCCCAGGATCACCGGCCCCATCTGGAAGCCATACATCTTCAGCACATACCCGAAGGTCCCGAACCCCAGCATCCAATAGACATCGCTGAGGCTGTTCTGAATGGCGTAGGTGCCGACCGTGGAGATGATGATGATGATCGGCAGCAGGAGCCCCTTGCGGACCTCCACGCATTTGGCGAAGATCTTGATCCCCGTGAGCCCCAGGGGAAGAAGGACCGTGTTGGCCAGCGTCAGGGCGCCGACCCAGAACCAGAACAGGTGCGGCGTGTCGATCATCAGCATCGGGCCGGGCTTGAGGCCGTGGATGTAGAGGGCGCCGATGAGGATGGCGGTCACGGCGTCGCCGGGGATTCCGAGGGTGAGCATCGGGATGTTGTCCCCGCCGATGCAGGCGTTGTTTGCCGTCTCGGGGGCGATGACCCCCTCGTAGGCCCCTTCACCGAAGGGCCGGGTCGGATTCTTGATGCTCCGGCGGGCACTCCCGTAGGCCATCAGGGCCGCGATGTCGCCCCCCGCCCCGGGGAGGGCGCCGATCCCGATCCCGATCAGGGACGACTTGAAGATCAGGGGGGCGTGCTTCCAGAGCAACCGCCAGGAGGGGATGATATTCTTGACGTTCTGCTTCATCGGCTGGATATGGATGTCGTGGATCTGGATGAGGGCCTCCGAGACGCCGAAGAGGCCGATCATGATCGCCACGAAGTGGATCCCGCTCATGAGGCCGATGCTTCCGAAGGTATACCGCCCCTGGCCGGTGAAGCTATCCATTCCGATCATGCTGAGCCAGACGCCGAGGGCGCCGGCGAAGATCCCCTTGGCCAGCGAGTCACTCGCGAGACTACCGACGAGGAGGAGCCCCATGATCGCGAGCAGGAAATAGTCCCGTGGGGCAAACATCAGCGCGTATTCGGAGATGATCGGCGCGCAGGTCGCCAGGGCGATAATGCCGATGTACCCGCCGATGACGGAGGCGGTCGTCGACAGGCCGATCGCGATCCCCGCCTCGCCGAGCTTGGCGAGCGGATAGCCGTCGAACCCGGTGGCGACGGCTGCGGGCGCCCCCGGTATGTTCAGCAGGATCGCCGACCGGGACCCCCCGTAGACGCCGCCGCAGTAGATGCCCGCCATCAGGCAGAGGGCCTCGTTAAGATCCCAGGAAAAGGTGAAAGAGATCAGGACCGAAACGGCCATCGTGACCGACAGGCCGGGGATGGCGCCGATGTAGATCCCGCAGAAGGTCCCCACGGTGATCAGGGCGATCATTTTGAAGTTCGTAAAGGCCATGAGGAAATAACCCAGTTGTTCCATAATTTCTCCTTACCACAAGACGATTCTGAAGGCATATTGAAACAGGAGCCAGACCACGGCGAGCATGATGACTCCGGTGATCAAAGCTCTTACTATTTTTGCGCCTTTCAGCAGCAGAAAGGAGCCGACGAGGAACAGATAGGAGGCCACCCAGAAATGGAGAGGATTGAGCAGCAGGATATAGAGGACCAGGACTCCGATATAGGCGACCACCAGATAGGGAAAGGCAAAAGGCTTGGCCTGGTTGAGCTCCTCTTTCCATTGCCAGGAGGCGAAGACCTTCCTTTCCTTCCAGACGATGCGGAGGATCGACAGGAACATGACCGCTCCGATGAAGAGCGGGAACGCCCCCATTGATGAAAAGCTGTCGTGGGGCATCTGCCATGCCACGATGAAGACGAAAAGACTCAAAGCCAGCAGGAACCACATGAGAAAGCGTTCCCCAGGCTTGCGATCGGTATTCTCTTCCATGGTGCAAATCTCCTTACATTGTTTCTCCGGCCGGGCGACGACCCGGCCGGAGAATGCACGACGATATCCGCGGTTACGGTTTCGGGATCCCGAATTTGTCGGGCGAAAACTTGGTCGCGCCCGCATCCTGGAGGAGCCAGGCCGTGGTCGACTGCCATTGTTTAAGGAACTTCTCGGCCTCGGCGCCGGAGATGCCCATGTAGACGGAGCCGAAATTCTTAATGAACGCCAGGGCCTTGGGATCGCTCGTGCCCTTCTTGAATGCATCCACCAGGACCTTCTTCGCCGCGTCGGGGGTCTCCTTCTTCACAAAAACACCGTAGAAGGGGCCCCAGGGGAGGAACTTCTTGTAATCGGCGGACGTGGCGGTGATCAGGGGAACGTTTTCGAGACCCGCAATCGGCACCTCGGATACCACGGCCAGGGCGCGCATGCGGCCCGCCCGGAGGTGCTCACTGCAAGCGGCCATGCCGAACGTCGACCACTGGACGTGGCCGCCCAGGATGGCCGTCGTCAGGGGGCCTTCGCCCTGGAAGACGATGTGGTTGAAGTTTACACCGCTGGTAGCCTTCATCATGGAGGAAACCACGTGGGGAAGGCCTCCCGGTCCCGTCGATCCCATTTTGATCGTGCCGGGGCTTTTCTTGGCGGCGTCGAACAGTTCGCCGAGGGTTTTCCAGGGCTGGTCGTTGTTAACGACGACGACGCCGACGTTGCGGGCGATCAGCATAACCGGGAAGAAGGCATCGTAGTCGATCTGGCTGATGTCCAGGACCTTGTAGATGGTGGGGTTCTCCGCCCCGTAGAGCAGGGTGTAACCGTCCGCAGGCTGATTATAAACCGACATGAGGCCGACGGCGCCCGTCGCGCCCGGCTTGTTCTGGAGAACGATCTGCTTGCCGAGTGCCATCTCGACATAGGGCGTCATGGCCCGGGATACGTTATCCGTCGCCCCGCCGGCGCCCCACTGGATGATGCCCGAAATGTCCTTCGTCGGGAAATCCGCCGCCTGGACGGGTACCGCAAAACCAATGATCAACAACGCGACAATGACACACAGTCCTTTCATCTTTCTCATCTTCATTCCTCCTGTCATAAAAGTGTTTGGTGGCGCTGCATCACAAACAGCACCTTTGCGGTATCCCCCGCGTAAAACGCCTCGAACGCTCCTTCAAACCCCATCCGGGACGAATACACATGACCCATGGCCCCGATATTCGCCGTCATAAGATTCCCTCAGCTTTTCGGCGCCCTCTTATGCATCCGGCAACGATAAAATGCTCAGACCAAGCTGGGGACCTTCCATGTCATGGCGGAGCGAACGGTACCCGTTCCACATCATCAGGAAGTCCACCAGCACCATCGCCGTCATGGCTTCGGCCACCGGCACCACCCGGGGAACGATGGTCGGGTCCCGGCGCGTCTCCGCAGCGAGTTTTTCATCGCGTTTTTGAATCACGTTGATCGTCATTTGATCGATGGAGATGGTGGAGGTCGGCTTGACGGCAATTCTAAAAACGATATCGTCCCCGTTGCTGATTCCGCCCAGCATCCCGCCGCAGCGGTTGGTGCGGAAGCGGACAGCCCCCTTCTCGTCATAGTAGGGGATATCGTTGTTTTCGCTGCCCAGCCGGCGCGCCTCTGCGAAACCGTCGCCGAACTCGATGCCCCGGACGGAACCGATGCTCGTCATGGCATGGGCCAGCACGGCCGTCAGTTTGTCGAAGACCTGCTCGCCGAGACCAGCCGGGACCCCGCGGGCGATCACCTCGATGATCCCGCCCACGGTATCCCCATTCGCGGCAGCCTCCAGGGTCTTGGCGATCATCCTTTCGCCGGCCTCCGGGTCGGGGCAACGGGCGATATTGGTTTCCGTATTGGCGACAATGTCGTTCCAGGTCAGGTCCGAACGGGCCGCAATTCCGGCCATCTCTTTCGTATAACCACGCACCTCGATTCCTTCCCGGCCGAGGATCTTCTTGGCGACCGTCCCGGCGGCCACGCGACAGGCGGTCTCCCTCCCGCTGGAACGACCGGCGCCCCGCCAGTCCCGGAAACGTCCGTATTTGATATGAAAGGTGTAGTCCGCATGTCCGGGTCGCACCCGCTCCATCACCCTTGCATACTGTTTGACATGGAATGGTTCCGTATCGACGTTGTAGATGATCATGCCGACCGGTGCGCCGGTGGTGCACCCGTCGAACACGCCGGCGACAATTTGAACCTTGTCCTTTTCCTGCCGGGGCGATGTGATGGCGCTCTGGCCCGGACGCCGGCGATCGAGCTCATACTGAACTTCCGCTTCGGTGATCGGCACTCCGGGGGGAACCCCGTCGACAATGATCTGTAAGGCCGGGCCGTACGATTCACCCGCGGCCGTAACGCGGAAAACTCTTCCGAAGGTATTCCCCTGCATACCCCTCCTCTTCTTTCATGCCATTTATGGAAAGGATCGTGTTCCCGGGGCAACGAATCATGGAGACGCGACAAAAATATCGCGGTCCGTATCCTCCCGTATGCTACTGCCTGTTAATCTTCCCCCCGAGACCCTGGATCAATTCCAGGAAGTTCGGCACCGTAACCTCAACCGCCTCCGCGGTGTCCACCTCCGTCCGGCCGGGGATGGCCAGACCGGCAACGGACAGGGACATCACGACACGATGGTCGCCATACCCCCGGACAGGGCAGCCCTTGAGCCTGCTTTCATGGATGATCATTCCATCGGGGAGTTCCTCCACCCGGGCGCCGAGGCGCCCCAGTTCCTTCGCCATGACCGATATCCGGTCTGTCTCCTTGAGCCGTGCATTGGCCACGTTGCGCAGAACGGTCTTCCCCCTCGCAAAGCATCCGACCACGGCCATCGCCGGAAGTGCATCCGGGGTGTCGGCCATGTCGATCTCGATGCCCTGCAGCGATCCTTGCCGTACACGGACGCCCCCGTTTTCAAAACGGATATCCGCCCCCATTTCCTGGAGATAGGTGACGACCTTTTTGTCACCCTGGACATCGTCCATGTCCAACCCGTGAAGCGTGATGTCCGCATCGCACAACGCACCGGCAATCAGGAAAAAGGTCGCGGATGAAAAATCGCCGGGAATGGTCACCTCCTGTCCATGATAGGACTGCCCCCCGAAGAGTTTGAAGCGGGTCAGATCTTCCGAGGCTTCATAGCGGATCCCCTGACGGTCCAGCCATTTCAGCGTGATTTGGACATAGGATTTCTCGTGAACATCGTAAACCTCAAACTCGGAATCACGCTCGATCAGCGGACAATGGATCAAAAGGCTCGAAACGTACTGGGAGATGATCCCCCTGAGCCGCGTTCTGCCTCCCTTGAGACGCCCCTTGACCACGACCGGGGGAAGACCGTTGTTGCGGGTCGAATAGACCTCCGCCCCCAGACCATTCAATGCGCCGATCAGCGGTTGGACCGGCCGCCGGACGATCTGACGGTCGCCGCTCAGCACGGTCGTCCCCTCCACCAGACTTGCCGTTCCCATGCAGAAATTCATCGTGGTCCCGGAGTTTGCAACATCGATGATATTTTCAGGCACATGGGGAAAGCCGCCCACCCCTTCCACCGTCCAGGAGCCGCCCAGATCGATCCTGGCCCCAAACATACCGGCCGCCCTGGCCGCCGCAAGACAATCGCCGGATTCCAAGGGATGGTGAATGATCGAGCTACCATGCGCAAGGCCGGCGATGGTCACCGCCCGGATGGTGTGCGACTTGCTTGACGGAATCAGGACATCGCCCCGGAGAGTCGATTTCTCGCTGATCATTCTCATGGGTTTCTTTCCATACTCTCCAATGGATGGTGGTTTCTGCCGAAGACCGGACGCGTCAAGGACAAGATTCCAAAAGGCTACGCTTTCTTTGCGTAATGCGTCATCCGGTATTCAATTCCCTTGATACCGGCCACCAACGTCTTGTTGACGGGCGTCGGAACCTTACACTTCTCCCCGTATCGGACGACCGCTCCATTGATGAAATCGATCTCGGTTCTCAAACCTTTCTCCAAACTTTGCAAGAGGGAGGGTTTGAAATCCTCGGGCAACCCTTCGGACGCTTTGACCCATGCTTCCATGGGGTCCTTCGTAGACAACTTTACACCGATTGCCTTTGCAACCGCGATTCCCTCCGATACCGCTGCGAGTGCGCAATCCATGAGTTCCGGCATTGTGTAGAGCCCGCCATAAGGCAGTCCTGTGATGCCGCACAGCGCGCCGGTGGCAACGTTGACCAGCAACTTATCCCACATGATCCCGATGATATTGGAGCTCACAGTAATCAACAGGCCGGCCCGCTTGAACTCCTCGGCGATCCGGGTCACCCTTTCCGTGGTCGTGCCGTCGAGCTCTCCAATATAGGTGTGCTTGCCCGTGGTGTTGGCAATCACATGCCCGGGGGCAAGTACCGAGCCGCCGGCAAATGTTCTCCCGCCCAGCACATGCCCCCTCCCAGCAACCTCCCCGATGATCTCCTCGTTGCCGAGACCGTTCTGGAGAGACATAATTACCGTTTTGTCCCCGATGATCGGACCGGCATTTTCAATAGCCTCCCTCGTGTTAAAGGACTTCACCAGAACGATGATGAGGTCTGCCGGCCCTATCCCCCGGCAGTCCGTTGCTGCCCGGACCTTGACCACTCGATCGGACGAGCCTACCCTGAGCCTCAGCCCCCGGCTGTTGATCGAATCGACGTGCTCCGCCCAGGTATCCAGCAGATAAACGTCCGATCCACCGGCCGCCAGCAACCCGCCGATCGAGCTGCCCATTGCCCCGGCACCCAGAACGCAGATCTTCATTTTGGATCCCCCATATCAAACCTGCCTGAAGTCCAAAACAATTTTTGCATAGTTACCCGTCAAGGCATCCGCAAATGCCTCCTGGTATTTCGCAACGGGATCGATCCTCGAGAGTATCGGAGAAACATTGAACGCAGGGTCCTGCAGGAGGGCGATCGCATCCGCGAAGTCTTTCTTCGTGTAAATGATGGTTCCATAAATGGTGATCTCGCTGCGCGTGATACGCAGGGCCGGGTAACGGATCTCATCTCCGGTAATGCCTAATGAAATCATGGCTCCCCCGGGTTTCACGAGCTGGAACGCCTGCTCGATAGACGCCTTCACCCCGGCGGCTTCAACCACGACATCATAGACTTGGTCCTTTACATCGGCAGGATGCATCGCCTTGATATTTTTATTGAAGCTCTTCGCTTTTTCTGTTTTGATCGGGTTGACATCCAGCACGGTGATATCGGCGCCGATATGGTTCAGCAGCGCGATCGCCAACAGGCCTTCCGTCCCGCAGCCAATTACGGCCACCGATTTCCCCTTGGAAATATTGGTTCTCTTCAAGGCATGGACGTTCACGGCAAAGGGCTCGATCAAGATCGCCCTCTCATCCGCCAGATCGGAAGGAATCGGCACCACGAACTCGGAATCAAGAATAATCTCCTCGGCAAACAGACCGTCGTAAGTTACCCCAAAGGCTTTCTTATCCTTACAGATATTGGTTCTGCCCTGCAGGCAGAATTCACATTTACCGCAGTAGGTATTCGGAAAAGAGGCTACCTTGGTCCCGACCTTGTACGGCGATTTTTCCCCCGCCTCAACCACCGTCCCCAAAATTTCATGACCGGGGCGGCAGGGATAGGTCGCATAGGGGATCGTCCCCCTGAGGACCCTGAGATCCGAGCCGCAAATCCCCCCATAGATCACCTTGATCTTCACCTCGTTGTCCTTGGGCGCCGGTACCGGATCGCTTTCTCTCATCTTCAAGTCGCCCGGTTTTTCGAGATATAGTTCTTGCATGTTTCACCATCCTGTATTTTTTTCGACTCTGCGGAAAGAAGCCCGCAGAGTCGTCAAGCAAGGGTCCGCAATCAAGACGAAGGAGGCATTCCGCCTGAGAAGCAGTCCCCGCCTATATTTCGAAAATGACCTTCGCAACCTCCCCTTTCCGGGACGCCTCGAGGGCCTCCTTGGCCTCGTCCAGACAGAAGAGCCGATTGGCCAGGGGCGTCGCCTTGACCTTTCCGTATTTCATCCAGCGGATCGCCGTGATGAAATAGCGGGGCAAGGATCCGACGTCGCCGAAGATCTGCAGGCCGCTGCGATTGATCGTGAGGGGGCTTACCGTTGCCTCGGGATAGAGGCCGAACAGGGAGACACGACCCCGTGCGGCCGCGACCTCCATCGCGAGCGGGATCACGGCGGGCGAGCTGGACGTTTCCACAACGATATCGGCTCCCAAACCCTCGGTCAGTTCCCGGACCCGTTTCACTGGATCCTCCTTGTTCGAGTTGATGACGTGGTCGGCCCCCAGGGCCTTGGCCGTCTCGAAGCGCATTGCATCCTGATCGATGCCGATCATGATCACCTGGCCGGCCCCGGCGGCCTTGAAGGCCTGAAGGTGAAAGAGACCGATCGCCCCCGGGCCGAAGATCGCAACGGTATCGCCGACCATCGGCTTCACCTGCGTCAGCGTCCGGACGGTCAGGCTGATCGGTTCAAGGCAGGCGGCATCGACAAAAGAGACATTGTCCGGAAGCTTGTGGGCGGCGCGGGCGGGAACGACCACATACTCCGCAAAGATCCCGTTGTAGGTGATGCCGATATGCCTCCAGTTCCCGCACATGTTGCTGTTTCCGTTGAGGCAGTTGATGCAGGAGCCGCAGCCGTAAACCACTTCCAGACCGACGCGGTCCCCCACCGCAATATTGTCCACCCCTTCTCCCAGTTCGTGGATCACCCCCGTCCCCTCGTGGCCCATGATCATCGGGATGGGAACGGGTTTTCGACCTTTGTACTTGTTGTTCAAAATGGCGACGTCGGTGTAGCATAGACTGGCCGCCTTCACCCGAACCAGGACCTCGCCCCTCCCCGGTTTCGGGACAGGCATATCCTTCACCTCGAAGACCCCCGCTTCCGGACTTGTTTTCACTATGGCTTTCATTCAGTGTACCTCCTCTCAGTTTTACATGCAATGCCCACTCCCCTGCAACCCAGGTGGGCGGGAATGATGACATGGACCATCACAACCGGATGGGCTGGCCTGTTTCTCCGGACCTCTTGATCGCCAAGGTCGCCTCCAGAGTCCTCTTCCCATCCTCTCCGGAGGTCCGCGGGGTTTCCTTTCCCTCGATGACCCTGCAGAAGTGGCTGAATTCCTTGATGTAGGGATCCTCACGGGGTATTTTGTATCCCTGCTCCGTGATGGGATAATTCCACCCCACCTTCGCCGGGTCGGCATAGTAGCGTCTCTTCATCTGGGGAAACAGCAGGGAGGCCTCTGTGCCGAAGAAATTGTAGCAATTTCCGAAATCGCTGTAGAGCAATGGGTTTTCCCCGGTCGTCCCTTCCCAGGATGTCAGGGAGGGCGTGCAATCGCTCAGGAAGATCGTCCCCACGGCCCCGTTCTTGAATCGCAGTGTGATGCTGGCGGTATCCTCCACCGCGAAGTTCCGGATCTTGTTGCTCACCACGGCATAGACCTCTTCGATCTCGCCGCAGATGTACCGGAGGTTATCGATCTCATGGATCAGATTGATCAGGATCGGCCCGCCGTTCTTCTCTTTTCGCCAGGACATGGGACCCTCGTAATAGGCCCCCGGTTTCAGCAGGGTCCACGTGATGGTGACGCCCACCAGCCGACCCAGTTCGCCGCCGGTTACAATTTCACGGGCCTTTTCAACGAGGCTGCTGAATCTCCTTTGATGCCCCACCAGGATCTGCACCTTATTCTCTTTTGCCGCCTCCAAGAGACGGTCGGCTTCGGCAATGCTCGGGGCAATGGGCTTTTCGACAAAAAGATGAAGACCCTTCTTGGCGCAGACGATACCGATCGGCGCATGGAGATGGTTGGGAAGGGCCAGGATGACGCCCTGGAGGCTTTCCTTTGCGATCATCTCCTCATAATTCTTGTAGTATTTGATTCCCTGTTCCTCTGCGAACTTTTTTTGCGTCTCGTCGACTTCAGAGGCGGCCACAAGATCGCACTCCTCGACCTTTTTCAGGATTATGGCATGGGGCCTCCCCATCAATCCTAAACCGATCAAGCCGATTCTCACTTTTTCCATCTTACCCTCCTGACTTATGTGAAAACACCCCCCTCCCCATATCCCCCTCGACGGGGGAGAAAAGGATGGGGGTGATTTTCATCGTTCGTTGGCGACCACCCGGCCATGGATCATCCGAAAACGACGGGTTGTCCGGTTTCTCCCGATGTCTGAATCGCAAGGGCCACCTCGAGCGTCTTCCTCGCATCGACTCCGTCGATCTTTGGAGCTTCCGTGCCCTGGATGACCCCACAGAAGTTTCTGATCTGCCGGGTATAGGGATCCTCGCGGTCAATCTTGACGCCCTCTTCGCAGAGGGGGTATTGCCATCCCGCTTTCGCAGCGTCTCGATAGAAGAATTTTTTCATCCCCGGGAAGGTAACCACCCCTTCCGTGCCGTAATAGTAGTAGCAGTTCTCCGGGCTATGGTAGAAGAAAAGGTTCTCGCCGGTGTTGGCCTCGTACCCAATGTTTCCGGGGGCCGTATCGGTGAGAAAGATATTGGCCACAGCGCCGCCCGCGATGCGAAGGCTGATGCTGACCGTGTCCTCGACCGGGAATTGCCTCGCCGAATTGCTCACCTCCGCATACAGGCGCGTGATGTCACCGCAGATATAACGGATATTGTCGATCTCATGGATCAGGTTGATCCGGATCGGCCCTCCCCCCGGCTGCGCCCTCCAGGCAAAGGGTCCCTTAAAATAGTCCTTTGGTTTGTACAAGGACCAGAGAACCGTTACGCCGACGAGCTTTCCGATCTGTCCCCCCCGGACGATATTCCGGAGCTCTTCGATCAACGGGTTGTGCCTCCGGTGGTGTCCGACCATCAGGATGACCTTGTTCTTTTGGGCGACCTCAATCAGGCGGTCGGCGGAGTCAAGGTCGGCCGCAATGGGTTTTTCCATCAGGATGTTCAACCCCTTTTTCGCGCAGGCTGAGCCCACCGGAAGGTGGAGGTCGTTCGGAACGGCGACCACCACGCCATCCAATTTTTCTTTCCCAATCATTTCCTCATAGGACTGGTAATATTTTGTTCCAAGTTCCTCGGCCGTCAGTTGAAGTTTCGGATTGGCGTCAGAAGCGGCCACGAACTCGATATCCTTCATCTTGCTCATGGTCTCCGCATGAAGCTTCCCGATCATTCCCATCCCAATCAAACCCAACCGCACCTTTGTCATACTTCCTCCTTTAAATAGAAACCTTTGTTTTTTAATTGAGCTACTGATTCTCACGAATCGCCTCCAAAGCCGCCCTCAGCCCCAGCAGATACATGTGGACGCTGATGTTAAATCCAAATCCCCTGAATCGCTTGAATTGCCTTCTCGTCCGTTTCAGAAGGAAGCAGCTCAAATCCGACAAATCCGTCATATCCCATCGAATCGAGCGCCTTTAATATATTGCCGCAATGAAGCTCCCCTGTCCCGGGTTCATGGCTTCCGGGGACATCCGCGAGATGGATATAGCCCAGTTGATCCATGTTCTCTTCCAGCGTATGAATGATGTTCCCGGCCATCAACTGCATGTGGTAAATGTCGTACAAAACCTTCACCCTGTCTGATCCGACCTGCCGGGTGAGATCAAAGGCAGGTTGGGGATGATCCAGAAAATAGTTCTGATGCGCCCTGGGTTGACCCACACGGGTATTCAGTGGTTCAAGGACAAGCGTTACATTCCCCTTTTCCGCAAATGGAGCAATGTCCTTCAGGACCTTGTACATGTTCAAAAGCTTGGCTTCATAGCTGAGCGGCTGGTCCATCTCCTTTGCGCTTCCGTCCTGATTCAGCGCATCGGAGTGAATCACAAGGTAACGGCAATGAATCTCCTTCGCCTTTTTGATCGATTCCCTCAAAAACCCGACATACAGGCTGTTCTCGTCGGGATTGATCAGGGAATACTCGTCATCTCCCGAGAAGGCGGCGATTTTTATGCCTGAATCCGCAATGGCCTTTTTTACGCCTGCCCAGTTTCTTTCCTTCCATGTCCAGAACTCACAGTATTCAAACCCGTCCCTTTTGGCTGCGGCAAATTTGTCTTCAAAGCAGAGACCTTTGTAAAAATTCTCGATGCAAATGGAATACTTCATGCCAATCTTCCATGAAAAAAGAAGCTTACGCCCTGAAATTGACAGCCAGCGCCTCAGCGACCGAATTACCCTTTGCTTGTAACAATTCGATGATGAGGCCATCGGGCAGAGCAAACCAGTTTCGCCCTTGAGGCATCTGGGTTACAGCCCACTGATTCACCTCCTCGATGGACGCCTCCAGATCCTCGGTCATGATGCCGAGGTGGGCGCTCCGGCCTTCAGGGCCTTCAAAACCGGGATCCGAGACCAGTTGAACGCCGCCAAGCAGCCAAACCTGTTTCGGATGATCCTCCGGCCCTTCGACGCTTCGGATGGACATGCCGAGCGCCTCTCCAAAGAAGTGGATATGCCATTGGATGTCTTTAACCCGAATGGCTGCATGTTCCAGGTACGTTTTTTTCCGGCAAACCATAGTGTATGCATCCTTTTCAAGGCCGGGGCCGCCTTTTTCAGCAGAGGGCGCGATCCCCTTCATACGCAATCGCCCTCGCTATTGCTTCGTGATTTCAACCATGCCCCGATCGGCGTCGACTTTGACCCAGTCTCCGGTAGAAATCACCTCCGTGGGATCCTGATCAAACTCGGTCACCGCCGGTACGCGCGCAACCACGGCGCCCAGGGCTGTTTGGGGATTACTCTCTTTGGTCACATAGGCTTTTGGAGAGACGCCCGTAAAGCGCAGGGCCTGATGGGCAATCGACCAAGCCGACGATCCCTTGGCCGTTCTGAACACGAGGATCTTTCCCGCCACACTTTTCCCGTACCAATCATGGCCGTAATCGATCACATCCCCCGTGTCGAAATCGAAACAGCCAAAACCTCCCAGTGACTCCTTCGTAACGAGCGCCTCGCCCTCCGCTGAACCCCCGTTTATTTTTCTACCCCGCAGGACGATTTTGCTCATTTCAGTTCTCCTCTCCACTTCCCGGTCAGGGCAGCCTGGATGCACTCTTCCGTTGTGCCAAACCAGGTGTTTTTTGACCCGGTCTCCCCGGGAAGGTAATTCGCCATCTTGGCAGAATCACAGGCAAAGACCGTTGAAGGATCGACAGCGAGGACAAGCCCGCAGGCATCTTCCCACACCGAACCGCCGGCCTGGGTGATCGTCTCCGTATATCCCTGCTTGTCCGCCGTGTTCTTGATCGGGTGGCAGGTCGTGACATAGAGACGGGTATTCTGATTGATCTTCTTGCCTTCCAGCATCCCGGCAATCGTCCGCAAACGGTCCAAACCGGCATGGGGACAGCCCAGCACCACAATGTCCACGTCATCCCTGTCGGAATGATTCAGCTTTTCATAGGCGATCCTGCGTTCCTCCCGGCCAAATTTCATTATCCTTAGATTTTTCCCGTTTCCGCTTGCTGCTTCAAGGGTCGGGGCATCGAGCGTGATTCCGATAATGTGAAACTTGACGATGCTTCCCGAGGCAATGCCGGCGGCGCACAGCCCCATCAGACGGGGCAGGTCCGGTACCCGGTTGATGTGGGTGTAAATGGGGATATCGAGTCCAACCTGGCTTCCGACATAATATCCCATCAGATACCAGTCCCGGAGAAGCTCCATATCGACTTCGACGTCGACAATGACCTTGCCGAAACGGTTCTCATCAAGATGCATTCCCCACAGGGGAGTCTTCCCGGTGACCGCCGATGCAAAGGAGCTGTGCAGCCCTTCGATGTTGGTATAGGCACCGAGCACAGAGTTACAGAAGGCGACCGCCGACGATTCCGTCCAGGCGCAGTGCTCCCCTTTCATCGGAATATTTCCAACCTGATAGGGGGTGCAGGTGGCCAGGTGGATGACGCCCACTCTTTTGAGATAATCCGCCATCTTCTGGAGGAGATCGCAGTGGGACTTTCCCCCTCTCTGGAGTTCGGGGTATCTCTGGTCCCTGAAGGTGGCATTCGTCGTCGTGAAGGCCTTTACCCGATCCAGAACGACCCTCTCATCGCTGTCGAGGAGAAATCTGGAGGCGATCTCATCGGCGTCCAGGGAGGGAACAACCCTTTCGACGATCTTGATATCGGGGATGGAGCCGACGATGATGGTTGCGTTATTCGTATCGACAAAGCGGTCGGCACCCAGCCCCTCGGCGTATTTCACGAGCAGCGTCATCGCCTTCTGTCTCGCCGAGCCCTCCTTGCCTTCCAGCATCTCCTGTTCGTTTCGAGCTAACCTCATCATACCCTCTTCATCAAAGGCCGCCTTCCAGACTATCTTCTGCCATTGCCCCGCTCACCGGCCTCCGAAAAATCGACGCTTCATATTTCATCCTTCCAAGTGCCCGTCGCAGCCCCGCAAATCGGAAGCTTACTTAAAGAATAGGTTCGGCAGGACCAGCGTAAACCACGGGAAAGCCGTGATGATCAGCAGCCCGATGAGCAGACAGGCCAAATACGGCATAAACGGCACGATGGCCTTTCCAATATCCAGCTTTGCAAAGGCGCAGGCGATGTAGATCCCCATGCCAAGCGGCGGCAGGAAAAGTCCGATGCCCAGAGAGGCGATCGACAGGATTCCGAAATGCAGCTGGCTGACGCCGAATTGCGCGGTCAGGGGCAGAAAGATCGGGATGAGAATCAGCATGGCGGGGAGCCCTTCCAGCACGCAGCCGATGAGAATGAAGCACAGGTTGCACAGAAGGAGGAAAACCAACGGGGAACTGGAAAAATGGACGATCAGTTCACCGATCTTCTGCGGAATCTGATTGATGGACAAGATCCAGGACAGGATCGAGGCGGTCCCGACGAGGAACATCACGCTGCCCGTCATGATCACGGAGCGGGTGAGAATGGGGACGAGATCGCTCCAGGCGATTTCCCTGTAGAGAAACTTCCCGATAATGAAGGCATAGAGGACGGCAATGACAGAAATCTCCGTCGGCGTGGCCGCGCCGCCGATGATGCCGCCCAAGATAATCACGGGGAGCATCAGGGGTATGATCGCCCCTCCCGTCGCCGTGACAGCCTCTTTGAAAGTGGCCTTTTTGTCCACAGGGATACCGGCCCTGACGGCCTTGTAATAAATGAGAGCCATGATACAAAGCGAGAGGACGACGGCGGGGAGAAACCCCCCCATGAAAAGGGCGCCCACGGAGATGCCGGTGATCCCGCCGAGGACCACCATGGGGATGCACGGCGGAACGAGAATCCCCATAGCCGTGGCGGAAGAAACGATGCAGACGGTATCTTCCGAACTGTACCCCGCCTTTTTCATGGCCGGAGTCAGCAGGGAAGCGATCGCCGAGACGTCGGCAATCGTAGAACCGGAAATACCGGAAAAGAAATATTCCCCTACCACGACGACCATGCCCAGACCGCCGCGGATATGCCCCACGATCACCTTGGCCAGGGCCACGAGCCGCACGGTCACCCCGCCGATATTCATCAACTCTCCGGCAAGGATGAAAAAAGGCACGGCCAGGAGCGGAAAGGAGTCGATCCCTCCGAACAAGCGGGTGTGGGTCACCACGAGCGGGATCTGCTGGTAGAGGAGCAGAAACTGCAGGCTGCCGATGCCGAGGGCAAAGGCAATGGGCATGCCGGCCACGATGAAAAGGAAAAAGGAAACGAGCATCACGGCAACGAGATTCCCCCCGGAAAATCCCCCTCTGCCGAAGATGAAGTAAAGCACTCCGCACAGGGCGATGGAAACGAGAAATGAAACGATGAGTGTCTTTCTCTCCAGGCTGAAGGCGCGAATCAGGAGATAGACGGCCATCAGGGTACCGGACAGCGCAATGGCGGCATAGAGATAGGAAAAGGGGAGCAGCAGCACGGGCGTTAAATCCCGTGTCGTTTTTAGTACCATCACTACTCCCATATAGGTGAGGTAGACGCAGTAGTATAGGATAAGGAAATTGGCGG